>WGNM01000015.1 GCA_016124575.1 Cryomorphaceae bacterium
TGTATGCCTGGTTTTTGGGTGCTTTTGCTTTATTCGCATGCCACCATTTTGATCTGATTCGCTTCAAAAGGCCATCCTTGATTTCTCGCTCTGAAATGAAATCTCCTTTACCACAACCTGGGCTGGCCGAACCCAAACTCTTTCTGACTGAAATACTATAGCAGATAGGAAGAGTCGGTTGGTCAGGCACAATGGACACTGGCTCGCAATGGTGGCAGTTCTCTTTGGGGTCTTTCGACTGTCATTGTTTTGTGATTATTCTGCCGGAGAATTGAAATCAGAAGCTCCGCAAGGTTTTGAGTCCGCAGGCTCTCATCCGGAGCAGCTGCTTTCATCCCCGACTTACCAGTGTCAATCACAAAAAAATATGAATAGAGAGCTAGAGCATCCCACCGAGCGTGCCGAGGCCGGCAACGTCTCGAGCATCAACAGCTTATCCGAACAGATAATCTTATCGCCTGCCGATAATGCGCTATTGCGAAATAGAATCGTCGATCTGAATGACGGATTTACCATAGCAGGCATAGAGACGGCTAACCAGTCCTCGAATGTCGAAGCACCAACCCTGCTTGCCCAGCGTTCAGACTTCGCTAGCGAGAGCAATCGAGTAACCGGCGAATTGATTTTGAACGGACAGGTAGTACGCAGGCGCATGAGCGAAGGACCCGATCGAGTGGTGGCTTACGACCCCCAGGGGCGTGCTCATGAGTTCCCTGATAATCCTATAACCAGCATGCCGGTGGCTCTGGATCAAGGCATTCCTCAGTGGCGGCGAGAGCAGCTCGATCAGAGGGCTAATTATCTTCTGAGGAGTAATATCGATACGACCAGACCGGGTGGTCATGCCGGTAATCGGCCATTAAACGTCGACTTTCGTGATGTAGCCAATATCATGGATGCTGTAGCCAATGCCGAGGATCTCACCGAGCGTGAGAAGGCTCGGGTTTTCTCCACCATTGTCACCGACTTGAGACAATCAGGAAAGTATAAAGTTTCGCCGGATGGTGCCCAGGAAGAGGTTGTCGATGACTGGAGCCGTGATGATGTCTGGCATGCAATCATTCGCTTCGACGATGGATACCATGGCGACCGTCTTATCAATTTGCCAAGGAATGAAGCCCTGCAGGTAATTAATAACAGAGAGATAGAAGGGGGAGAAGCCGCTACTTTGCCTTTCCCCAGGCAGATTCTCTGGCGCGGCGCTCAGCAAGTGCTTGGTCCTAATCAGGGCGATGTGGTTTCATCTACCAGGCAGCTGGATAGCCTCGACCATTATCTAGAGGGCGGTTTCAAAGCCTACGCCAGGTCCTGGAGAGCTAACTTCGTCGATTGAGATTTGATTCGCATGGGCTACTTTCGTCCTTAGCGCTAGACTTGCTATGTTTTTTCTTGTCAGGACAGAATATCGATAGGAAAAAACGCTGTGATATAAAGCCTATATCTGAAATCATGAACTCGTACTCTAACGTATTTCTTTCAGAGGAGAGAGATCCGACTCACCTAGAAGCACCATAATAAGAATCTCTGATTCGAGCTTCCATTCTGACGCAGTACAAGCGATCTAAGGTTGCCTGACCGTTGCTGCTTCAATTCCTAAGGTGTGCGAGAGTATATATCGATAGAGTGTTCTTGCGGTGGCGAGACGCTCGAATGTAAACCATCATTCTGCAGAGGCAGGATAAGTCATGTCTAAAAACAATTCTGAACAAAGAAGCCAATTAATCGCAACTGTCAACACCGTTCTGACCGATCGCCATCTTCGTCCTATCTCAAAGCTGGGAGACAGTCAGGAAGGCGAGATTGAAATCACCGGCATTCTCGATGTATTTGACCATAGCCAGAGATTCTTTACCGATATCAAATTTGCAGTTATCTTTCCGGGAGGAGGTGAAGGACAGTTCACAGTGCGGTTCAATGCCAATGGAAGCGCCAGCGATGGTTCGGTGCTTGTTGTCCTGTTAAACAATCTCTTCGTCATAGTGAAGCAATGGCGTCTGCCTCTCGGTCGTTGGACCTATGAGTTTCCCCGTGGTTTCGGTGAAAAGCTTGAGGAAGCCTATAGCAAGAGTCGGCTCGATAGCCTGAAGGTCTCGGATCTACCTCTCGGCATTCTCTCACGCGAACTTGGTGCTGAGGTTATGCAGAAAGCGGATATCACTTCTGTGACCTTCCTCGGCAATGTGGCTGAGAACAGCGGGACCAGTAACGTTTTGCCTTCCTATTTCTTGCTACAGCTTTCCCTACCGGATGAGCTTCCTGACAGGGGATTACTCAATAATGCCGCTACGAAACTCTATTTCTGGGATGTACATCAACTCGATGTCGAGATCGGCGGCAAACTTGCAGATAATCACAGCATAACAGCAGCCGCTCTTGCTCTGAAGCATATTCGCTCGCTGCCCCGGCTCTGATGGATTCTCAGCGTTCGATTTCAAATTGTTTCCGGTTGATTTGATTGAGTAGCTGATTTCTTAAGGAGAAGGCACTGGAGTGTGCCTTCTCCTGCTTTCTTCAAAAGAGGCTCTCCACTCAGTAGTTGTTCACACAATAATAATTTCAACATGCTTCAACTAATCGATATGAGCGTGGTTCTTGTCCTTCTCGCTCTTTCCAGCGTGGGCATTCTCGGTGATAAAAATCTGGGGCTTTGCGCCCAGGCGATTTGGGTTTGCGCTCTCTGGTTAATAGGAGAGTTCATACTTTTCGGAATTGTCGCCTCTTTCTAGTTCTATAACTGCGACGAGCCTGGTTGGTTTCTCGTAGTCGATATTCACTTACCTGTATTTAGCCATGAATTACTTTATTGCTTCCAGTTCGCAGCAATCCACCGTTCCTGGTCCATATTCTCGTTCCGACCAGGGAATCCCTTTCTCTGTGGTTTTTGTTGGGATTGTCTTTTTTCTCCTGTTTAGTCTCGTTGTTGCTCAGTCCTACCGGACTCTCAGACTAATTCGTCGAATTGAGAAAAGTGACCGAGACAATTCCGGTACCGGTTCCGGCCAGACTTCCATCCCTATCTGCAGCCCCAGCGAGCAAGAGACTCTGCTGCAGAACGATCAGGCTGGCGACGGTGATCAACTGGTCGATACCGCTATAGACCCCGGTCAAACGCTTCTGGTTATTGTCGATATGCAGCCGGATTTCAGTGCTGCCAAGAGTCCGGATACAGTCTCTTTCGTAGAGTCTGCCGTCGTCCAGGCAGTAAACGAGGGTTGGAAAGTGGTGGTTCTGGAGTTCGATGGCTATGGAAAAACCCACCACAGCATAATGAGTCTGCTCTCTGGTTATTCCGAAGTCGAGGTCTGCATCAAGACCGTTGACGACGGCTCAAGAGAGGTGCTTGGGGCTGTTCGGCGGCGCCATTGGTCACCGAAACTGGTGCGGGTAGTCGGGGTCAACTCCCATGCCTGCGTGCAAGATACGACTCTTGGACTGGCGCGGTTGCGTCCTGATTTTGAGATCGAGGTCTTGAAAAAGGGCTGCAATCGTCCCGGTGGTAATAACTGGAGTGATTTTAGTATCGCCGCCAATGTCCGTTTGAGTGATACCGAATTCTAATTCCGGTTTTTAAGCTTTTGTTCAACTCCTGAGCTGACGAAAGGAATCTCCTTCCATCAGCTCTCTCGTTTTTGGAGGCTATTACTATGACTGATCATTTCGAGATCGAGAAGAAATATTTGCTTGACAAGGATGAATTGCGGAAAGTCGAGAAACGTCTCAAAGATATGCATTTCGTCTCCGTCAGCACGCGCCACTTGAGTGACCACTTCATTCCAGGGACTCGCAAAGGAGAATTGCTTCGGGTTCGCCAGGAAGGCAATCATCATTTTGCCCTGACCTTCAAAGAAAATGTCGTCATCGATGGCAGGCAGTCGCGAAGAGAGAGCGAACCGGATATCCATGCCATTGCCGCTCATTTGATTATAGAAGCCGCCAGCCATGAGCTTGGTGAGCCCCTTCCGACCTTGTACAAAGTTCGGCGCGATTTCAAGCGGGAATGGGAAGGTTTCGTGGCCCACGTCGTGATCGACTATGTTCCTGAATTGAAAGACACTTACGGTGCCCACTTCCTGGAAGTGGAGATCATCGTCGATGATGCCGGTGATATCTCGCAAGCCAAGCAGTGTATCAAAGAGATTGCCGAGGAGCTATTCGGTGAAGAGCGCAAGCCTTGCAAGAAAAGTTATCGAAGAATGCTCTTCAAGACTTTGAAAAAGAAGGGGCGCTTCCCGAAACGCTGGTTCAAGCTCACCGGTCATGATACCAGCTGCCTCGACCCGCGTGACACCGGTTCTGTCGGTATCAGTCGCAGAAGCCGAACAATTGCCAAATAGGCTGAATCGGGCGGATAGGCATTTCGCTTTGCAACTATTCTAAAAGTGGCTTTTGCCCGAGAATAGCCAGGTCAATTTTTTGAGGCTTCAAGTTTACGAGAAAGGCACCGAAGACGAGGAAAGCTTTTAAGCAGAGCTTTCCTTTCTTCTGTTTCCTTTGCCTCCTTCTATAATCACCAGTGCCTTGCCCCGGCTAGTAAGCTTTATCGATATACTTTTCTCGTTAATTTTTTGCCCGGGCTCAAAAACTTCCAAGGCATATTCGCTTAGTAGAAATAGCAGGTAGCTGCTCTCTTCGTCGGACAATTTTGCCGAGCCTTTATTCCAGCAATCCGCCAGCTCGATCAATTCTCTTAAGTTCATGTCTTCTCTAAACATCTTCGATTAAGTCTTCTCTCTTTCGACCCTGACATCATAGGTCACTCAAATGTCTCTCCTGTGAACACAAGCACATACAAGAAGTAGTCCCTGCGCTCAATTCAAGTTCGCACTGTTGAGTGCGCCGGGTCAACCGATGTTTTAGGAGGTAAACCATTAACCGAATAGTTTTCTCTCCTCTGAGCGCAATCTTTCTGAATCTGGCTTTTCTTGCAAACGAAACTTTAGACTTTGATCTTTGTCCTCTTGCGTGATTTCAGTTGATAGCGCTATCAACGCTAAGTTTTGAGGCTTCAGAAAAGTTATTATCCGATTCTTGATTCTCTCCTTGCGTGACTGACTGAATTCTTGGAGCGACTAACTCTCAATGGCTTGGCATTATTTCTTTTGATTCTTGCAACTATAACAAATAGTAAAACTCTGCCGAAGAAAAAGAGTAATTGAATCTCCTCCATTCAGGAAGGAGATTCAATTATTCAACGAGCAAGTTTATTGTCTCTGGCTGCGGTAAATGCCTCCGGACAGGATTCGAACCTGTGACCTCCAGCAAGCTGGTGCTCCGTCCTCAGAGCTTCCGGAAACTACGGTTTAGATTTAATCAGCTAGTTCAGTGACCAAAAAAGAGAATCTTGGGTCGATGCCTTCTGAAGCACCAGGACACCAGTCGATCTCCCACTCACTTTCAGGATTGATTCGAGTATAACGGTTGGCTTCTTCAAGCTCATAGAACATATCGTTTAGTAAGTCCCATCTGCCACCTTCAATTATCTCCGCCAGGTCGTGACACTCTGTTAAATAATAAGGCCAGCAGTCCCAGGGGTCATAATAGTCATCCTCCCACCACCGGTCTTCTTCTTCAGACCAGTCGCTGTATTCATCAGACGAGTCGCTTTCGTCATCGTAACAGGCGCGTTCGTCGTCATCAGTCCAGTCGCTGTCTTCATCAGACGAGTCGCACTCGTCGTCATCAAACAATTCGTCTTCATCGGCGGACCAGTCGGCTGACCAATCTTTTGTTTTCGAGCAATGTTTTGACCAATCTTTGTTATAGGAAATATTACTTCCTCTCATAGTTTGCCATCATCAGTACCGGGGTTACAACCACCCGGCAGACCGATGATGTCCAGGAGGCTGGGAGTAGCGCATCCTGTGACATTTTGGTTTCGGCGTATTGAAAAGAGAGAAGAGCAAGCTGTAGACTCAAATTGTGAAGCCTGCAGCTGTTCTCTTCAGTAATTCTTCAGCTCAGGGATAAACCCAGGCTGAGAACTAGTGAGATGACGAATCCGGCGGAAAGAAGCAATGAGCATTCTTTTAAGCCATATCTGTCATTTTTGTAGCTTTCATGATATTCGTGAAACATCTTATACCTCCTGTAGTTGCGACTGTTGCTCTTCTTCTGCGAAAGTAATGAAGAGGCTGGCGATATAGCGCATCATAGAATTGATGTGCGCAGCTTCGACAGCGATGGTGTTCAAAGTAGTCCGGACATAGCCCAGGAAAGCTTCTTCGTACCAGTCGGCAGATTGCTCGAAGTGTGCGATACACAGGTCGCGCGCAGCAAGCATGGAGAGTTCTGCTTTCTCTTTGTCTGTCAAAACACGGTCTTGGGCAGTTTCTTCAGTTGGTGACTCGAATTGATCGACTCGCGTGTCGAGGTCGTCAATTACGAACTCCAGCTTCTGCCAGTCTTCATTTTCGATGGCTGCGACGGCACGATCAAGGAGCATTTTGTCCGCTACCGTAAGTGCTTTTTTGAGATTTTCATCTTCGAGCAACTGACTGATGAGATGCACAAGAAACTTGGGACTTTCTAGATTGACCGAGGCAAGCTGACCGATCAGATAGTCGGTATTGATCGCACCCCATTCGGAGAAGCGAAAATTGTCAATTGCTTTCAAGAGGGATTGAATGGCGGCTTTAGCGGACTGCATAGATTCGATTTGAGTTTTCATGTTATTTCTCCGAGTTTCGGAAATATTGATAGTGTCAGGAGTTCAGTCCAATTTGTGGATGGCGACTCCCTTTGTATGTTTGTGACTTCTTCCTGGCTGCCGGCAAATTGCTTTGCCCACAGCTTATTGAGACTCAATCGCCGGAAGAGAGACGAGTGAGGAATGCCCCGGGCAGGATTCGAACCTGCGTCCTCCAGCCTGTTATGCTGGCGCTCGGACCACAGAGCTTCCGGGGTGGTGATGTCGGCTTCAGAGTAAAAACTGCCCGACAAGAATGGAGGCGATGGTGACAGCGACTCCATCGATGATGCCCTGACACCAGGAGTGCTGGCAGGCGCCGGATAGGACGCCGGTGCCGACTCCTGAGAGGAGGGCAGCTAAGAACAGTAATTCCATAGCTTCCTCTCTAGTTTGTTTTATTTGGAACTGGGGCGGGGGGCTCTTTGCAGAGCTGCGCTGACAGGTTGGATTTTGGGCTTGGTGACCTGATGATTGCGATTTGGTAGCCGGTCGCCGGGGCGAAGGAAGGTGAAAACCACTCCTTCTTCCTTGCGTTCGGTTTGCCATATAGCAATCTTCATCATCTGAACCAACATATTGTTTTGCGCCGCTTCCTGACCCATCTCATCTACCCGTTGAGGCAGATATACGGTCAGGGGACTGTAGCGGTTCCCGTAATAGAAGAACCATGACAGCTTGCCGACGGTTAGACGAATGTTGACAGGGTAGATCAGGTAATTTGATCCATTCAGGGAGAAGCGCATTTGCCCAACAACTTCTTCCAGAGTTACAGCCAGCCCATCATCCTGTTTCAACAGGGACAGCAGGTTGCCAGCGTTGCTTTGCATCTTCTTGTTCAGAAGTTCCACCAGAAGAGAAACGTTCATTTGAGACTCCAATAATTCAAATGGTTTAGGCGACCTTGCGGTCGAGGGACCAGTTAGCTCCCCTGTCGATTGCTCGACGCGCACTCCGCCTGCATGTCGGTCATTCATGCAGACTAGCCCTGTCATGGTGCTTCATCCATGATTGTGGGGGATTTCGAGTTGGATTCGTTCAGATAGAGAGAATGGAAAGTGGATGCGCTAATCTTGAATAGAAAGATTTAGATTGGCGCATCCTTATCATAGAAACTGACGGTCTTAGCAGTCGGAAGTGTTTCATCGGGTACTCAGACATTGCAGTCCTTTTTTAACCACCGGAATCATTTCGGCAGCTTTGCCCTGTTTGTTCAGGGACTCAGCAGAACCAAGATGTTTCAGGGCGGCATTGTATCCGGAGGCATCGGCATCGACCGTGCCTTCATCTATCAATGCTTTCAGGACGGTCATCCTGTTTTTGAGCTTTTCCAGCAGTTGCTGGGCTTCTCGCAGATTTTGCGAGTAAGTCTTTCTTCCGCTTTTTTGTTTTGTCTTAGCCATGTTTGCCTTCTCAGTATCGGGGTTACAACCACCCGATAGACCATCGCCGGTGGAGGCAGCGCAAATAGTGCGCCAACCTCGGGACGGCTAGGTTTCGGCCTGGCTTAGAGCAGGTCGGTTTTTACCTGGTTACTGTGCTTGTTTCTCATCGGCAGGCGAATCGGCAAAGATTTGACTGATGGGATGCAGCCAGTAAACTTTGCCGTGCTTATGAAGCTCGGTGTAAACCTTCCAGGTCTCGCCGGGTTGAGGAGTGAATCCTTTTGCCGGGTAGCCGGGTTTTCCGGTTTCGAGAATGTTTTTAGCCTGGGCGCCTTTGCGGTGAGAAACGAAGGTTACAGTTGTTCTTTCCAAGGTAGTGGTCTCCTTTTGATGTTGGTTTGTCTGCGCTGTCTCCCGACAGGGCATGCTTGTACCGGGGCGACATGCACTAGATGCAGCGCCATACGACACCAGGAGCGAGTGTCGACCGGTTGAAAGAAAGGGCAGGTTTCGCACCTGCTTCTCCGAAGTAGACTCCGGCGCTTTATCTCCATAAGCTACAGATCAAATTTGTTTGATTTCGGCGAGTCTAGTCGATGCAGCAAGAACCATCCGGATCGAGGATTTCCAGGTTTTTTGGATCCATGAACCAATGACGGTGTTTGCCCAGGGAATCAGACTCTTCAAAACAATCTTTCAGGTTACGGAGAGCCTGCAAAGAGCGTTTCACGCTCCATACGAACTCATAGTAATCTTTAGAAGATAGGTTCAAAAGAGCGTAGTCCTTTTGCTCCGTTGCTTCCGTCAGATAGCGGATAGCCATTGCTCGACGACGGGGTTTCAAGTCATCTCCTGTCGCGAGGGCAATGGTCATCTCCGATAATAGAGGAAGGAGATTTTTCATCTCTTTCTTCGCTGCTTCTTTGGCACTGCCGATTGCAAAAATTACTAACATAGGTATCTCCGATTTGCCCCTGTGAATAACGAGTCAGGGACGCTTGTCCGGGAGCTTTCGCTGAATTGGCTCTGACTACACCTGGAGAATAGGATGCAGACCGGTTGATGCCCCTGGCAGGATTCGAACCTGCAGTCTCTACCTGTTTGTGGCAGGAAGCGCTCGCCTTTGAGCTTCAGGGGTGGTGCGAAAGATGAGACTTTCGCATTTTAGTTATTGTGCCGTTCCTGACCGTTTGTCCTTATTTGAGGGAACATGAAGGACGCAGGAAAAGCCAGAAGCAGCCGCCATGTTTGTGGCTGGTTGCTGTAACTTCCCAGGTCTCTCCGACATTTGGTTGAAACACGCTGTCTTTATGAGGGAAACCTTTCTTACCGGTTCCGCCCAGGTTGTTGACTTCGGGACCTTTCATGCCAGAGGTGAACTTGACCTGGTGGACAGTCGATTCAGCAAAAGTAGCGGTTTTGGCGGCAGCGGGACGGCTTTTAAGAACTGGACGTTTCATGGTCTTTTCTCCATTTATACAGGTTGCTAACAACTGCTCTGTCTTGCGACCGAGCATGCCTGGCCGGGAGCTTTCATGGAAGGGGCTCTTACAACGTCTGGAGAGTACGTTGACCGGTAAATGCCTCCAGCAGGATTCGAACCTGCAACCACTGTCACCAAAATTAGTGTCAGCGCTCGACCGTCGAGCTGTGGAGGCGATGCGAAGTTTCTTCCTTGTGAAAGGAAGAAACTTCGAGTTTATTGAGATTCTATGGAAGAGGTTTTAGAAGATTAGAACCGGTTTCTCAGGTGGCGGATTTGCCACTTATTGAGATCCGGGATGGTGACGCGATGACGACCACCGTCCATCTCTTCTATTTCTTCGCAGGTCAGAAAGATTTTCCAGGACTGCAGGAGCTGTTGCAGTTTTTTGAACTCGGAATTTTTTCTGACGGTCAAAGCGATGGTTTCCATGACAAACTCCACAATTTCAATAAATGACACTCAGGACTTGAGCACTTTACTCCCCGGTAAGATAGAAGGGGAGGTACCTTCGCACGCTGTCCGCACGAAAAGATGAAACATTCAATAGAGATGTTTCTCCCGGCAGCCATGAGCTGCTGAAATAATAGTGAAAATCGTTTGCGGGAGATGCGTTCTAAAGAATGAGTTCTCGTGTTTGTTGGCGTATAAAAGGATACTTTTAACCTGCCAGATTTTTTTCGGGTATGTCAAACCAACTTTCTACCCCGAAATTTCTCCGCACCGTCCCCTGAATCGCTTGTGAAATCCGCTTAATAACTAAACTGGCGGTAATCCAGCGTCGATTTATCGCTCCAAATCAGCCGCTTGATGCTGGTTGCGCCACTTAAATCGATACCGTATTCTTGCTTGCGCTTCTAGCGCTAAGCGTCCGAGAAGTCGCGCCGGATTTATTTGCCACTTCTAGTGGTGCTCTTTCGGCAACAGGATCTTACTTTGCTGAGCGAGATGAATCTTATATGGATCTTCGGCCGATTTAAAGATCTAGATGGCTTGCGCTTAATAGTGCTTGAATAAGGGCTTGTTTGCGCAATAGGGTTGAACTCCATCTACTGTCGAGCTTTCAGGTGATTTTTAGCTCAGCTATTACAGAACTAGAAAAATTGAGCATTTATCAAAGTCGAGTTTCGAACTAATCCGTTCGATAAATACGAGCGGGGTGGATCATTTGTTTTTTCTACCGAGGTGAGTTTATGTTCGATGGTTATCCTGTAGACGTGTACAGCAACCTAAATGAGCTTCGTCGTTATCGGATCGAAGGCAGAGACTTCAGAATTCTCAGCTGCGACCGTCAGAGCGAAGTCTCGATAGTTTCTCCCCATGGTGGTTTAATTGAGGCGGGGACTTCTTGCCTGGCTGCTGCCATCGCCGGGGATACTTTCAATCATTTCGACTTTCAGGGGCTTCTCGAAGGTGACAACTGGGATTTGCATATCACCGCCACCAGATTCCGAGAGCCGTCTTTGATCAAGATGCTCCGCTGGTCACGTTTCGCTGTCGCGATTCATGGCATGGGAGTTACCGACAGCATGAGAATCTGGACTGGAGGTCTGAATCTCGGTTTGAAGTTTTCAATCGAGTCCTTGCTGAGACAATCCGGCTTCGTTGTTTTGAATGAGCCTCCTCGATATCGCGGAGAAAGCCCTGCCAATATCGTCAATCTTCCAGGGCAGCGTGGTGTTCAACTGGAGATACCAGATGATCTGATGGCGAGCTTCTTCTCTGGCGATTGTCTCTTCTCTCGGCACGAGCCCGGTCCGGTTTTGAGCAGTCTTGGAGAGATCTTCGTCCGTTGTGTCAGGCAGGCTATTTATCTTCATCTTCCATCCCGGACACTGGCTTATGTTCGCTGAGTGGGTTTCTCTCGTCCTGGCAGATTAGTCTAGAATTCGCTTACAAGCGATTTCAGGACATTCTTCTGCCGGGCGTCTTTTCTTAAGGACTGAGATACTAAGGGTGATAGTAGTTGCGGCATTTAAAAATGAATGATGGAGGGCCTGGAGGCTATCCTGTCATTCATTTTTTTTCATTGCAGTTGACCGGCTAGAAGAGCGTCACTTGCTTCACGTTAATCGCTTTGCCTTTTAAGGCGACTGACTGGAATTCGTTTACACCCATGGCACCCGGTCCCATAGAGAAGCTGAAGGCGCGGTTGGCGCGAGAGTAGGTGCCGTTCTCGTTCAGTTCTCGGCAGAGGACGACGATGATCTCATCTTCCTCTTCGTTTCGTCCGAAGACTAAATTCTCGACCAGAAGAAGAACCGGAGAATCCAGCGCAATCTGATTGTCTGCAGTTACTTCGATGCTGCGTGCGCTCACATTGCCTGAGACTTCGCATAGAACTTTGAAGATAAGACCTTCGCGAAGAGAGACAGCGCAGGGATAGACAGCAGCGGAGTATTTATCTCGGATTCCGAAATTAGATTGCAGAGCAATCACCATGTTTACCTGAATGAAATCGCAATTGACTGAACTTTCGATTGTGCCTTTCATTTTTCTTTTCCTCGTTTAGTTTATGATTTGGAACTTTTGAGCGAGCAGCCGGCATGATAGCTGGGATCCGTAGCACCATGCCGGCAGGCTGAAGGAGATTAACTTACTGTCTCTTCCTCGTCGTCTGAACCGGCGGTGCCACCGCGAGTGGTGGAAGTGGGTTCGGTTACCGCGGAGGTGCCTGAGTTATTGTTTTTACTCCCCAGCAAGTTTTCGTATAGAAGGATAGTGATGGTCGAGTTGAACCCGAATCCGATAATAGCCACGAATCCGTTCCATAATTTGTTGCTGGAGGAGGCTCCTGCCACAAGAATCGCCAGGGCGAGCCAGGTCGCGGAGACACTCAGGGCGAATTTTTCTCCGGGTTTGCGAGCTTTGAACCATTCAGTGATATGCATGATTTTTCCGTAGATTTTGATAAGGTGAAAAGTGAACTTGGACTGTTTGGGAATAGAGTCGGTGTTAGTGTTAGCGCAAGATAGTAAGCGCTGTCACATCGAAGCCCAGGCTGTTGAAATAATCGCGTTTTTCAGCGAGGGTCTCCATGAGCTTTTGATAGCCGCCGGGGACATTGAGGGCTGCCTGGAAGACTCTTTGCAGTTTTGTCCGGGCATCTGGTTGATTCAGGGCGACTTCTAAAATCGCTCCGACGACTTCCTCAGAAGCGCGAACGGCGACATATTGCAATCCTGTGGCTTCCAGGTAAGCGAGAATGGCGACATCCGGTCCTGGCGCGCCGAGTAACTCGTAACCTTCTTTGATCTCGAACTGTTGCAGGTGATTACTCTGCAACTTTCCGATATATTCAAAAGCCGCGTCGCGTGCCATGATTAAATCGCTGCGCCACTCTTTGTAAGAGTCTGCATTATCGCTTTGCTGTAATAAACCTTCCAGCAATTCGAGCTTCTCGTTAATCAAGCGGGCGGTTTTCTGCGCCCAGAGACCTGCTTTTGTGCGATAGGTCTGGGGGTCTTCTGCTTCTTGGTAAAGTGGTGTTATCTCCGCGTCGGGAAACAGAGCGCGAAGTGTATTCTCTACCAGAAGTGCATTGTTTTTCTCCAACACCATGCGGATGCGATGAATTGCGTCTGCGTCTGCATCAGAGTCGGCTCCCTGGCGCAGCAGCGGCAGCATCTGTTCGATTAACTGCTGGTTGGCACGCTGAGCTTTCATCGCATTAGAACGGGCTTCTACTACTTTTCTCAGGCGATTGTTTTCAACTTCATCGGTGGAGAAGGCATCGATCAGTCGAATCAGTTCAGAAAGCTCACTCAAAAGTCTTCCGACGAAGCCGACCATGCCTTGTTGTTGGGCTTTAATTTCTGCCCGGTATATTTTCGGCAGTTCGATTTCGTTTTGCAGTTCTTGAATTACCTCAGCGGCAAATTCGTTGGCGGCACGCAAACGTTCTTTGAGTCCGAGTTCGTTGATTCGTTGTTCTGACTGATAGAGGAGTTTGATGTTTGCTTTGATGTTTCCGATTACTCGAAGACGATAGGAAAGGGCTGCGTTTTCCATAGCTTTCTGTTCTTCTTGTTTTTGGGTCATAGTAAGTAAGTTCCTTCGGTAAAAGAAAGGAATCAATCTACTTCCAAATCCGTCGAGTGGAACCTGTTAAGAGTTCAATCGCATGACCTATCGACACGCCACACAGCCAGCCTGACCGATAGAAATACAGGACTCGACTTGCGAGTCTTTCTATCGGCTTTCTCTGGGCTGGGACGCTGAAGCAGGTGGTTCTCTTTGAGGCTCCTTGAATTCGCTGGATGGAAATATATTGATTGGGATACTTCTATATTGATGAATTGCTCTGGCGAAAGCGAGTATTAATAGCTCTTCTTTTGCATTAAATCAGCCTGTTCATTATCTCTTAGCTAAGTTCTTAACTAATTGGCTCTGGCGAGCCTTGCGCTAGGTGGATGAGGAGTCGGTAAGGCTGCTTTGATTATTGCTCAGTGAGGAGTTCATGATTGCCTTTCTGATTTGAAGGAATTAGTCCTTAAAAGCGCTTCTGTTCTGTCTTTCGAAGGAGGGTCTAATAAAAATTGGAGCCTGCTCAAATGTCATGATTCTGTGATCTTTTTGAATTATCTTATAGGAGTAGTCAAGCCGAGCTTCAAATTAAAACCAGAATTTGATAGCGGTTACTGAAAAGGTGATTTATAGACTTTATCCTTGACTTAAAGTTTCAACGCGAGCAAGCATCGGCACCACTAATACCATTAGTGGTGCTAATGCTATTGTCTTTTGTAATTCGGTTGTCCGATCTGCGAGATTATGACATTGGCAAAACTGGATTTAAGGTTTAGCAACTGATATCTTTCATGGTGCTACTGTCGCTCAGGCGACGAAAGGCAACAGGTGACGATTTAATTGTTTCGAGTGCAGGTTTTCCTCGAGTTTTTCATCTTGTAATGGCTTTGTGTTTTATGAATTTCAGAGTAGGCTGGTGAAAGAGAAAAGAACTATGGTTAATGATATATGCCGTGAAGCGTCTGAGATTGAGGCTTTTGATCCGAAATTAAAGGGACTTGAATGTCAGATCAGTGGACTGTTCAAAGGGCAGGATCTCTCGTCCGGATTTCTCGATAAGATAGATCCAGGGCTTGTAGGCGAGCCGCTCACAGGCATCGCTTTCAAGTTGAACCTTCTTGCCGGTACCTATTATCAGAAAGGAGAGATCGCCGAAGCGAAGAGGATTTGCAGAGCGGCGCTGATGCTCTACCGAGCTGTTATCGGACCGGATCATCCCGATACAAAAGTGGTGGCACAGAATCTTCTTCTTCTGGACGCCGGCGGTGCGCAGGATTCTTCTGCCAAGCAGTTGCCTCCGATTAAGAAATTCAAACGGTGACTGAGCCGATGTGTGGTGCCGGTGGCTCCGCGAGTTTTCCTTAATCAGGCTTATTCAGCGATAGCTTCTCACACGATGGCGTTTTTTCTCTGTCCTCAATAACTATATAGAGTAGCAGTAATCTATTCACCGGGATAATGCATGAGTAGATAGGATGATCGGCGGAATAGATCTGCTCAAGGGCATCCCGAGAGATTTTAAGTGAGTACTGAAAAAAGCAGTCTGCGAAACGATCACTAGCTGCTGAAATCTCGTAATTTTCCGACA
>WGNM01000038.1 GCA_016124575.1 Cryomorphaceae bacterium
AAACGCTTAAGTCCGATGCTATAATACAGCATCATTATAATTACAGTTGGTATAATTAAAAGCCATCGATTTGCAGCAATCGGGAGCAATAGGAGCGTTTCGCCAAAAAGGACAACAAGCAAGAGAACGAACGACAAATAGTGTGTTGCAAAAACCAAGTGCTTGCCGAATGCAAAACCTCTATTCGGGTTCAGCAGTTTTCCGACCAGCGCAAATAGAGGAATCAAACAGAAGATGAGTCCTTTTGCCAAATTTGAGGATTTGTTATCGTACAAAATTGCAATTTCGTTTATGTCCAGATCATTGGCCGCTGAAATTTTCCTGACTTTTTTCATAACGCTAATACCATCAAAGTTCTCAACAAAGAACCACTGCGAGGGAGTGCGGAACAGATCTGTTTCAGACAAGAATAAATAAAATATTATGTTAGAAACTATCAATATTTGAAATGGGCGCATATAATTAACCCGTACTCCCTGAACATGCTTTGCGGTAAGTTCCCCGGGATAAAACAAAAGGAACTTTAAGGTTTGAAGCCATTTGGAATCAATGCTGGCTATAGCGCCAAGAGCCTGACTCAACAAGCTCTTCAAAGAAAAGTCGTTGTCCGACACCACGCGCTCACCGCACTGGTTGCAGAAGTTTCCCGCAAAGCTGTTTCCGCAACTTTTACAGGAAGTCATAAATAGACATTGTGTGTTTCAATATAATATTTTTTTGCAAGGTGTTTCTTTCTAACAGCTTTCACACCAGCAGGCAGGTCCGAAAGCCGCGTGCGGCGTAGTACGATTCGGCCCCGTTGTGGTAAATGAATACTTGGTTGTAGCGGCGGTCGCCGAAAATGGCGCCACCAAGGCTGCGAATGGCATCGGGTGTCTGGAGCCAACTGGACGTTTTTTGGTCGAAGGGAGCCAGTTCCTGCAGGCGGCGGTACTGGGATTCGTCAAGCAGCGACAGCCCCTGCTCTCTAGCCAAACCTATAGCGCTGCCCTTGGGCTTGTTTTCCTTGCGGCTAGCCAGCGCTTGCTCGTCGTAACACAGGCTCCTTCGACCAACAGGGGTTTCAGGAGAACAATCGACAATCAGCAATGCTTTGGCTGCTTCATCCCAGCCGATGGCTGCTGGCTCCCCGCCCGTTTCTTCCATCCAGGTCAGGGCCTTCCATTTGGTTGCGCTGGCCATGAGTCGCTTTTCGACCAAAGACCAATTGAGGTCAGCAACCGTAGCCGGGAACTGCTCAAGGCGCTGTTGCAACAGCGATAAAAGTGATTTGCTAAGCATTCCTTTAAGTTATTGACGAATTTAGCATTGTTGCAACTCAACCGCCTCAAGACAACAAGGTCAAGGCACAACGACAGCCTGTCGGGCACAGCATGCAAAGTATGGATGTTCGCTGAAATTAAAGAAGCAAGGTCCGCTATTCTCCCTGATCACGACGGCTGCACTAATATCCGAATGATGACCATGAAGGGTAAACTTTCTAGCCTAGTGCAAGCAGCCGTTGGATTATGACTGATTGGAAAGTGAAAATAATTCCCTACCTTGTTCTAACAGGATACCAACATAACCTGCTGCTTTCATGGTCCGGTTACGACACGCCACAAGAACCGCATCAGATTCACTTCAACACTCCTCTTCCCCATGAAACAACTTTTCCTTTTCTGCACTGGCCTGCTATGCACGTTAGCTCTGCGCGTTGAAGCCCAAACGTGCGTCTATGTGTGCCCGTCGCAAGGCTTAACCACCGAATTCGAATGGATTCGATTTGTCGATTTCGACGGTGGACTTTCAAATTTTTCAGGAAATAATGGAGGTTACGCAGACTTTGGGACAACTTTCGGAGGCGTTTACACGGCTGGAAATACCTATAGTTATACCGCTGTACCCGGTTACGGAGACGGACCTTTTACCGAAACCTGGCGAGGTTGGATGGACTTCAATCAAGACGGTGATTTTGATGATGATGGCGAATTGATTCTCTCCAATTTCTTTCAAGGACCTGTTTCCGGAACGTTCAGTATCCCTCCGACGGCCAACAATGGATTGACGCGGCTCCGCGTGGCGATGAGCTTCGCCATTGTACCCGGCTGCGGAGATTTTCCCGAAGGGGAAGTGGAGGACTATTGTGTCACCGTTTCCGGCGGAGTAGATCCCGTCTGCGACGCCACTTCGCCCGTTACGGGACTCGCATCATCCGTGAGTCCGACTGGAGTATCGTTAACCTGGTCACCCGTCGTTGCTTCGCTTGGTTGCCAGGTTTCCGGCGGACCGGTGCCGTCCTTTACTAAAAAAGTGCGTCAGCTAGGAAGCAATGTCAGTTCCATCAGTATCCCGACCAGCATCCTTGCTCCTGGAACCTACAATTGGAAGGTGAACTGCGCCTGTTCCATCACCCCGGTTCTTGACCTTACCCCGGATTCCGCAGTGGATACATTCAACATTTCAGGCCCTCGTCTTGCATCTGTACCGCCATTTCAGCAGGCGTCGATTAACCTGACGGCTGTTGCGCAATACGGACAGCTCAACTTAAGTCTGCAATCCGAAGCAGAGACTCAACAGCTATTCTTGGTCACGGACATGCTGGGAAGGACAGTCTGTGAGCGAATGGTGAACGTAGTACCCGGAGTAAATTATGTCGAATTGGACATTGCTGCACTCAACTCCGGTCTCTACCTCGTGGCTGTTCAACAGAACCAATTGCTGCTTGAATCTGTAGTTATAAGCATACCATAATTAGGTATTTTTATAATGTTAAACAGCCATGTTCCTCTATCCAGGAAGAACATGGCTGTTTTCTTAAAACCGCAATAAACTGTTAAATTAATAGTATATATTTAATCAAACTCTTTCCCTTGCTTTAATTGACTTGGGAAATCCTCCAAAGGAACTTTCGAGGTAACTTAGTTCTGCCTTAGCTTTCATACCATAAGTTTATTTCGTGTAATCCTTGCCATAGTTTTTCCCCCTCTTTCTGTAGTTGACAAGGGTTGCGGTAGCATAATGATCGTATTTATATTGACCCTCTGTGGATGGATTCCTGGAGTGATAGCTGCTCTTATTATTTTAAATAAAAAGTAATCTATTGCGAAACTGCTCCATGTGTCTTCCCAAAAACAACCTCCGGTAACACGATGAGTACTTCTCTATCCATTTCTTCCCCCTTCCAATAAATTATAAAATTCACCTTAGCACCTTTTACTTTATAACCCCTGCTATCCATACTTTTTACTGTCTCCACAAACTTTTTTGAAAATTGAACAATGAGATAACCTGCTGAATTCAAGCATCCCGTCTCTGAGATTTTTAGGCTTTCACCACTTTCCAGTTGCCCAATTCGATACTGCTGATTTTGAAAATTAGATAAAAATACATCTCTATATCCTAAGGTCATCGCGATCTCTTCTGGCGCCGAATACTCCTCAAAATCAAACACCCTTTCCAGATTCTCTGTGGCCAAACCATCTAGAAAACTGCCATTGGTATGAATAAATAGATTCCGCTTCGCCCGGGTCATGGCCACATAAAGCAGCCGCCTACGCTCTTGAGCGTCCGCCTTAAAGTCCTGGAGCATCAGAAAAATGTTGTCAAACTCCTTTCCTTTCGCTTTGTGAATGGTGGAAACATAGATTGTGTCGCTTTCTATAGTCAGGAAGTCCTCCAGCTTTGACTCTCGAACAAATTGCTCCAAATCGGTCTTGTACTTTCGCTTTGGATATGCTGCTTCAAAATCCCTGATCAGGTTTAAGCATGCTGCCAGTCTGGAACTGCGCTGAAACTTCATTCGCAACTCCCGTTTGGCGCGTTCCCAATCATCGTCGACTACAATAACAGCATCTGGGGCAGAACAGACTCTATGTAAGAAAAACCTGATTTCTAAAAGGTTGTACAAGCTAAAATTCTCATTGGATTGGATCAGCTGGGCCTGAACACCTTGCCGCAATAGTAAGCCTGAAATCTGCATGGCCTGGTCATTCGTTGCGGTCAAAACACACGTGCTGCCCTTCAGACCAGTAGCCATAATGTCGCTTACCAATGGACTGCTGAGGTTGGAACTTTGGTAGCGAACCAACTTCATCTTGCCATTATCATGTAGTTTGGGCACAATCGGGTTGCTCTTCAACCTATTTGAAATCAATCCAACCCATTGATTCGAGTACTCAACAATGTTCTTCGTACTCCGATAATTCTCGAGCAATTCATGCTTTACGGCCCCGTTTTGTTGAATAAACTGAACTAAATACTTAGAACTCGCTCCTCTAAACGCAAAGATGTTCTGGTCGTCATCGCCAACGGCAATGACTCTCATTTCTTCATTCAGCTCCATCAAGGCAACAACCAGACTGTATTCATCTTCATTCATGTCTTGAGCCTCATCAATCACCAACACAGTTTTGGTTATGCGGCTTAACTCTACCTCCTTGTTTCTAATCTTTTCTACCGTATCCCGAATAATCTGATCTGATTTATCAAGGGTACCTACCTTACCCAATAGATCAAAACAGAATGCGTGAAAGGTCCTGATCTCTATAAAATTGGCCGCACCGCCTACCAGCCCGATCAAGCGCTTTTTAAACTCTGTTGCGGCTGCACGAGAAAAGGTGAGCATCAGCAGTTGCTCGTGTTTGACATCTTCCATCAAAAGCAAGGATGCCAGCTTGTGCACAAGTACCCGGGTCTTTCCGCTCCCCGGTCCGGCGGCCACAACAATGTACTTGGATTCTTTATCGTTAATTATTCGCAATTGGCTGGGAGACAACTCGCCAAACAACTGTCGAAACTTTGCCGGCGTGATGTTCTGCCTTATTTCCTGTTCTCTGCTCCCTTTAAAGTATCTGTTCAGAAAAGACTGATAATTCAGCTGAAAGTAATCTTCCACAAACTGCAAGGCGTCCTTGTAATCTCCAATCATTTTTTTGGCATACTCCCCGACGATATGAATCTGTTGAACCTTGTTGTCATAGTATTGACTCAGCTTCTGATAGTCGTCCACTTTATAACGAACCTTATTGTCTGGCTCCAAGCGCTCTATCGTCAATCCATTGTAGGTCACAAGAAAACCTCCCTCCAGTTTAATCGCTTCAATTTTGGTTAGATACAGCAGTGCATCCTCCACGTCTGCGGAGGTAATGTCGGTCGAAAATAATGATGCTACTTTCTCAAATTCTGTTTTCAATTCAAGCACAGAAAACTCGACCAAAATTTCCTGTGTATTATCCTCATTCTCTGAAGTTGTGGCCTTGCTCCTGGCAAAGAGATAATCAACAATAAACCTGGCCAATTGATGGCGCTTGTTCATCATGACCTCCAATTGGTCCTGACTGTATAGCAACACGATGGCCATGTGGTTGTTGGAGTACAAAAGCCGTTGGCGTTTAACCCAATGCTTGATGGCCCAGAAATTCAAGACGATACGCAGCTTCTTAGTGGTAACCTCCTTTATGCCTCGTGCTTCAGCGGCTTCGTTCAGTTCCTTTAAGTTAAAGATGCGCTCCTCTTGGTCCAGCAAGGGCAACAGAAAAGTCTCGATTCTGCCAAATGTTTCCACAGCAGCTGCAGAGCGATTGACACTTTCATTTCGCCTGAAGAAAGCCTTGAGGTCTTTGGCATCACCAAGCACTTTCTCTTCGCGCAGCAAGTTCACAATGCCAATCACCTCTTCTTTGACGATACCCAACTGATCGCTGATGTAATCCACGCGGGACTCAGCAACCTCATCCATCGCAGATTGCTTGCCCTTGGTGGAATAAAGCTTTTTTATAATTCGAACTCCATCCTTCTTCTGCTTCTCCTCAAACTTGTTGGAACCATTAATTCTGTCAATAGCATCGTTCATGTTCTTCAGCAAAATGCTATCGGCAAACACGCGCGGCATGTTCTGTCCCCGCTTAAGGTAACCGGCATCTTCCAACGCAGCGATGGCCGTTTTAACCCTAGTCTCTATCTCCCGAACATTGTCTTCCCATCCTGCTTTCCGGGCAATCTCCAGGGCCGAGTTAGAAACCGTTGACCGAAATCGGGTAATTTCCTTGATGGCCCGCCAAACCTGCTGAATCTCTTTGATGGACAACTTGGTCTGATTCAACATAATGAAATGCTTGCTCAGATCCTCTTCGTTGAACAACACAAAGCAATCCGCGTCCATGGCCTCGTCACGGCCTGCCCGGCCTGCTTCCTGAATATAATTTTCCAGGGAATCAGAGATCTCAAAATGGACGACCATGCCCACGTCCTTCTTATCCACCCCCATACCAAACGCAGAGGTGGCAACCATAATCGACACTTCACCCGCCGTAAAAGCATCCTGGTTGGCGCTCTTCTCCTTCACATCCATCCGGCCGTGATAAGGCCTGGCCAGATACCCGTCGCGGTTCAACCGCTCCGCCAGGATATACGCTTTGTTCGTCCGCGAGACATATACAATCGTAGGGCAATTTTTCTCCTCAATCAGGTTCCGCAGTGCCTGATACTTGGATTCCTCATCCTCCAATTCAAAAACTTTGTAATGGAGGTTCTTTCTGGTTGCGCTTGCTGTAAACAGCTGCAACTGTAGCCCGAGTTTCTCCTTAAAATAGCCCACAATGTCTTGGATAACCTTCTGCTTTGCCGTGGCGGTAAAACAGGAAACCGGAATGGCCTCCGCCAAATTCTTCTTTTCCTGAATTTGTTTTATAAAATCTCCAATGTATAAATAATCCACTCTAAAATCCTGTCCCCAGGAGGAGAAACAGTGCGCTTCATCAATGACAAACCGAACAACCTTTCTGCCCAAAACGATGCGCTCAATGCTCTTTGAACGAAGCGACTCTGGCGACAAATACAAGAGCGAGGCCGAGCCGTCTTCTACCCGTTCAAATGACTTTGCCCGTTCAATGGGATCCAGCAAACCATTGATGGTAACAGCATCCACAATGCCGGCGCGTTCCAGGTTGTCTACCTGATCTTTCATTAGCGATTGAAGCGGGGAAATGATGATGGTCAAACCTCGCGCATTCTCCCCACTCATTAAAGCGGGCAACTGAAAAGTAATGGACTTGCCACCACCCGTAGGGAAAACGGCCAACAGCGACTTGCCGTCTACTGCTGCTTTCACGGCATTCTCTTGCAGCGGCTCTCCTTCATACGATCTAAAAGAACTAAAACCAAAGAATTTGTTTAAACCTGCATGAATATCAAGGGCCTTTCGACAATAGGAACACCCGCTAACACAAGGTTTATTGCGCAGGCTCAGTAAAATGGCCTCCACGTCAGGGTACTTCCGCAGAACCCAGGGCGGTGTAATGGACTGAATCGTGCAATGCTCAATGAACGCATTCAAGAGTGACAAGGCGTAGGCAAATGCAATGGGTCGTTCCCGAATCAGGCGGGACAAATCAACTTGCTCACAGATTTCGTTCGCAAATTTCACTCGAATGAGCTGCTCAACATCCAAATGCGCACTGGTGAATCCGATATAACGGAAAAAGGCCTGAAACTCTTCCCGGTTGAATAGTAGAATATATAATATTATTTTATACTTATCATCCTCTCGCATAAAAGCCGAAACCTCATCCTGAAACAGCTCGTTGGCTTTGACGGCATCATTCAAAGGATTACTTAGCTCATCCGTCTGAAGCTTATCATCCTTGACCAGCGCATGGTATGGCTTAGTCGGAAACAAAAGCGGAGAGAGGTACAGGGTATCGATGATGTTCAGGGGAAAAAGCCCAGCCGCTTTTAAGTGCTCGCTTATAAACGTTATATCATGTTGAATAATGTTGTGTCCCCCAATAAACTCTACATCGCGCAGAAACTCAATAAGCGTTGATACAGAATTGCGATGAAACTTGCTTCCATCGGTCTTGATAGCCCCGATATCCAGAATCTTCCGGCTTCGGGGCTCTGTTTCCAAGTCAAGGAAGGCAATGGAGGTCATGGTTAGGAGCCATAAATATAATTACTCCATTCTATTTCCTAATTCGTCCAAGGCTCCGCCTCCGCAGCGTTTACAAACTTCTGTCCGTCATAAAGGCTCAAACCGTGCCATGTACTAAACCAAATTTGACCCTTATTATCCTGGTAAATACATTGCACACCATTTGACGCCAAACCATCTTGGGCGGTATACCGGGAAAAGGTAGATCCATCATACTTATACACGCCTATGTTCTCGGCAGAGAACCAAACATTACCCTGGCGGTCCTCGTGTAAATTGTAGGTCTCTATACCTTCTATAACGCCATCCTTTGTGAAATTAACATAATCACCATTATGGTACTTGCTCATACCTCCATAATAAGTACTGATCCAAATGTTTTCCTTGCTGTCTTGGAGAATATCTGCCACACTATTGTCAGTTAGCCCGTTCTTGCTTGTCAGATGCTTAAATTTTCCATTAGCGTACGTGAATATGCCATTTCCATCCATAGCAAACCACATTGTTCCATCCTGATCCTGTAAAAACTCCTTAACCAACTTGGCCGAGAGCATGTGCTCTGGATTTTCAACCATGGTCTCCGGCAAGGCAAAGGGTGTAAACCTGGTACCGTCAAACTGAAAAACACCACTCAGGCTACCAACCCAAATCAATCCCTGAGGGTCTATGTACAATCCCCAGATTTCCTCATTCGGTAAACCTTCCTCTATCGAAAAAATGGTGAACGCTTGACCATCATACTTAACAAGCCCGCTCGAAGTTCCAAACCATACATTCCCTTCTTTATCCTCCCTGATTTCTCTAACCGAAATCCACCTATAAGCTTCGCCCAGGTTAACGTTCTCAAGCGTATGACCATTGTAACAAATGATGCCGTTTCCATTTGAACCAAACCAAAAGTTTCCTTTCTTGTCTTGATGCATGGACCGAACAAATTCAAGCACCATGCCGTTGAGGTTGGTATGAATTTGGGGGAAAAGCGGCTTCGGCTTTGCAGCTGAAGGCTGCGGATCCTGAGCGATCACGGTTCTATTTGCCCCATGCTTTGCAGACTCATCGGCAACCTGTCGACTGCATGATGACAACATTAAAAATATACAACCAATAATAATCCTAAAAGTACCTATCCTATTATTTTTGTAAATCATGCTCCAGCTAAGTTAGCAATTGGCACGCAATACCCTACAAGCTAGCGCAAATTCCGCTCCTTCAAAAGCCGCTTCACTTCGTCATACTGGTCAGAATTAGCCACCAGCTTGCGGATAAAATACAATGGAATTAACGTCAACAGCCCCCAGGTAGACTCCACAACGCTGTAAAAAACAACCCCAACCATAAAGCCGATCACCAGGGCATGCATGATAGCCGACTTCTTCATTTTTCCGGCTAGCTCCAAAAGTTGCTGATCTGAGAGTTCAGCGAGATTTATTTCTTCCATCGTTTTACAGAATCAAAGGTAAACGCCGTTACCACAATTTAGGGAAAACGCTCGCCGAACCACGCGATCAACGTGTCAAAAACTACCGCGCTTCGGGTCCAGGGCCGATAGTAACGCGACTCCCCTTCCCCAACATAGCCCGCCGGGCGCGCCAACGTGTGGTCGGCGCCGGGTGCCACCAGCACCGTCACATCAGGATTGTCCGCCAACGCGGTGCGCAAAGTCGGGAGGTTGTCTGCCGTAAGCACCAAGGGGTCAATTTCGCCGAAAATGGCCAGAACGGGCGCGCCGACCCGCTGCCAGGGCGGCGCATGGAAGCGGTGGCTGCGGAAATAAGCCAGATCAGCGTCATCCATCGAAGCCGGAATCAGCGCGTGTTCCCGCCATCGCGACGCCAGCGCCTGGGCATTGATAGCCTCAAAATCGCTCCAGGGAGCACCCGCCTGCGCCAATTGCACCGTCTGCTGCTGATAGAAGAAGGCCTCCTTCGCCTCAGCCTCCGAGTAGGCCATTCCGGAAGCCCGCAGGAACGCAACGGTGGTGAAAGCTTGCTGTTCCGCAAGCGACACGGCCGGCCCAACCAGGGTGACCACAAACGCCACATCGTCCCGATCGGCCGCCACCATGGGCGCCACCCAACCACCGGCACTGTAGCTGAGCAGCCCAACCGGGCCTAAATCCGGCCGCGCGAGCGCCCAGTCAAAAGCCGCGCGCGCATCCTCCAGCAGCCGCTCCGACGTCTCTGCCGCGGCGGCTCCCGTGGACCCGCCGTTGCCACGCCCATCCCAGACCAATGCCGCAACCCCGCTTCGCGCTAGCAGCTGCGCCCAACCAAGCATTTCTTCGCCATACACCTGTCCCCGCCCAGGTACCAGGAGCGCCACGGGCGGCTTTTGACGCCCAGCCGGCTTCAACAAAGTGGCCGCCAAGGTGTCGCGCCCGGCCCGGAACCGCAACTTCTCCGAAACAAGCGGCGGCAGCGGATAATCTGGTACCTTCTGCAAATGCACGCTCATCAGCACCGAGTCCGCCACAAAAACCGACCCGCGCAGATTCCCCTACGCAAGATCCACAGCCAGGCGCATCTCATCGCCGAACAATTCCGCGCGCAAGCTCCCGTCCGGGCCACCGTCGGCCTGGTACACAAAAACAAATGGAAACTGGTCATATCCGTTATAAGGCTGCGTCAACAGCGTGCCCAGCGTGCCATCTGCCTTTCGGTGGAAGGTCAGTTCAAACAAGCGCGGCGTTCCTTCCTGGATGGCAGCCCCTGCCCATCGCCCTACAAGGCCATCGGGAAAGGATTGGGCGCGGACTACAATAGAGAGGAAGAGGAAACAGAGGAAAGTGGAGAGGGCACTGGGCATGCGGGAGCTTTTTTAGCAAATATGGCAAAAAGTTAGGACGAAAGGTGCCGTTCCTATTGCCCCTTCTGCTCAACTTGCCTAACGCACTTTCTAACTCAAATTGAGTTTAGATATTTAACATAAATTTTACCCCGAGCCTCAGCAAAATGATCGAAAGCATACAACATTATTCCCTGTATTATGAGGCCTAATCCAACACCCTTCAACAAATTGTTCTTCTCTAGCAATATATACAATATAATACCCGCTATAACAAAGCCTGTCTCTACTGTTTTAAGAACTGGAAAGGACTTTATTACTTTCTCCATTCGAGCAAGCTCATCTGTTTGCAATTTCATTGGTTCGTTCTCATAATATGTACTTACTCGCTTTAAATCTTTGGGGGTTCGTAACACAATACCGATACAAATTGCTAAGAGCAGC
>WGNM01000043.1 GCA_016124575.1 Cryomorphaceae bacterium
AAAACGCGCCGCATTTTTGTCGAGTAATCAAACAACAACAAACAAAATGAAAGTGAAACTCCACATGGCACTTGGTTGCGGTAAATTAAAACGCGTAATACACCTTCGATCTGATGGTCGTATTAAAATTGGGTGCAGCCACTACACGCGTGAAGAGGCCGTTGCTGCAATTTTGGGGGAATACGTAGGCGATGAGGCTTATTCGTACATCGCCAAGGTAGATGAGGCTTTTGAGGGCCGAGAATACGACCTTGATGAACTTGTAAACGACACGCATTGGACGATTCGCCACGCCTTGGCACGTCAAGGCTACGCGCTTGAAGTTCTAGTAAACGACCCCGACAGCGATGTTCGCACCACCGTCGCGCGGCACGGCTACGGCCTTGACGTTCTTGTAAACGACGCGTATTGGGCGGTTCGCCGCGAAGTTGCGCGTCAAGGCTACGGCCTTGACGTTCTTATAAACGACCCCGACAGCAGTGTTCGCACCGCTGTTGCGGAGCAAGGATACGGCCTTGACGTTCTAGTGAACGACGCCAATTGCTATGTTCGCACCGCAGTTGCGCAGCAAGGCTACGGCCTTGACATTCTAGTAAAAGACCCCGACCGCGACGTTCGCACCGCCGTGGCGCAGCAAGGATTCGCCCTTGACCAATTGGTAAACGACCCCGATAGCAGTGTTCGCACCGCCGTCGCGCAGCAAGGTTACGGCCTTGACGTTCTAGTAAAAGACCCCGACAGCGATGTTCGCACCGCCGTGGCGCAGCAAGGCTACGGCCTTGAGGCCCTCGTAAACGACACGTATTGGACGGTTCGCCTCGCCGTCGCGCAGCAAGGTTACGGCCTTGACGTTCTAGTAAAAGACCCCGATAGCGATGTTCAATACGCCGCAAAAATCAAACTCAAGGAGCTACAACCATGAAAGATGAAAGAAATACGAAAGAAAAGCAGGATACAAACCCGATAGGCTACGCGAGGTTTTGGAATGAAAACTTAACATTAGCGTAACATACGTTCCAAAAACGCGCCGCATCTTTGTAAGGTAATCAAACAACAACAACAAACGCCATGAAGACAATTCACGACTGCCCCACCGAAATCCAAAAGAACTGGTTCCAACGCACTCAATGGTGCAAGGCCAACGGTATCGACCCCAAAGAGGGAGATATTTTCGACGAGCCCATAAAAATAGACCCCGCCGCCGCCGCCGCCAAGGCCGCCGCCGAGGCCGCCGCCGAGGCCGCCGCCAAAGCCAAGCGGTTGGCTAAGTTCAACAAACGCGAAGCGCAAAGAGCCGAAGCGGCGAAGGGCTACACCCTCAACGAGTTGATTCGCACCTTTGTAGAGGTCATTGACACGATGCCTGACAGCCACTCGCGCAAAGTTTTGAGCCGCGCAATTGACATTTGTCAGCAGCAAGGTGGCTTTGCAGCCGACGTAGCAACGACCGTTGAACGCTCAGGGCGTTGCAGCGAAAAACAAGCATTTGTAATCGCAAACGCTAGCGTAAAGGGGCTGAATGAACTTTTTTTGGCGAAATAAAAACAACAACAAACCATGAAACTCTTTATTTCATACACCGACCCAGTCGATGAAAACTACGAACCATATCGCAAGGCAGCCGAGCTCAGATGGGAGCTTGGATTGCTCGCGAAAAAAGACATTCACTCGGGAGATGTGGAGGTTGCTTTGAAAGAGTTCGAGGAATTAGGGTTTGAGGTAGTTAACTTTGAATGGGAATGAGGGAAATAAGCTACATTGTCGTGCACGCCACGGGGGGTTGGAAGACTCAAACTTTAACCTCCATTATGGAGGGGTGGCGGGCTATGGGGTGGCGAAACCCTGGCTATCACTGGATTATCGACGCTGATGGTAGAAGAAAACAACTGTTACCTGAGGCGCAAATAGCCAACGGCGTTCGCGGTCATAACGCGCATAGTGTACATGTAGCTTACGTCGGTGGTCTCGTTTCGAAAGGCGTGTACGGGGATACGCGCACGCCGCTCCAACGGCGCACTCTTTTGATAACTTTGAAGGAGCTGCGCCGACGGTACCCGAGTGCCGAGATTTTAGGGCATCGGGATTTATCACCTGATAAAAACGGCGATGGTATCATAAGCCCTTGGGAGTTCATAAAAGTTTGTCCGTGCTTCGATGCGCGAGAAGAATACAAAAACTTAACATTGGCTTAACATACGAATGAAAAAAGTGCCGCATCTTTGTTGTGTTAGGGGAACAAACCAAAGCCCCAACAAAATGTAAAGATGAATTACTACATTGTTCCAAGCATCTACAACAGTTTAATCGAAGGCGGAACCTTCGAAGAGGCACTCGAGACGTACAAAGACTGGTACGGAGATGACTACACCGAAAATCATGTCTCTGAATTTACAGAGGAAGAATGGGCAGATTGGGTGAATCGACCATTATACACAAACTAACAAGCTAAAAGAGACCGCCTCAAAAAAGGGCGGTCTTTTTTTTGAAAAAAGAGTAATTTTACGAATATGATAGAGCAACCTGACATCCGACCAATTTCAGAAGGCGGTTACCGCCTCGAGCAAGACTATATTTACAGCGATAGAAGTGGCGTAACGACACTCGACATTGTTACTTTTGTAGTAAAAAAAGGCTTCGAATACGACGGAGCATCCGTACCGAGGGCACTTTGGTCAGTAACGGGGATAAGCCCTGACGGCTTAAACCGAGCCGCTGCACTAATACACGACTACATTTACGTGGCTAAAGGTAACGTGTTAATTTACGCGGGTGCCATCAAATGCGCACTTCATATAACTCGAGCTCAGGCCGATCGTTTATTCTTGGATATGCTCAAAAAATCGGGAGTTGGCTGGCGTTCGCGGCATACACAGTACCTCGCCGTTCGACTTTTTGGATGGGTTTATTGGAAGGAGTGATGGATGTTTTTGATTATATCGGCGCACCAATAGGGGGGTTGGTTGGGTGGCTGGCTGGACGGCGCAAATCAAATGCGGAGATATTATCCTTGGAGGTCAGAACTTTGAGGGAGGTCATTAACACTTTGGAGGATCATATCAACGCCCTAAAAGGGCGCATTTCCGAGTTGGAGCGCGAGGTTCAGCGGCTTAGAGTAGACCAAAATTCGCAATAGTTGAACTACAAAACGGTAAAATTCATTGAATGGTTTGAAGACTACCGTCATGATTTCGAGGCAGGTCGCATAACCGTTCGCGGGCTCGCGCGAAAAGCATTTAATGAGCTCGCGATGTGGGATAATTACGACACCGCAAGGACATTCACGCGAAGACAATTAGGTGTTTTGAGCACTGAAAGGAAGCACTTCATCGAAACGAAACCTCCCATTATGACTATGTCGGAATCTGTAAAGGTGGGTCTTAAATGGCCTGATAGTGAGGCTAATACAAGAGAACCCTTCATCCTTGTGCCACCAAACTTTGTAGGAGTGATGAAGATAGGGTTAATTTCAGATGTACACATACCATTTCATCATATTGGCGCGATTGAGGCCGCAATAGGGTATTTCCTTAAGCATGAGATAGATACACTTATATTAAATGGCGATATTATCGATTGCTACGAATTGTCAGAACACGATAAAAGTTTGGACAGGCCAGATACGGTGGAGGAACTTATGCGTCTGCGTCAATTTTTAGCAGAAGTGCGCTCTCTATTTCCGAAGGCTCGCATCGTTTATAAGCTTGGAAATCATGAGGATAGGTGGCGTCGCAGACTTTTGAAAAATGCACCCGAAATCGCTAAAGTTTTAGAGATGGAGATGGGTGGTTTTTACGGTTTCAAACAGCTCACTAGACTTGACGATTTTGGTATAGAGCTCGTTTCAGAACCAGTCGCCATTAAGGTGCACGACCTTAACATATTACACGGCCACGAGCTAGGGTCTGGAGGTGGTGTTAACCCCGCTAGGTGGCTGTATCTAAATGCAGGTGCATCCACAATTGTTGGCCATTTCCACCGCATCAGTTCGCACTCGGAGTCAAGTATTAACGATAACTCGGTGCGCACATATAGTACTGGTTGCATGTGCGATTTATCGCCTGACTATCGACCCTTTGCCTTCAAAAAATGGCGCCACGGCTTCGCGATGATTAAAGTTGACGGGCCCCGATGGACAGTGTGGAACAAGGAGATTGAGGGTGGCGAGGTTTTGGAATGAAAACTTAACATTAGCGTAACATACGGTCTAAAAATGTGCTGCATTTTTGTCGAGTAATCAAACAACAACAAAAAAAATGAAAGTGAAACTCCACATGGCAATTGGTTGCGGAAAATTTAATCGCGTAATACACCTTCGAACTGATGGTCGTATTAAAATTGGATGCCGCCACTACACGCGAGAAGAGGCTGTTGCTGCAATTTTGGAAAAATACATAGGCGATGCGGCTGATGAGTACATCGCCAAGGTCGATGAGGCTTTTGAGGGCTGCGAATACGACCTTGATGCACTTGTAAACGACACCAATTGGGAGGTTCGTGCCGCCGTTGCGATGCAAGGCTACGCCCTTGACGTTCTAGTCAACGACACGCATTGGAGGGTTCGCACCGCCGTGGCGCAGCAAGGCCACGCGCTTGACGTTCTTGTAAACGACCCCGACAGCAGTGTTCGCACCGCCGTCGCGCAGCAAGGTTACGGCCTTGACGTTCTAGTAAAAGACCTCGACAGCGATGTTCGTGCCGCCGTGGCGCAGCAAGGCTACGCCCTTGACCAATTGGTAAAAGACACGTATTGGACGGTTCGCCTCGCCGTCGCGCGGCAAGGCTACGGCCTTGACCAATTGGTAAACGACCCCGACAGCGATGTTCGCTACGCCGTCGCGCGGCAAGGCTACGGCCTTGAGGTTCTTGTAAAAGACCCCAATTGCGAGGTTCGCTACGCCGTGGCGATGCAAGGTTACGGGCTAAACATTCTAGTCAACGACACGCATTGGACGATTAGACGCGAGGTTGCGAAGCAAGGCTACGCGCTTGACCAATTGGTAAACGACGCTGACCGCGACGTTCGCAACGCCGCAAAAATTAAACTCGAAGAGCTACAACAATGAAAGATGAACGAAACACGAAAGAACTAACGCACATCGCGTTAGTTCTTCGAAAAGCGGGATACAAACCCGATAGGCTACGAGTTCATTCCGTTGTAGTTAATGGCACACGAAAACTAATGAACAATGAAAACTGAATCGAAAGTGGCCGCGATGGTAAAGATGGGTGGCAAGTGGCGCGTAACAAGCTCAGGTGTACCAGTTCAGCACCACCCGTGCGGCCTTATGCAGGTGCACCCACAATTCCACATACCACCGTCAGATGTGGTATTGGCGAGACACCTTTTAGGAGGTTTTTATGAGCGTTGACAGAAAAAAAATAGCCATAGTCTGTCAAGTTTTTGGCGTATCGCAATCGTTGGTCATGTCGAAATCGCGAAAACAAGAGGCTACCTTCGCTCGATTTGTGTATTGGAACTTAAAACGCAAGCGCGGACACACATTTTCAGAGCTCGGTCGCGAGCTGGGGCGCACGCACGCATCGGTTTTACACGGAGTGCGCGAAGCCGACCACCTCGCTAAAACAAACCCGCAGTTTCGCGCAAAATACCAACTTTGCGAGGCGGCTTTTAACACAACTTTAACTAGACATCGCAGCTCCGTGCGCATCCGAAGGGCGGGGAGCACACCCCTTGACCAGATTTGTGATTTGGCGAAAAAACTTCACACATTGCTGCCGAAAGAACACCCTATAAGTGATGCGCTGCTTCGATTGGCAAATTCAAATCGAGCAATTTGACTACCTTTGAGTCATGAATGTAAACGCAAAGGTGGTAGCCACTTTAGGTTCCGAACCTATAACCGTGGCCGAAGCTAAAAATTACCTGAAAGTTGACTTTGGTGCCGACGATGCGCTAATAGAACGATGTATAGTTGCAGCTCGCGCTTACGTCGAACGCTACATAGATGCAACCATTGTTCAAGCCACTATTGACGCTACATTTTCCAACATTGAGTTCGAAAATGAGCTGTGCGTCGACCTTCCGCGAGGTGCGGTAAGCGAAATCACATCTGTAACGCAATATGACGATAAAGGTGTAGGTGATATCATAGAAGAATACTATCTTTTGCCGTCAAACCGTCTTCGGATTCCAGACTACAACGCGACATCTTCCGCGTTAGTCGTTCGATATCAGGCTAATATGGATGCCGTTCCTGAGCCAATTATTAGCGCAATGCTAATGATTATTGGCGACCTCTATCAAACGCGCAGCGGTAGTGTGATGGAAGCAAGCACCTCCGAGGTCAATTTTAGTGTAGCTAAAATTTTAGCCCCCTTCCGCAACACCATTTTCCTCGGATGATGAACGCTGGCGAAATGAACGAGCAAATACAAGTCTACCGTCAGGTGCGCACACCTGACGGTGTAGGTGGATTCCTAACTTCTTGGGAGTTGCAAGCGACCTTGTTCGCTATGGTTGAGCGAATTTCAGGCACAAAACTAGTGAGTTACGGAATGACCTTGCAAAAAAGAGCTTACGAGATTACAGTTCGCAGCCAACGCGGGTACAACGCCGACGGCGATTTTAACCCAAACGACTATTCGGGTTCTGATTTTTTTGTCGCTTTGGGTAACAATTCAATAACAGATCAAAGTTGGTTGTTGAAGTTTCGAGGGCGTGAATTAAATGTAACCGCGGTGCTCGAAAAGAATGGCAAAACGTGGGTTACAATTTTAGCCACCGAGCGCGTATGATAGAGATTAAATACGACACATCACTCGTAAAAAAAGCTCGAATTATAACCGATAAAAAAGTTCGACAGCAGGCGATAAAAATCGTTACGAGCTCAGGGTTTGCGGTGGAGTCCAAAGCCAAAGAATTGGCACCCGTAGATACAGGGATGCTAGTGAACAAAATACAGATGACAAAACCCGATCCATTTACAGCGAGAATAACCGCTGGAACGAACTACGCGGAATCGATAGAAATGGGCCAAAAACCTGGCACTTGGCCACACATGGGGGCCCTTAGGTTATGGGCAAAGCGCGTTCTGGGAGACCCTTCGCTTGCAATGCCAATTGCGGCCTCAATTTTCATAAAGGGGCGGGAACCGCGACCTTTTTTAAGACCTGCTTTTAACAAGGAAAGACCTAAATTTATACGTAAAATAAAGAAATTATTCGTTGGCGTAACATACAAAGGAAAAAAATGAACCCCGTACCAGCCACAATAGCATCTGCTTACACGATACTCCGTGAAGTTGTAACGACATATACGGTGGTCGATAGCCATAGTGATGCTAATCCTTACGTTTTTTTGTTCGTCGAAAATACACCTAACGACGGTGAGTGCAAGGATGCGTTTATTTACGAGTTCACCCTCGTTGCACAGTGCGTTCACAAATCTAGCCAACCCGACAATTCAAGAACCATTTTAGATAATGTTGTTTCGAATGTAATGGAAGCCATTATGCCTGAGGTAGATACCCGTATTTTGGTCGATAACGCGAACGTTATAACACAGCACTTTAGTGGTGTTTCGTACCAAACCTTTGACGTTATACCCGAAGGCACCACCGCATACACCGCTGAGGTGCGCTACTTTTTTCGTGTCGAAGACCTAGAATGAAAAACTTAACATTCTGGTAACATTCAACCAAAAAATACACCACACCTTTGCTTTGTCGGGGGAACAAACCAAAGCCCCAAACATAAAACAATGAAGACACGGTGGAAGGTGATTTCAGCTTCGGTTAACAACTGTATGTGCGTTGCATACATCGACGCGCGCGACGTGATGCGCGAACTAGACGCAAAGTTCGGGGAATTTGGATGGACTCGAAGTTATAACACCGTCGCGGGTAGACCATATTGCTCTATTTCCGTAAAAACGGAGTCGGGGCAATGGATAGAACGCGCCGACACAGGTGAAGAGTCAAACATTGCGCGAGAAAAAGGTTTGGCTTCTGACGCTTTCAAACGCGCGGCGGTGAATTTCGGCATCGGGCGCGACATGTATGAAATGGAACCAGTTTTAATTCCGTCGAAGGAATTTAATGGTAAGTTTTACCCTGCACACCCTGAAACGGGGAAATTCCTGAAAGGGGAGGCACTTTCAGACTATTGCAACGGCGTAGCTGAGAAGCAGTCATGAAGCTCGGTCATATAAGCGCATCTCGCGTTAAAGATGTACTCTCGAATGGACGCGGCAAAGGCACTTTTGGAGCGACCGCTATGACCTACGCCAATGAGTTGGCTTTGATACGACTTGGAGTGCCGCCGCTGCGCTTTCAAACTAAAGCAACGGAATGGGGGGTAGGGCACGAGTCGGAGGCGTTATGTGCTTTTGAGAGTTTTATCGGACAAGAAGTGTACCCCCACCAACAATTCGTGCAACACCATACAATGCACTACCTCGGTTGCACCCCAGATGCGTCGATGTCAGAGCTCGTTGGTGTAGAGGTGAAATGCCCGTTCAACCCCCTGAACCACTTGGCTGACCTTCGCTCAGACGAGCGTTTGAAGGGGGAGTACTACGCGCAAGTTCAATGCCAAATTGAAGTGATGGGGTGGCGCGAGGCGTTCATCGTAAGCTACGACCCCTCGTTCCCAACCCTCAAAACTCAGATAGTCGCGTACACATGGGAGCTCGACAATGAGTTTATAGGTCATATGTTGGAACGAATAGCCGCCTTTGAGATAGTTGTGAATGAGATAGTTAGTGAACTTAAAAACAAGTAAAGTACATGAAAACGACTTCGATAGATGACCGAATTGACCAAATACGCGAATCGCTAAAACGAATCGAGTATCTTTTGTGCCAAAACAGAGATGAGTTGAAATTTCGGTGGGTCATAGACAAAGCAAATAACGCGAATGAGGCGGGGTTTACAGAACTATCTGCCTACATTTTGAAGGTAGGAAACGAGCGCACGTTCACATGGCACTCCATAGATAACGTTGGTGTTGATTTGACACGTGCGTTTTCATGGGTAGACTCGATGGAAGGTGCTGATTTTTGGTTACGTGTATCTACAGATGATTTTTACTATCCCGCCGAAAAACTAAAAATCTTAATTTAGTCTCCCCCGTTCATGCCTGTGCCAGTTAGCCGTCGGTAGTGGTGTAACAAAGACCTTTATGCGAGTGCGTGGGGGGTGAATTGAGTAGTCTTCGTGCAATAAAGGTAAACGGCAAAGCCCCCAATGGGGGCTTTTTTATCAAAAAAAATGAACCTCAGACACTACCAAATCAGCGCAATAGACCAACTACGCGAGGGGTTCCGCAATCACCAGCGGCAGCTACTCGTGATGCCCACAGGAGCTGGAAAAACAATCACATTTGCAGCAATCGCGGCGGCGGCGGTACGCAAAGGGAAACGTGTACTCGTGTTGACCGACCGCATTGCGTTGTTAAATCAGACGTTTATGGCGATGGCGCACCTTAGACCATTCAATATTACGGATAACCCCTACGCGGAATTAACAATTGGTATGGTCGAAACAGCCGCGCGCCGCACTCTTCCAACGCCAAATCTCATTATAATCGACGAAGCGCACAAAGGAAACTTCTTTAAAATCTTACAAAAACACCCCTCCGCGAGGGTCATAGGGGTTACGGCCACACCCCTACACCCTCGACTATCTGAGTTCTACACAAATATCGTCGAGCCAACGACGATTTCTGAACTAATTAACGAAGGATACCTTTCGCCAGTCGCGCCGTATCAGATTCAAGCACAACTAGATGGGCTACGAACTCGATCCGGCGAGTACACCGAGGCATCCCAGTTCGCCGCCTTCAACAAGGCCAAAATATACGGTCAAGCCATAGACCACTTCGATGCCCTTGGGCGCGCCCCTGCGCTATATTTTTGCGCTAACATAGAACACGCGAAGATTACCGCAAAGGCATTTGGCGATAGGGCTGTTTCGATTACATCTGATGACCCACATCGTTATGATAAGCTCAGGGCCTTCGAACTCGGTGATTATCAAATTATTACCAACTGCGGAATCCTTACGACAGGCTACGACCACCCACCAATTAAGACCATTGGAATCCTTCGCGCAACCAAGTCGGTGCCACTTTGGCTGCAAATGTGCGGTCGAGGGGCTCGAATACACCCAACAAAAGAAGAATTTGTTGTAATCGATCATGGAAACAACCACACTCGGTTAGGTCGTTGGGATGATGACCGCAATTGGACGATAGAAAAAAAAGACAAAGACATCGGGCCTGCCCCTGTACGCCTTTGCCCAAAATGCCATGCGGTACTGCGCGCCGCCGCCACGGAGTGTTCTTTTTGCGGTCATAAATTCGAGCAAAAAGAAAAAATACAAGTGAAAGGACACGCCGTTTTCGTCGAAAAATCAAACCTTTCAGGCCGACTGGCATCCACCTGTTCCGTCAGAGAACTCGTTAGGGCGGTCGGCGAAAAACGAATAACGCACGCGCAGGCGTGTCGCATCATACGCTCACGCGGAATGCCAAGCCTCATCGAATTTGCAGAGATAATGGGGTACTCTCAAGGATGGGCTTTCGCCAACTATCGATTAGACAAATCTAAAATTGAAGTGAAATTGAGATGAAAATCAATATTTTCAAGTCAGTACGAGACACAACTCCCGAGGGTGTCATAACCGTAGACCAGTTTGTCGCGGCGGTCAAGTCGGGTCGGTGGGCCGAGCCCATCGACGCGGTCAGGCGCGCAAAAGCGGCGAAAGATACATTGCCTTGTGTTACAATTTCGGGCACCTTCCACCCAACGCGCGCCGAATCAAACCTCCATGAACACTCTGGGTTCATTTGCATTGATATTGACGGCGATAACGATATGGCCGCCCTGCGGAACGACCCTTACATGTACGCCGCTTTTCTATCCGCCTCGGGGCGCGGCATAGCCGCCATAATGCGCATTGACCCCTCAAAACACAAGGAGTCATACGCATGGGCGCAACGCTATTTCTTTGATACTCACGGCAAAACAATTGACCCAGCACCAAAAAACCCCGCGTCGGCGCGATACGTAAGCCACGACCCCAACGCGCACTTCAACGCCAGTGCAACCATTTGTCCGAACGCCGTTAAAGTTCAAAAGATAAACACCGCGCCATACATCGGTGATGCCGATGATGCGCTTGGGCGCGTCGTAAATGCCGTACAAAGAAATGGCATCAACTTCGCACCCGACTACGACACATACCTGCGCGTCGCGATGGCACTCGCATCGCACGGCGGCGAATCGGCTAGACCCACCTTTCACGAACTCATTCGCAACTCAGAAAAATACAACTACGACCAAGCTAACCGTCAATATAACATATGCTTAAAAGAAGGCCGTGGAGAGGTAGGAATTGGTACCATATTTTATCTTGCAAAAAAACATGGCATAGACTATTACCCGAATCTAAACTCAACGCCCAACCCACAGGTGCCCGCGATTGAAGTGCCGAAAGACATCCAAGGCAACGGGGTGGTAGCTGAAATTTGTCGCTACATCCAGTCGGCGCACAGACTGCAACGAAACACCATAACGAGACAGCTCGAAATAGACGGCGAACCCGCGAGCAAAGAAATCATCAACTCTATATACCTGTCATGCAAGCTGCAATGGGAAAAAGCGACGAAGACTGACATCGAAGCCTTCTTGTTTTCAGCCCATGTGCCTCAAATTAACCCATTTTTAGCCTTCCTTTCAAAGCCCTATATGCACGACGGGTCTGCACTGGATGCCTACGTCAACACCATAGACTCATCTACACCAGATGCAAAGAATTTCATCCGTAAGTGGCTCATTTCCATTGGCGCGTCTATCGATGGTAAGGTGGTTAGAACCATGCTTGCGCTTGTTGGTCAGAAAAACCATACAGGTAAAACCGAGTGGTTTAGGCGCATCTTACCACCTGAGTTGAAAGGTTACTTCGGGGAAGATTCATTGACTAGGGGCAAAGATAGTGAGATTATGATGGCCCAAAAACTCATTTTACTGAACGATGAAATGGGTTCAAAAACCATCCAAGACGAAAAGCGGTTCAAGGAGTTAGCCTCGAAAGACACGTTTAGTTTGCGCGAACCTTATGGACGTCATACCGTTGACCTAAAGCGCATTGCGGTGCTTTGCGGCACCTCAAACGATTTCCAAATCATAAACGACCCGACAGGAAATAGCCGAGTTCTGCCAATCGAAATTAACTATATCGATAACAATTCGGTAAACGCCATTGACAAAACTGCTTTATTTCACGACATATGGAGCGCATACAAGGGGGGGGAAGAATATAGATTAACTCAGCAGGAGCGCGACTCGTTAAATGAGCTTTCAGAGCAATTTTCAGAGGCTAATATTGAAGCCGAACTCGTTGGGTTGCTCATCGTTGACGGAGGGTTTATGACCACGACCGATGTGAAGGTGTGGTTGGAGCAGCAGACAGGTCAGCGCGCCCTTTCAACGCGACGCATCGGCATCGCGTTACGCAAAGCCTTTGAACGGGTGAAGTCCAAGGGCGTGTGGGGTTATAAATGTGCGAGAAATATGTAGTCCCCGCGCCTACAGTTTTAACACGTTTTAACATAACGTATTCCTACATTTATTTATAAACAAGTTATCTCGGGTAACATGTTACCTGAATTTTGTTTTTCGATTTCATTGAAAATCAAAACTTTGTGTTTTTCGGAGGGTAAGATGGGTAAGATGGGTAAGAGGGTTTCTATAACTTATTACAACGCATACCCCTAGGGAAAATATTGTAGTCCTTTAACATATGATTGTCGGGAAAAGTTTAATGGTATATATATCTTACCTACTTACCTTTACCCCTTATAAATAAAAAAAAAATATTTTTTTTTATTATAATACAGGCAGTTACGCTCTATTTTCGCTAGGGTAACATCTCGGGTAACATCGGGGTAAGTTCCAACGTAGTTACCCTGATTTTTTGCCGTTAAAAAAATGTTAAATAAGGAAAAGGACTACAATGAAAGAAAAAACACTTCAAAGTCAGTGCTTTCAATGGGCGCAGAACGAGTTCGGCATCCGCGGAGAGTTGCTAATACACGCGATTCCGAACGAAGTGGTTTTCCACCCCGGGCTGCTTCCCGGCGCGGCGGATTTGTTTATAGCCGTCAAGGGGAGGGGTCATTACGTGGAGCTTAAGACGGCTACGGGGCGTCAATCGCGAGCTCAGCGCTTGTTCGAAGAAAAAGCGAAGGCGCAAGGCATGAGCTACGTTGTAATTCGTAGTTTATCTGAGTTTAAATCCTATGTTATCAATTTATTAAGTGGTAAAAACGAGCAGCATAATTTGTAAATTGCCGCAAAATCAAAGTCATGCAAATTTCAGGGACAGTTAAAGGTGTCAATGAGGTGCAACAGATTAGTAACGCTCTCAAAAAGAGGGTACTAATCGTTACCACGAACGAAAAGTACCCGCAAATCTTGGCGGTTGAGTTCATAAACGACAAAGTTTCAATTTTGGATGGCTTCGCGGTAGGCGAACAGGTAGAGGTCGATGTGAACATTCGCGGACGCGAATGGGCAGACCCAAGTAGCGGTGAAATAAAGTACTTTACGTCTTTGTCGGGATGGCGAATCTGTAAGGTTCACGCGCAAGCCACGGCTCAAGACCAGCCATTTTAAGGAAAAATACTACCTTTGTCGGTAATGTTTAATGCAGCCGACAGAATTGATGAACTTTTAGCTGAGCAATGGGACTC
>WGNM01000029.1 GCA_016124575.1 Cryomorphaceae bacterium
ACGCAAAAACATTTGGTGGATTCCTCGTAAGAATGGCGTCAAAACTCGCCGCCATTGCTGTGCTTCAGAAAGTTAACATCGAGAAAGGAAGGCCTTTAAACCACATCAAGCATGCTTGGAGTTAATAGCACAACGCGTTCATTATTGATTCGACTAACCTACCCAGAAGTTATGACAAAATGTTCGGATAGCTTCTATCAGGCCCTTTTTGTACTAGATCCGGAATCAGGAAAATACGTGCTAAGGAATACGAAAAAATCAGTAGAAGTTACTAATGACTATGTCGTTGTTATTAAAATGGGGTTAAGTATTATTTCAGGTGTTGACACATTTACATATCAAAAATGGACATCGAAAATATCAAACAACATTCATTCGATGAAAAGCTATTGTGATAGTCTCGGTTTCGACATCGAATGATTTGAGATTTTATTCAGCAATCATAATAGATCAGTGCTGAACAGAGCGAATTTTTTGCAGACGAAATAACTCTTTGCGGAATTAGAAGTGATTTTTAATCAATAATTTGAGCCAATTAGCATCAACCGCAGTATGACACTTGTCACCGCCACCCTTTCCGACGCTAAATCAACCCACTACGATGGTGCAGTGCATTACACCCCGCGCATAACCTCCCTTACCGACTACTACCCGTTTGGGGCAGCCATGCCGGGGAGAAGTTTTAGTGCGAGCAATTACAGGTATGGGTTTCAGGGGCAAGAGAATGATGACGAGATCAAGGGTGAAGGGAACTCCATCAATTATAAATACAGAATGCATGATCCGCGGGTTGGGAGGTTTTTTGCGGTTGATCCGCTGGCTGCAAGTTTTCCGTGGAATAGTACGTATGCTTTTAGTGAGAATAGGGTTATAGATGGTGTGGAATTAGAAGGGTTAGAATGGTCCACACATGAAAAGGATGGAACTGTTCAATTAGAAGTAGAGTTAAAAGTGATTAACTCTACAGATGTTAGCGATGACATAATTAGGGCGTTTCTTGATGATCTTCAGACTAATTTTAGATATTCTTTTTCAGGCGAAACAGAAAGTGGTTTAATAGTAGAGACTGTATTAAACTGTACAATCGTTGAATGTGGTGAAGAAGGTGAGTTTTACATGGAATTCATGAACAATTCGATTCATAGAGATGATGATGGTGTAGAATATTTGGGATTCACAGGAATTGGAGAATCTAGTGGTATAGGTGAAACCCAAAAGAATTTTATGGATATCCAGTCGTCGAGAAATGGAGAATCATTTTTTAATGATTATGGAGCAAACTATCAGGGAATCCTCCGGACGGCACTTCATGAGCTCGGTCATTCCGGTGGTTTGAAACATCCATGGACATATGGTAAAGAGAATGTTCTTTATATGGGGATGATTAATATGACTTTGAATTATAACTTAATGTATACAGGAGGAGGACTGGAAGAATTAAACGGCTATTTAGAGGGGACCGATTCAGATTTTAGATTCAAGGTTGGATTTGACGTTACCCCTGAGCAAAGACAAGAAGTTGTAGACGAAGTTGAACTAGACACAATAGACACCAAATGATTAGAGTAGTTTTTTTAATGATTTTAATTCCATATTCCTCCTTAGGTCAAGATGGTTTTGATTGCCAAGTAAAGAAAAATGATGGTGAGCAATTAGAAGTTGAAGCTTCTAGAATATTGTTTCGATCTATTCTGTCCGGGAAAGAAGTGCATGTTGAGTTTGAAAACGGTGAGGAGTTGAACTTAATCTTTGATGAACATGGAGGGGAGTTAATCGAAAAGGAAGACTGGATGAGGGGTATTAATATTTGTACAATTAAAACTGATATCGGGCATTTTAAATGTGAATTGGATTTTCATTATAAAGTCATAATAATAACCTCTTTCCAGAATCAATTAATCGTCACTCACAGGAATGAACTCATTGATTACTAGAGGAGTGTTCCAGCCCTGCCACCACTTCAACACGCTCAGCCGCTTATCTGTAGCTTGCTCCAGAGAAATATAGAACGTTGAAAATTGGTGGGTGTAAGAGAGTGAGAGCGATGATGATTGTGTGAAGCTTTGGCTATAGGGCCGCCTTTTTCTTCACTTTGTAAATTCAGCTATGTGAAGTGGTTTTCCTTTATTCAATTGAACTGTAAACTTCACTAATTCGTCACCCGCCCCAAAAAACATTCAAGAAAATCTGCTACATTTATCATGTATGCGCACCGCCACCCAACACCTCTCAATATCCAACCTTTTTGATGGCGAAATAGAGTCAATTTCGACTGAAGATTTAATGAATGAAGTAGATGGCAATTAAAAACAAGAATAGGCGAAAGTCTGCAATATCTATTTACAAAAACCTATCTGTTGTATTTTTAGTTCTTTACATTGGGCATGTTGTTTGGGATGATTTCTCCTTAATTTGTGAATATGGAAAATCTAAATGGGGGAATTATATTTTGTTATCATTAGCCTATTTTTTTGTTTATTATTTGATTTTTTCAATTATTTTTTGGGTTATTTACTCGGTAGTTAAAATTAGTAGAAAGAATATAAATTAAAGAATTACAATAAAAGCCCAAGTTCACAGATTGGGCTTTCTTTTTGCTTCAAAACCCGCTAGCGAAAACGAATGAGCTTGGAGAAACGGATTTGTGGTTCAATTCAACTGAATAAGCATTGGAGAGGATTAGAGAAATTTACGATGAAGCAAATGGAGTTCAAGGTATGAAATTAACCGGGGATAGATTTCTACTAAGAACCAAGTCAACGGCAACAAATACGAAGATTGAGCCAATTGATTCGATAGACCCCAAAGAAATCAGCATTGAAGCAAGTAAGGAAATCATTTTACCTAATTGACGAAGCTTATGAGTGAGCGAAAAAAATCAATCCTTAATGTAGCGTTTTTATTACTATTGAATGGTGTTTGCCTTGGACAATTGCAAGATGAGTACGTTATCCACTTGAAGTCAATTGAAGATGAAAAAGCGTCATTGAAGGAGAATGCATTGCTATTTCATACTACGAATGCTAACTTGGCCCTTTTTCAAGAGGTTATCAGAGAACAACTTGAGGATCCATCTCACTTTCAGTTTCTTTGCAATAGAAAGCTTTTGAAGCGTTTTTCTTTAGTTGAAAGTGACAGCACCCATATTAGATTGAGCAATAATAATGGGGTAGAATTGAAAATTTGGAGAAAAAGATTTCGAAAGGAAGAACATGTTATAATCCTAATTGATGACACTTATTGCTGCAGCACTATTGACAGTCTACCTCCTTTCGGAGCGAACTATGCAATGCCAACTTTTGAAATAAGTAAGATTGAACTCTCAGTTAACGGCGAAATTTTGTCCGTACCTAAAGAGGCATTTTCTAATTTATATAATTACTATTTTATAGATAAAGGGGAACATCCTTTTTTCAGGCCAATGGAAGCCTATGAATCAATAAATGGAGAGTTTTTTTACTTGTATATTTACGGAGGATACGCTGCTGATACATACTTTGGGAAATTGATTTTTTCGAAGGAAGGTTACATTGGGAAGATATTTGTGGATTATGATTTCCTGCTAAACACGAGATCTCTTCGCGATGACTTTATCGGCTTTTAATAAGTTAAATTCATTGATTGGTCAATTCAACTATTTGCAGCGATGCTGATTGAGCGAAACAACTGACAACAAATCCTTGTAGCCAAAAACCCACTACCTTAGGAACGCCGCAGGCGCATTACAAGCAAACCATGTCTACCACCGCCACCCTCTCCGACGCCAAATCAACCCACTACGATGGCGAAGTGGGCTACACCACGCGCATCAACACCTTAACCGATTACTACCCCTTTGGGATGATGATGTCGGGCAGAAGTTTTGAAGAAACGGGGTATGGGTATGGGTTCCAGGGGCAAGAGAAGGATGATGAAATAAAGGGCGAGGGCAATAGCATCAATTACAAATACAGAATGCACGATGCGAGGGTTGGGAGGTTTTTTGCGGTTGATCCGCTGGCGCTTGATTATCCATTCTATTGTCCCTACTCATTTAGTGGAAACAAGGTAATAGCATATGTTGAGCTCGAAGGATTAGAGGAGTACCCTATAAATGTTGGAAGTCCCTGGAGTTTAATAGAGCAGGGCTTCTCTAATTTTTTTGGTGGCATTGTTTTTACTATTGAATCAATCACTGGAAGTGTGGCGACCTTGAAGACATCAACAGGTACAACAACATCTACTGAAAAAAAATTACCCGGAGACATTATAATGCGGTCAAGTGTTTCCGTGTCCAAGGAAACGGAAATAGCACTTTCCCAATACTTCTTGTCATATGGCTCTACGGGCGTCGATTATTCGGTTGATTCTGAGTCAACTACTTCGTTTGAAAAAGAGGTGAAGTACGGCAAATATCAACTAGACATTGCAGTCGAATTGGATGAAAAAGGAAAACCAAAAGTTTCGGTGAGTGCTGATTTTCTAATTGGTGATGTAGTTTTATGGGCGCAGGACGATGGCAGTGTTGGTGTAGACATTGTCTCAAGTGTTTCGCTTTCTTCTGAATCCTCAAGTCCTGCACCTGCTGCCGAAATAGAAGCATCTCAATCGGTTACACTGAGTTTGGATAAGAAGAAATGATTTTAAAAAAAGGAAACATTTGTCAATTCGCACTGTTCACTGGAATGTTGTTTTTTGGGTCGTGTCAACCTGACCCATCTTTCAATTACCGAGTCTACAAAAATGAGGGTGGTAACAAAATAATCAGTTCGGAAGGCAATCTGGACTCAAATGGGCTTCCTAATGGTTTGTTTAATATTTATCTACCTGATAACGTGTTGTGGTCAGGCTACTACAAGAATGGATTAAAATCAGGACCTTGGAACTACGAGCAAGAAGGGAAGGTTAAGTCAGATATTTGGATTTATATCGAATCTGGTGAAATGCAATTTTCTTTACCAAAAACATGGTTGGACATTATAAAGCGCCAGGACGACAGCACACTTGTCGCAGAGAGTAGGTATGTGAACTCTGAGAAAACAAGTGGAGGGCTTGTAATAGGCAGAAGAAGAATACCAAATGAAACGACGTTTTATGACTTATTTCAAAGTGCCAAAGAGCGATTTGATAGTCTTGGATTTAAGTCCAAAGACATGACTCGGGAATTTGGGGCTCCTTTCGAATTGACAAATATTAATGTTGCTGCTTTAATGCCATCTGATTCAGCTAGAGAAACACGTCATATTTTACTGCTATACCAACTCTCAGAAAATGAGTTTTTAGAGATTTTTCGAACTTGCTTGGATACTGAGTTTGGATGGAATTCATTTTTGGTGTCCGAAGTATTTTACGATTTTCGAATTAAGAACACTCCAATAGTCAATAGATGGGAGGTAGAAGATCAATTGTAGCATTGCAGCGCAGGATCGCATTTTTTCGGCAAAAAGTATAGTTTTAACTTTAAAGATAGCTATCTTAAATCTGTCCAACTTTTGTAAACTGCATTTGCCAACCAAAGTATGCATTTTTAGGTGTTCTGATTAGACTGAAAATTACACCTCGAAATGTTTGCCCTGTCGATTAGCTGAAATGCTTATGTTAATTATTTTTTTAATCATAACTATTGTGATTCAATACCTTATGTCAATAGAAGAATGCTGAATTGCAACCCCACGGCAAACCACATCTTGTTTACTAAAAAAATTGCAATGGGTTTTTTACTCAGTCGTGCGGGAAAAGCATGTGGTGAGATGGCTTAAGGTTTTCAATTTTCTCAAACACATCACCAACACTAAATTTTCGTACTTTCATTGCCCTACCAAACCTACGAAATCACCAACCATCCCGCACGATCGGGACAAGTGTTGGGCAATGTAACAGCCACCGTGAGCGATGCTAAAACAACTACCTTCAATGGCGAAGTGGGCTACACCCCGCGCATCAACACCTTGACCGATTACTACCCTTTTGGGATGATGATGTCGGGCAGAAGTTTTGAAGAAACGGGGTATGGGTACGGTTTTCAGGGACAGGAGAAGGATGATGAAATAAAGGGCGAGGGCAATAGCATCTATTACAAATACAGAATGCACGATGCAAGGATTGGGAGGTTTTTTGCGGTTGATCCGCTGGCTGCTAGTTTTCCGTGGAATTCAACATATGCATTTAGTGAGAATCGAGTTGTGGATGCAGTTGAGTTGGAGGGGTTGGAGAGTAAAATTATTCACGCTGTATGGCAACGAGACGATTTTTGGGGTATGAATTTTAAAGTCGAAGAAAGGGTGAAGCAATGGGAAGAGCTATATCCAGGTGAGGCACATGGGCCATTGGGAGACGGAACATTGCTCTGCACAATAGATATAGATAGAAAAGGAAATATTCTGCAAGCAGTGAAAGAATATACACCTTCATTTGCAGAATGGTGGCAGGAACTGGTAGAAGACGAAAAAGAATGGGAAAGAAAGAATGGGGCGGATGTTGATGATGGTTTGGGTATTGCTTCGCCAGAAGATGATAATGGAATGGGAAAGTATCGGGCACCATTAGAAGACTGGGACGGGCCGTGGGTAAAAGACTTTGAGGATTTTAAACACAACGATACGATTCACCACGACTATCCTTACAGAGAGTCAGAAATGAAGACAATTTTAATTGTTGACACAACAGAAGAAGGGCCTTGGAGGATTCCTCCATGGGAAGAAAATCATGACCCAGATGATCATCCTGAAGTCTCATCGCAAAGTATTCCACAGAAAAAATGAAATTTGAAATTGATATCATTCCAATTCAGCTCCTCTTTCTGGTCTTCGGACTAAGTTGTTTGTCATGCTCTGATGTCAAAGTAATTGAAGAAGACGGTTGGCGAAAAGTATTTCAAAATGACATTCTTGTAGATTGTGCCCAGATTAAAAACGGGCGGTTAAATGGAAAAAGATATCAATTCTATTCAGATGGAGAAAGAAGGAGTCTCTCCTTCTATAAGAATGATACTCTCGACGGCGATTTTTTCGAAAAACTGCCAGATAAAACTTCACTGAAGACGTTCTACCAAAATGGCAAAAAACAAGGTTCTCAGTTGCTGCTTGACAGCTCTGGTAATTTAAAAAGCTATAGCTACTTCATCGATGACTCACTAAGGTTCAACTGCAATTATGCTGATAGTTCGCGGATAATAAGCTCTAAAGGGAGTTCTTGTTTGGGTGTCTATTATGAGAATGAATTTCATGTTGGTGATACCTTATATATGAATATTTATATTGTTCCTATTCCTAAAGTTCGAATTAAATTTCTCAAAGAAGACGAGAAGTATGGTTATTTGTACAAGTTGTTTGAGCCCAAATCTCATCCATTAGTAGAATACGAAGTGTTAAACAATGCTGGGAAATTTAAAACCTACTACTTTCTTCAAATTTTCGACAAATCCTCTAACGACTTAATCGATAAATTCAAATTTTTTATCGAATATACCGTTTACGAATGAATATAGGGTTACGGCGTGTACTACTCGCTGGCAAACCAAAAACAGTTAAATCAACTGAACAAATCTATAAATGTGCCGCTTAACTTTTTGTCCGGAAATTATTAGGAACTCCATCTTGGCACCCAAGCCCGGAATCATGGAGAAGTAGATGGAACGTGGATTTAAAATAGAACAAATGGAAGGTGGTTTTTCTGCTACAAAAGGTCTCTGATTTATGAACATTGAACAGCAATCGAGAAAGTTGAGCATAGATAATAAAAGATCAGAGGATTCGAGTTTCGCGATTTACAATGACTCTGACATTGAGAATATTACTGGAATCTTCAGACTAAATGAGGAGTGTAATCTAGTACTTTCTTATTTTGACGCAGAGAAATGGACCTTATTCACGTCAAAACGAATAGTAAATAAGTTTGATGGAGCATACTCGTCGATCAAACTTGAAGATATCAGTAAAATATTTATCGGTAATTTTCAATTCGATTTAATTCTAAAGGATAGGACTGAAAAGAAGATATTTATAACTCCATCCTCGCAGTTATCCATTATCGAAAGTCTGGAGTTTTTATTCGAAAAGAAGTATGGAAGAGATATATTCTTCGTCAATCCAGACTAATATTGTTGCAATTTGTGCCGAGGTGTTTCAATTGAACCTGTCGAGTTTGTTTAAACAACTTCAACTTCACATCCCTCACAAAAACCTCCTATCTTAGGTGCGCCGCAGGCGCATTACACCCAAACCATGTCCACCACCACCACCCATCTCACCCAAACCTCCGTCGATATCTACGGTGCGGCGCGGTTAGGTGCTGCATCGCTGGTGCGTGAGGTAAGTGCAGAATTATCAAACATCACGTTTGTGGGAGTACCGGTGAACGATTCACCGGGTATTGATCAGCGCATTGCATCGGCCAACTATGCCTTGAGCCAACTGCCCGGAGAGCCCGCAGTGCATGAAAGTTGGTTGGGGTATAAGCAGTATGAAATCAGCAACCATCCCGCACGAGCGGGACAAGTGTTGGGCAATGTAACAGCCACCGTGAGCGATGCCAAAACAACTACCTTCAATGGCGAAGTGACTTACACCTAGGAGAGCTAAAAATTCAGCATCCACTGTTTAAGAACCTTAAGTAAATCTGAGTCAGGGTGATTACTCATCTGATTGAACACCACATCTAAGAGGAGCACAGTATATGGCCGGTTATCGTATCATGAGCGCTCCAGTAGCTTATTTGGCACATTGGATAGATGACTTAGAAGAAGAGATTGGTAAATTTCACCTGTTTTAACAAAGTTCTAAATTTAGACTCGATGACAGACAATCACAACCTCCCGACTCTCAACACAGATAAGCTCTACCACGAAATTAGTGATGTCATTATTGGGGCTAAGCACAAGGTATATCAGGCGGCTAACTTCGCCATGGTAGAAGCTTACTGGAATATTGGACGACTAATTTTAGAGGGGGAACAACAAGGTGAAGACAGAGCGGAGTATGGGAAGCAGATCATTAAATTCCTTTCTCAAGATTTGACCAAAGAACATGGGAAAAGCTTTGGTGAACGCAACTTGCGTCATATGCGCCAATTTTACCATTCGTTTCCAAAATGGAACGCAGTGCGTTCCGAATTAAGCTGGACCCATTACAGGTTGCTCTTAAAGGTCGAAAAAGAAAGTGCGCGTGCGTACTACATGCACGAAGCGGTGGAGAACAGGTGGAGTACCCGCACCTTGGAACGACAAATCTGTAGTCTTTATTATGAGCGTGTCCTGGCAAGTGACGCCAGAAACCGCCCTGAAGTATTAAAGGAGGCAGAGGAGAATAAGGTTGAACTTCAGCCACATGACTTCATTAAAGACCCCTACGTGCTTGATTTCTTAGAGCTCGGTCAAAGTGGCTCATTCCTTGAAAAGGATTTAGAACAAGCTCTGGTCGATCAGCTTCAATCCTTTCTTTTAGAACTTGGAAAAGGATTTGCTTTTGTGGATCGCCAGCACAGAATTTCGATGGAAGACGATAATTACTACGTTGACCTAGTATTTTACAACTACATTCTAAAATGCTTTGTATTGATCGATCTAAAAGTCGGAAAACTGAACCATCAGGATCTAGGACAAATGGATATGTATGTCCGCTACTTTGAAAAAGAAAAAAGGCTTGAAGGTGACAGCCCTACAATCGGACTAGTCTTATGTGCCGAAAAGAACAACACGATGGCTAAATACAGTTTGTTGAGTGAATGCAAGCAGATTTTTGCTTCTAAATACATGACCTATTTTCCTTCAGAAGAAGAGTTGGCTAGGGAGATTGAGCGCGGCAGAAGTCAGATTGAGATTGAAAAGAAGGTGTCAAAGGAGTGACGAAGAATGTGAGATCACCTTGCTTACTAATTGAACATTGCGTTTTGCTGGCGGTGCCATGAGCTTTACAAAGTCGACATTTACACCTCGGTTTTATGCATCAAAGTTGATTATCCGCAATGCTGCCAGAAGTAAAAACACCCCCAACCGTCTGAATTCGACATTGCTTCCCACACCATCCATTAAAAAACAAAAAAAGGATTGAAACCGCAGTCGGCTTCAACCCTTTTCTACTAAAATTGGCAGCTATTAGTGAACGATGATCTTTCCTTGGAAAGATGTACCGTCAACATTTTCAATGCTATAGATGTACATTCCAACAGGTGTTTTCGATGATGTATTCCACGTCAGGGTATTGCCACTAGATGATTGTTGGCTCTCAGTTGCAACCAATTGTCCGAGTTGATCATAAACGCTTAGCACGCAGTTGCCATGGTTTGGCACATTGAAAATAACTGCTTCGTTTTGTCGCACGGGGTTGGGGTATGGTTTAGCGAGGTCAGTGTTTTCTACCGTAACAACCGAGTTGGTTATGTCGTCACTCGCAAAAAAGCATTGGGTCACAGTAACCCAATCCTCAGACATGTACAACACCATCAGCGGACGTTCTTGGTTTTCGGTGTAGAAGTAGTAACGATTCTGAATGTTCATTTGGCCTTGGGCCAAACCAAAAGCATCAAGAAGCGCCGCAGGTGCAAGTGCGCCTCCCAGATAAACAGTGTCGGTAGACTGACGTGTTTCTTTGAACACCAGCACGTCGAATGGTTCGCTTGGCCCATCCAATGTAGGAAGAATCAATGTCCCAGAACCAGCTACCTCCATTGTAAATTCAACATTTTGAACCTGATAGCCAGGAACTTGATTCAACCCAAAAGCAGCAACTGAGATGTTGAAATTGGTGGTGAAAATATAGTCTGATGCCCAAGATGATCCATACGTAGCTGGATACTGTATGTCGAAAGCTGGTTCTTCGAAAATTACGCTGTTGCCAGGAAATTTCAGTGAATCCAAATTGCTCCCGGTGAACAGCTCCAAGCCGAGGTTTTGAGGCAGCTTATATGAGCCTGTTCTCTGTATCCCCGCGGCAGTTTTTTTTGTGTAATACTCGCTGAATAGGGGAACAGGACCCAGATTTGAAGATCCGTAGCTAAAACGGTCGTAATCTGTAAAGCCTTCTCTGGTTGCAAGATTGTATGGAATCAAGTCTTGATCTACAGCTACGAGCGATGAATAGTCGTATACGATGTTCGATCCTTCCTGCGGCGCAGGGATGTTCATCTGAACAATCTCACGAATGTCGCCGTATGGTGCTGTGTGCGGATTGTTACTGGCGGTAAGCACAAGTTGTGCGTTTGCGAAGTGAAATAGTGAGGTGAGAAAAAGAAAGGTAAGTGCTTTTTTCATATCAATTTGGTTTTGTGATTTTGAATGAGGCAAAGTTGACTCAACCTCCCTCATGGGAGTTATCACAAAACGAACGAGAAGTATAAAAAATAAAACATCCACATGGTAATGTGCTGAAAAACAACACCGTAGAAATTCTGACTCAACGGCAATTGGATGTGAAAAGAGGCCAAAAAAGCAGGAAACAGCTTTTGAACAAGGTCAGCTTTCTTGGTCTTTGATAAGCGAACCCGGGGTTTGACCATAAAATTCACGGAAACATTTCACGAAATAAGCTACACTGTTGAAGCCAGATTGATCTGCAACTTCAGAGACGTTGGCATCTGAATTCAGCAAGATGTTTTTTGCGTGCTTCAGTTTGTGGTTGAGGATGAATTTGGTGGTCGATAAATTTGTTAGGGCCTTTAATTTTCGGTTCAAATGGGCAGCACTGATTCCAATTTCGCGCGCAAGGAAGTCAACCCCTAATTGACTGTTTTGGATGTTGTCATCGATGATTTGGTATACCTTGGTGAAAAAAGTGCGGTCTATCAATCCCGATCCACGAGGGGCTATATGCAGGGTGTCTGATGTTTGAAAATGAGCACGAATGGATTCTCGAATGTCGATGAGGTTTTGTATACGCAGCAACATTTCACGAACGTCGAAAGGTTTTTCAAGGTAGTCGTCGGCACCTTTCTCCAATCCTTGCAATTTTGCTTCATAAGAAGCTTTCGCGGTGAGCATAATGATGGGGATGTGGCTGGAAAGCTCGTTTTCTTTGATCTCTTCACAAACCTGAAAGCCATCTTTTAGTGGCATTGAAATATCGGTAATGATGAGGTCAGGCAACAGTTCCAGTGCCATAATTACCCCTTCCTCGCCATTGCTGGCAACGGCAAATCTGTAATCGTATTCGATACAGGATACAATGAATTTTGAGACTTCTTGGTTATCTTCAACTACCAAAATAAGTGGACGTTTGTCGTCTTCCAGGCCGCTCGTCGCATGAGCATTGCTTTCGACCAGGGTGTTTGAAGATTTTTGAATCGGAAGGCTGACGGTAAACGTGCTCCCTTCACCGAGCGTGCTGTGTGCTTGAATTGAACCTCCCATAAGCTCGACCAATTCTTTGGTGAGTGCCAAACCAATCCCAGTACCTTCGGTAGATTCTTGGTTTTTTACTCGGTAATATCGATCGAAAATAAACGGTAGCTCATCATTTGGAATTCCCTCACCGTTGTCTGATAGCACCATTTGATAGTGCGCTTCTGTGGCAGACAATTTTAGTTCTATACGTCGGCCTATGGGGGTGTGCTTGATGGCATTCGATAACAAATTGGATACGATGTGCCTTATTTTCTCTGGATCGAACGATGTGTCAATCGGTAAGGTTTGTCCTTGAATCTCAAATGCTATTTGCTTGTCTTTCAGCAGCGATTCAAAACTTTCAGTGAGGTAATAGATATATCCTGTGAGGTCGCCTTCTACGAGATCAACTTTCAATGCATGTTCGTCGAGTTTAGACAATTCGAGAAATCGAGAAACCAACTCCATCAGGTTGTTGCTGTTGCGTTCAATGGAGTCTAATCTTTTGGCGAGGTCGGGATCGCTCTGCCGCACCTCCAAAAATCGTTTTTCATTTTGAATTTGCTGAATACTGCCTTTGATGACGGTAAGCGGGGTTTTAAATTCGTGGGTTACATTTGAATAAAACCGTTTTTTGAATTCTTGTTGCTCTTTGAGAACCACGTTCATGGTCTCAAGGTACCTGCCAGCTTCTTTTTCTTTGGTGATGGTTTGACGCTGAAATCGCACCAAGCGTGATCTGTTGAATAGCAAGGCGGCAAGCAAAACGGCAATGGCCAGGCTCAATATTATGATGCGGTTACGAGATTTTTTCTGCGCTTCGAGCGAGGCATTCAATGAATTGATGCGCTCATTTTTTTCATTGTCAATCTCCGACTGCATGTAGGCAAAGGCATTCAAATTTACGCTTTGGCTGATGCTGTCTTTTACGGCATAGTACACCCGGCTTACCGTCATGTATTTCTCTGCATTGCCTGTCTGCTCGTATATTCGAAGTAACATGTTACGCGCCGATTGCTGGTCTTCCAGTGATTGCTGTTGCGTGCTAAACTGGAGGTACTCGTTTGCTTTCACTTCTGCCGCCTCATAGGCGCTATCTCGCAGAAAATTCGTGATCATGGCGTGTATGATGAAGGTAAATTCGAAAGAGGGTTGGTCTTTGAACTTGTCGTAGGCTGTCAAAACATCACTCGGACAGTTTGTAAGTGGATGGTTTTCCTCACAGAGTAACGAAGTGAAAATGGCTAAAATGCGTTCGTCTTGCTCCAATTTTGCTAGTTCAAATCCGCTTTCGAGGTATTGCATGCGATTCAACGAGTCGACATCCGGAAGGTTGGCTAGATTCACCAAGGCGTACAATTGACCTTTTTGGTCGCCCAGTTCATTTTTCAGCGCTAACGATCGACTGTAATAGTGTTCGGCGAGCGAGTAGTTCTGGATGCCAGCAAACAAATTACCGATGTTGTTCGATACGATGGCTTCGGTATTCAAATCTCCAGCTTCTGTTGCTCCGGCGATACTTCGCTTGAAATGGTCAACAGCTAGGGGGTATTTGTTTTGCCTAAAATAAATTCTCCCAATGTTATTATCTAGGGAGTACTTGCGCTTTAAACCTTCGGAATTGTAAGCTAGGTTGTTGTAATAAAGAGCAGAATCCAGTGATCCTGTGCGCTCATGAGCACTGGCGATGTTGCAATAGGCATTTGCGACCGATTTTTGATCGCCTTTGCTTTTGGCGATGTCCAGTATGTGTTGACTCACAATCAAAACCGAGTCGAATTGTCCGCGGTGGTTGTAAATCGCGCCCAAATTATTTAACCCTTCCAAGTAGGTGCTGTCTATCTGAAGCTTCCGCGACAAGGCAATGATATTTTTGTCGATGGTGTATGCCTGCTGCAAATGATTCGGGAAGTAAACTTCAAACAGTTCACGGTACAATTCGAGCTCACGTGCTTCGCTTGCACCGGCGAGCAGGTGTGTCAAACTGTCGGCCTGGGGAATGTCGACCTCATTTGTTTGAGCGCGAATATCCAAGCTTGAAAAGCAGTGAAATATGCTAAAGCAGAAAACGATGTGAAGACGTACAATTCGTGGCAAAAGAGACATTGGCTAGGTCATGGCATTTGCGGTAAATATAGGGAACCTTTTTTTGGCAAAAATCAGAGATGCAGCAGAGGCTGCGATTCACCCTTTGTCAATGGCTCACACCCAATTCTCTCCTTTGTCGATTTTCAAATCGTTGACGATGCTTTTTATCTTTTGCTCATCAACTTTTTTGCAAATCAACAACACGTCGTCGGTGTCTACCACGATGCAATCACTTAGTCCTTGCACCACCACCAAACGGCTGTTTGGCGAGTAAATAACGTTGTTGGCTGATTGGTAAGCTCGCACATTGCCAACTGTTCCATTTCCTTGATCGTCTTGCTTCAAATGCGAATACAGCGATCCCCAGGTGCCTAAATCGCTCCATCCAAAATCGCTGAGCACTACCTTTACATTTTTGGCCTTCTCCATGATGCCGTAATCGATGGAGATGTTATCACACTCTGCATAAATCTTCTCAACGGTCTCTTGCTCACGCTCGCTTCCGAAATCGCTGGCGTGCCCAGCAAAAAGCTTATACATGTCGTTCAAATGCTCTTCAAACGAGGCTTGTATGTTGCGCAAACTCCAAATGAAAATGCCTGAATTCCAATAAAAATCGCCTGAGTCGATAAAACTTTGCGCGAGCTCCAAGTCGGGCTTTTCAGTGAATGTCCGCACCTTTTTGATGTTGGCATCCGCGCCTGTCTCCTCAAACTGTATGTACCCATACCCTGTATCAGGCCTGCTTGGCTTAATGCCTAGGGTAACCAAATTGTTGGTCGATGAGGTCTCATCCAGCGCGAGCTGCACGCATGAAAGAAAGGCATCTTCCTTCAAAATCAGGTGGTCAGCAGGCGCCACAATTATGCGGGCGTTTGGGTTGATATTTTGAATGCAAAAATTCGCGTAGGCTATGCACGGTGCGGTGTTGCGCATAAAGGGTTCGCACAATACCTGTTCAGCTTTCAAGGTGGGCAACTGCTCTAAAACAAGGGCTTTGTATCGGGCGTTGGTAACAACAAATATTTGATCTTCGGGAATGATGCGGATGAGGCGATCGAAGGTCATTTGTATCAATGTGCGACCAATGCCCAAAATATCGTGGAACTGCTTTGGGTTTCCGCTTCGGCTCATGGGCCAAAACCTACTGCCTATCCCACCTGCCATGATCACCCCGAAGTTGTTCTTATCTATCATGTCGTTCTATTAAGCTTCTGTTAAGCTATCCAATGCTGCTTGAATCGAGGCGAAAACAGCGTCGATGCTGTCGCTTGCACACGTTCCAACCGACAAACGAAACCACAATGCATCGCGCGAAGCGCCGAAGGCATAAAACGGTACCAAGGCAAGGTCAGCTTCGCTCAAAAGAAAAGATGCTACATCTTGTGTGTTGCTCAACTGCTCACCGGTCTTCGTTTTCTTACCTACCAAGGGGAATTGAACAGTGAGGTATAGCGCTCCTTGCGGGGCAACAACATCCACGGGGTATCCGTGTGCTTTGAGCGATTTAAATCCATTGTAAAAACGATCCAAGCGCGCGCTCAACTCGCTGCGAATCCAACCCAGGTAGCGATCTACAGCCGCATCGTTGCGCAGGTAGGCCTCCGTAGCCATCTGCTCGGCTTTCGGCGCCCATGCTCCAATGTGTCCGAGAATGCTCTTCATTTTATCAATGACGTGGTCGGGGCCAAACGACCAGCCAACGCGCACCCCTGTAGCGGCGAACGATTTTGAAAGGCCATCGACAAAAATCGTGTATTCGCGCATTTCAGGAACCAAAGACACAGGGTCTACGTGTTTGTTATCACCGTAACACAATGTCCAATAAATCTGATCGAACATGATATACAGCGGATTCTCAGGTCCACGGCGCATGTTTTCAGCCAACACGGCCTCCGAAATGGCTTTTAGTTCAGCAGCGCCGAAAACGGTGCCGGTAGGGTTAAGCGGCGAACACAAGGCCACCAAGCGTGCAGTCGACAAATGCGGTTGCAACTGCTCCAACACGGGCATAAAGTTCGTTTCAGGGGTGGTTTCTACCATCACCTGTTTTGCATGTGCCAAATGGGTGTAGTGGTTGTTGTTCCACGATGGTACAGGGAAAAGCACTTCATCGCCAGGGTTTACCACGGCTTGAAAAATGGCGTGTATGAGCGGACGAGCGCCACCAGCCACTAGGAACGATTCAGCACTGTATGTCAACCCCTGACGTTCTTGAATAAAACGCGCCAGTTCTTTGCGCAAGCCAGCCATGCCGTTAGCAGCAGGGTAGTTTGTGTGCTTTTGCTGATACGCATGCACAATGGCATCTTCCAATTCAGTAGGAATGGGGAATATTTCTGGATCAAAATCACCGATGGTGAAATTGTGAATGTTCCTGCCTTGTGCTTGCAATGCCTTGATTTCCCCGGATAGCTTGATTATCTCAGATCCAACAAGAGATTCAGCCATGTTCGAAACGCGCGTTTTCAATGGTGTCAAGTGAGTTGGTTGAACCGAAGCAAGTCTTTCCTCCTTCGGCGCTGCAAAAGTACAAATTTCATTGCTCCACACGTACGGTTGGGTGAAAGAGGTACCAGCGGTTGTTCTCAGTGTTAAGACATTTGATCCGTGTCCGCACTTTCACCCCTCTGCTGTACCGTGTGCCTTTGTAAATAAAGGTGTCGCCTGTTTTTAAATCTTTTATCGCCTCACCCGGCGGATGCAAGCCATATTGAAAGTAAGCGTACAATTGTGGGTCGGCAGTGGCCGTAGCGCGTGGGTTTTGCATGTGCCGCCTCAAAATAATTAGCAATTCCTCACCAAAGGCGTCGGTATCAAACAGGGGAAGAGTGATTTCAGCAAAAGCAGATTTCCATTCTTGTCCGTGTGGCAACGCTTTTCTCCCATACCTCACCTGCACCATGTGGTGTGCGAACTCGTGCAACAAGGTCAGCAAAAAAGCTTCTTTTGACAGGTTGGCATTGACAGTGATGCGGGGCATAACGGCTGAACCAAAGCGGTAGTCGCCCCATTTCGTTTGTCGCGCCCGGCTAACTTTAAATCCAACAGGCATCGATTCAAGCAGTTGAACACAATAATCCAATGCCGAATCGGGTATATAATGAGAGAGTATGTAACGCAGGGTGGGTTTAGCGTGTAAGCTCAACGTTGTCTTTCCAGGTTGGACAAGTATTGCAGCGGTTTTTCTTTCTGACAGTCGCACAAGACGAGGCTCCCAGACAAACGGCAACAAGCAAAAAGAGGGTGATGGCCGATCTCAATTTCATAATCCAAAAGTAACAATTAAAAAGAAAGTGCTCAAAAGTTCGTTCAAGTATGGTGAACGCCCACAATACAAATGGTATTTTCGCACCGTATGCAAATCTTTACCAACATTGGAAGATATACCCTGCTCATGGCAAACGTTTTTCGTAGGCCCGAGAAGTGGAGAATCTTTTATCGGCTGACTGTATTGGAGATCGATAAAATCGGTGTGCAATCTGTTGGCATCGTAGCCTTGCTTTCATTGTTTATGGGAGCTGTTATTTGTATTCAAACAGCAGCGAATATCGACAGTGGGTGGATTCCGGTTTATACCATCGGGTTTACCGTTCGTCAGACAATGATTTTGGAGTTTTCGCCTACCATCATTCCGGTAATTATGGCAGGTAAGGTGGGGTCGAACATTGCCTCAGAAATAGGCACAATGCGCATTTCAGAGCAGATTGATGCACTAGATATCATGGGTATCAACTCTGCAAATTACCTCATACTGCCCAAGTTGGTAGGCGCCTTGTTCATCTTTCCTTTTCTTATTGTTATGAGCATGGTGCTTGGCATCACTGCAGGCGCATGGGTAGGAGAATTGGCAGGTGTGATATCAATGCCCGATTACCAAACAGGAATCACCTACGATTTTCGTCCGTTTCAAGTAGCCTACTCGCTCATCAAAACAACTGTTTTCGCGTTTATCATTGTCACCATTTCAGCCTATTACGGCTACTACACGAAAGGCGGCGCATTGGAGGTTGGTAAGGCCAGCACCCAAGCTGTAGTGTATAGCATCGTGCTCATCATGATTTGTAACTTGCTCATCTCTCAATTGGTACTCACATGATTGCAGTTGAAGGGGTATCGAAGACGTTCGGAACACAAAAGGTTCTTCGCAACGTTAGCACTGTGTTCGAAACTGGAAAAGTCAATTTCATCATCGGTAGAAGTGGAAGTGGAAAGAGCGTACTTACCAAATGCATTGTGGGTTTGCTGGAGGTTGACGAAGGGCGCATCATGTTCAACGACCGCAATTTCACCGCCATGAATGTCAATGAAAGAAAAGCGGTGAGGCAGGAAATTGGAATGCTGTTTCAAGGCAGTGCCTTGTTCGACTCCCTAACCGTTGAAGAGAATGTTATGTTTCCACTCACCATGTTCAGCGACATGAGTAAATCAGAAATGCTCGACCGCGTGAATTGGTGTCTGAAACGCGTTCAGCTCGACGGTGCCAACAAAAAATTCCCTGCTGAAATAAGCGGAGGGATGCAGAAGCGCGTCGGCATTGCACGCGCCATCGCCATGAATCCGAAGTATTTATTTTGCGATGAGCCAAACTCTGGATTGGATCCTCAAACGGCGATTGTGATTGATAATTTGATCAAAGAGATCACCTACGAGTTCAATATGACGACGGTGGTGGTGTCGCACGATATGAATTCCGTGATCGAAATCGGCGATCGCATCAATTTTGTTTTCGAAGGGGAGATCTGGTGGAGTGGCGACAAAGTAGATATTTTGAAGACCACCAACGATGAGCTGAACAATTTCGTGTATGCCAGCGATTTTATGCGGATTGTCCGCGAAAAACTGCAATAACCGCAGTTCGGTATTGATTCGTATATTTCTCCTTTACAAAGTTAAAAGCATGACAGACAAAGCCCAACCATCATTCATTCCGTATTCGCTAGAACGCGTGAGCGAGTCTGAAATGATTGAGAAAAGCAGGGCATTCGTTGATTCTATTGGGAAGAGAAGAAGCGTGCGTGATTTTTCCACCAAGCCCTTTCCGATGGAGATCATAGAAAATGCGATTCGGGCAGCGGGCACAGCGCCAAGTGGAGCGAATAAGCAACCGTGGACGTATTGTGTGGTGACAAATGCAGATTTGAAACGCCGTATTCGCGTTTCTGCAGAAGAAGAGGAATTTCGCAATTACAACGGACGAATGAGCGAATCGTGGCTCGACGATTTGGAGCCGCTCGGTACCAATCATCAAAAGCCATTTATAGAGGATGCACCTGCTTTGATCATCGTTTTTAAGAAGATTTATGATCATGAAGACACTACCCTTGCCAAGAAGAACAATTATTACGTAAATGAATCAATTGGCATATCAGTAGGCTTGCTCCTCACTGCTTTGCACCAAAGTGGATTGGCCACACTAACGCATACTCCAAGTCCGATGAATTTTCTCGAAAAACTGTTAAACCGTCCGGCAAACGAGCGGGCATACCTCAATATTCCCGTCGGATACCCAAAAAATGATGCAGAAGTGCCAAATATTCACCGGAAAAGTTTGGATGACATCATGGTTTCATATATTTGACTGTGGTAAGTTCCTCAAAATCAATAAATTTTTACCTTCATTCTTAATTTTGCTGTGTATTGTAAGTTTTAGTTACTTTGCAGCCGGATTTTTAAAACCTCGAATATGTCTGATGTAAGTTCAAAAGTTACTGCGATCATCGTAGATAAACTAGGAGTAGATGAAAGCGAAGTAACTCGTGAAGCGAGTTTCACCAATGATTTGGGTGCTGATTCACTTGATACCGTAGAATTGATTATGGAATTTGAAAAAGAATTCAACATTGCAATTCCGGATGATCAGGCCGAGAAAATCAATACCGTTGGCCAAGCCATCGAGTACATCGAGAATAACAAATAAGCCACGTTCCTATGGAACTGAAGCGCGTAGTCGTAACAGGTGTTGGCGCACTAACACCAATCGGAAATACTGCCAGTGAATACTGGACAGCTCTCCTGAATGGGGTGAGTGGCGCAGCGCCAATTACTCACTTTGATGCTTCCTTGTTTAAAACTCAATTTGCTTGCGAGGTGAAGGGGTACGACCCCGACAATCACTTCGACCGAAAAGAAGGGCGCAAATTGGATAAGTTTTCTCAGTACGCCATGGTTGCGGTTGAAGAGGCTGTGCAGGATGCTGGATTGTTGAGCGACAAACTAAATCACGATCGTGTCGGAGTAATCTGGGGATCGGGAATTGGTGGCTTGCTGACTTTCCAAGAAGAATGTATGGCTTTTGCCCTGGGAGATGGTACCCCACGTTTTAATCCGTTCTTCATTCCGAAGATGATTGCTGATATTGCCTCAGGTCATATCTCTATCAAATACGGTTTCCGTGGTCCCAACTTCACAACGGTTTCAGCTTGTGCAAGTGCAACGAACGCGCTAATAGATGCTTTCAATTACATCCGCCTAGGTAAGGCGGATGTAATCGTTACCGGTGGCTCTGAAGCCGCGGTGTGCGAAGCTGGTATTGGCGGTTTCAATGCGTTGAAAGCGCTCTCGACCAACAATGAAAACTACAAAACCGCGAGCCGTCCGTTCGACGCCACTCGCGATGGATTTGTCCTCGGAGAAGGCGCTGGCGCCCTCATCATTGAAGAGTACGAACACGCCAAAGCGCGTGGTGCGAAGATTTACTGCGAACTTGCAGGTGGCGGACTATCAGCTGATGCGTATCACATGACAGCACCACACCCTGAAGGATTAGGAGCTCAAAATGTGATGGTAACGGCATTGCAAGATGCTGGATTGAGCACCGCGGATATTGATTACATCAACGTTCACGGTACCTCAACCCCGCTGGGTGATGTGGCAGAAACACGGGCCATTCAGCACGTCTTTGGCGAACATGCCTACAACCTGAACATCTCTTCTACCAAGTCCATGACCGGTCACCTACTCGGCGCTGCTGGAGCCATCGAGGCCATTGCCTGCATCATGTCGGTAGTGCACGATATCGTTCCACCAACGATAAACCACGTGAACCCAGATCCTGAGTTGGATGCGAAATTGAATTTCACGTTCAATCAGGCGCAGAAACGCATCGTGCGTGCTGCTATCAGCAATACGTTTGGGTTTGGTGGACATAACACATCCGCGATTTTCAAGAAGATTTAATTCATGCAGCGTTTTTTCGGACTTTTTTCAAAAGCTGAACCCGAAAACAAGAAGCGCATACGCATGCTAATACGTCGGCATTTTGGGTTCGATCCAAAAAATGTTGACCTATATCTTATGGCTTTACGCCACAGCAGTTCGGTACCGAGAAAACCGGGTGGACTACTAGCCAGCAATGAACGTCTAGAGTTTTTAGGCGATGCTGTGCTCGACCTGGTAGTAGCCGACTACCTGTACGAACGCCATCCGAACCTCTCCGAAGGCGAGTTGACAAAAATGAAGTCGAAAGTCGTTAGCCGGAAAATGCTCAATAGCATCGGAGCTCAGCTGGAAATTGTGGAGCACATGGAGACGAAGCTGGGCGGACAATCAATCAACCAAACAATTTTGGGAAATGCACTCGAGGCATTGATTGGCGCTATTTATCTCGATAAAGGATATACCTTCACGTCGGAACGTGTAATGGAAATCCTCAAACACAATGGCATCGATGAACATGTGCACCAAACAGTGGATTTCAAAAGCAAGCTGCACGAACATTGCCAAAAGAAACGGAAAACGTTGTACTTTATCGTTCTCAACGATGATGAGGTAGATTCTGATACAAGGTACACCGTGGAAGTGATGGTAGACGGTAAACCTTTGGGCCGTGGTTTCGGTAAATCGAAGAAGGCGGCAGAGCAAGAATCTGCTCGTGTTGCGTGTGGAAAATTGTTTGATGACATTGAATAGTGTAACTTTTACACTTATTCCATTATGTTTGCATTATGCTACTCGAAATCGAAGAGTCATATAATTTTGAATTCTTACTTTTCGGCATCGTTTGCCATGAAAGTAGCCACCGCATTTGTTGGCTATTGAACAGGCAGTTGAACTTGGGTCTTGGTTTTAAAGATGTGCTGAAGATTCCGTTGAAGAAAGCGGTGTCTGAGCACGACTTCTACCAATACACCGATGAAGAGTTGGGCATAGTGTATACCTTGATCGACAACCGCTCTGAGAATAGCGTGCTGTTGAAGGAGTACAAACAGATTGATTTCTTCTTAAAAATAGAAGACGATCAGCAGCTAGATGCTGAAGCGTTGCGAAAGAAGATAAGCACCATTCCGTCGGTGCAAACCTGTTTTCAAACAGAGGTAGACGGATTAAAGAGCAAACAGCATTTGATATTTGATTGAACGAAGGACTATGAAAAGAACGAAAATTGTTGCCACAATAGGCCCAGCCAGTGCGCCATTGGAAGTATTGCGCGAAATGGTTCGCCAGGGAGTAAATGTTGTCCGCCTGAATTTCTCGCACTCACGCCACGATGAACACTTGGAGGTGATAAATACCATCCGTGCCATCGACAAAGAGTTGGGTACCAATACATCCATCCTTGCCGATTTGCAAGGACCGAAAATCCGCATTGGTGAGGTTGAGAACAACAAGATTGATCTGGTTAATGGGAAGAAAATCATTGTCAGCACGACAAACGAAATAGGAACTGCCGAGCGCATCTGCACCAACTATCAAGCTTTTGCTTCAGACGTAAAGCCGGGGGAGCGCATTTTGCTTGATGACGGAAAATTGAGTCTTGAAGTTGTAAAAACCAACGGCAAAGATGAAGTGGAATGTGTGATTGTTCACGGGGGTGTGTTGAGCTCAAAAAAGGGCATGAACCTACCGAACACCAAGGTTTCTTTGCCTTGTCTGACCGAGAAAGATCTCATCGACCTAGAGTTTGCACTTGATCAGAATGTTGATTGGATAGGCTTGTCTTTTGTCCGCTCAGCAGACGATATCATAGAACTAAAGCAGATCATCAAAGATCGCGACAAGCATGCCCGTGTAGTAGCTAAAATTGAGAAGCCAGAAGCTTTGGAGGTGATTGACGAGATCATTCTACAAACGGATGCCATCATGGTTGCCCGCGGCGACCTGGGTGTTGAGGTTCCAATGGAGCGCGTGCCTTTGATTCAGAAAATGTTGATTGAAAAGTGCTTGCACAACGCACGTCCGGTAATTGTTGCTACCCAAATGATGGAAAGCATGATCACCAGTGTTACGCCAACACGTGCAGAGGTAAACGACGTTGCAAATGCTGTGCTTGATGGCGCTGATGCTGTAATGCTTTCGGCAGAAACTTCTGTTGGTGCACACGTAGTTGAGGTTATCAGGGTAATGGCCAAAATCATTTCTGAAGTGGAATTGAACGACCATATCTACTACCAGGAAACAGCGCCGGTAGAATCGTTTGAAGACCGCTTTATCTCAGATTCTATTTGCTACAATGCCTGCCGATTGGCGAAACGGTCGAACGCCGCTGCCATTGTCACCATGACCTTTTCTGGTTACACTGCAATCAAAGTTTCTAGTCAACGTCCGCGCGCAAACACAATCGTTTTCACTGGAAACAAGAAAATACTCACGCAAATGAGTTTGGTATGGGGTGTACAAGCGTTTTACTACGATAAAATGGTAAGTACCGATCAAACCATTGCCGACATAAAATATGTCCTCAAGAAATTCGGATACTTGAAAGAAGGCGACTTTGTTGTGAACATCGCTAGCATCCCTATTTCAGAGCAAGGGATGTCGAACATGCTCAAGCTCAGCAAGGTGTAATAGCAGCGAAAGCTTTAACATCCGTGCCGCGCGCACGAAAGAAATAAACGAAAAAGGCCCCCAAATATGGAGGCCTTTTTCTTGTGGATGTATTTTTATTTGTCGTCCATTCCGAGAGATGGTGCTTCGGTGCCAACAAAGAGCACTTCAACGCGGCGGTTCAAGGCATGGTCAGCGGCAGTGCAAGTTTGTTTCGTGCAGTCTACAGCCAATTCGCGTTCACCTACCCAAGCAATTTGGAAACGATCGTTCGAGATGCCTTTGTCGCCGAGGTATTTCTGCATCGACTTAGCGCGGCGCAGAGACAATGCCAAATTGTAGTTGTCGTCGCCGCGTGAATCTGTATGGGCCTTCACGATGATGCTCAGATTAGGATCTTCGTTCATCATCTTAATCAACGCAGCAATTTTATCTTTTTCGCTGGTGCGGATGTTGTGCTGATCGAAGCCAAAGTAGATATTGTTCAAATGGTATTGGCGAAGGTCAGAGTTTTTCTGTTTCACCTCTTCCGTTTGTTCGCTAACCAGTTGATTCAGACTGGTGTCATCAATTAAATTTGTTGTTGACAATTGATCGAATTCAGCATTGCTCAAGAAGTTCGTTTCGTTGCGAAGTTTCTCTAGCAAAAGACGTATCTCTTGGTCTTTCGCGCGGTTATCAAGACTATCGTTGCCAACAATCGTTGCCAATTTCTCTATCACTTCTTTGATGATTCCAGCTTCTATCAGTTGCTCTTTTCCGACTAGAAAGCTACCTAAATGTAAGTATGTTTCTTCAAGCAAGTCACTCACTGTGAAAGTTGCAATAGGTTCGCTAGACTTCGATTCACCGCTTCCCATGAAGACTGCGAAATCTTGTCCAGCATCTACAGCCAATTGAAACGATCCCGTTTCATCCAATCTCAGCGTCGTATCGCGCTGCGTAGTCAACGATGAAAGGGTCACGTATTTTCCACCCAACAGCACATTTTCTTTGGTTTCGAACGTCAAGGCCACAATCTGTTGCATAAAGCGAACAGTAGAGAAACGGAAGATGTTATCAGATCCTTGTCCAATTCTGTTGGTGCTGAAATAGCCCACCTCTTCTTCTTCGTTATAGAATATTGAGAAGTCATCTTTCGGCGAGTTGATCGGAAAGCCTAAATTTTGTGGATCTGAATAAGTTCGACCCATGGTCTCAGCGACGAATATGTCAAGTCCACCCAATCCAGCATGTCCGTCAGATGAGAAATACAACAAGTTGTTATCTGAAATAAACGGAAACATCTCATTTCCTTCAGTATTGATCATCGGCCCGAGGTTTTCGGGTTCACCCCATTCTCCATTTCTCACGAAAACACGATACAAATCGGTTCCTCCATATCCGCCAGGCATGTTCGAAACGAAGATCATCTGATCACCCATTTTGTTCATGGCGGCATGTCCTACCGAGTAGTTTTCGCTATTGAAAGGCAGGTCCGTTGCTTTCGACCACTTGCCGTTTTCGAGTGTGTGAGCATAAACTTTTAAGTTCGCTGTTCCACTTTGATCATAAACCGGTCGGCCACCTTTGATATTGTTTCGGGTAATGAACATGGTTTGCGAAACAGGGTCGAAGTAAGCAGGGCCGTCATGGTATTTACTGTTTACAGTGCCTTCTACCGGACTAGCAGAAACAAATTCGCCATCAGCGTCGATGTCACATTGGTAGATATCGAGGTAGGGAAGATCATTCCATTCATTCACCTCGGTACCGAAACTGCGTATACCTGCCGTGCTAAAGATATAGCGGTCGTTGAATTTGCACATGCCAAACGATGGTTTATCGGTATTGATCGATAGCCTTTTCAACTCATATTTCAAGGAGTCGGCCATCAGGTTGTGGAAATAACGGGTATCTTTCAAGTGCATCTGTGCCCTGCGATCGTCGGGCTCTTGCTGACCGTACAGCGCAAACCAAAACACAGCTTGTGCATATTCACGCTGCGCCTTCATAGCTTCTGCATAGTGCAGCATATCGCTGGTTTGTTCCGAACGCAGTTCGATGGCGCGCATAAACCAAGCTCCGCTTTCTTCAAGCATACCGAGTTTACGCATGCACAATCCAACTTGACGAGCTACATGGGCTGAGGAGGAGTCTTGTTTCCAAGCATCCTGATACAATTCAAGTGCTTCAGGGAAACTGTACTTGTCGAACAAGCCATCGGCTTCTTTAACAAGGCCATTTTGTGCAACGATGTTGAACGTCAACAGCAGCGCACCTAGGGTGAGGAGTGCTTTCATTATGTTTCTGGTTTAAAAGTATCTTGGATAGACGATGCGTCGGCGCTTTGCTTTCAAGGTATAAGAGGCCGTGACTTCATGACTTCCGAAGTTGGTGAATGCAAGTCGGCTGGCTGCAAAATCCATTGAGTAACCGAACTTCCACTTTTTGTCCAACTCTACCTGAATGAATGCTCCCGCAACTTCTTTCCAGTAGTAAAAAGCTCCTACCTTAAACGCATCAAAAATAAAAAGGTTCGCATTTGCACCAATTGATAGCGGCGCATTCATCACGGCCTTGGTCTGGATGGTCGGCTGAAACTTGTAGTTTCTGTTTATTTTCCAGATTTGACCGGCGGAAGCGTACAGTATTGGCTCTTTAAATCCGTTGCTGAACGAGTAGGTTTCAGATGTTTTCGAGTCGAAATCGTTTTTCAAAACACGTGGCACAGAGATGGAAATAAACCGTTTGTGATCGTGAAAGAAGAATCCAAAACCTACGTTGGGCATAAAAACACTTCTTGAATTTGTCAAAAAGAAGTCGTCTTGCTGTCCGTAGTGATCAGAAACCAGTTCCAAATCTGTCATATTCGCTTGAAACAACGACCCTGTTGCCTTCAGTCCGAAGCTTACAAATCCTGAACGTGTTACTTGCGCGCGGTAGGTGGCGTCGCCCATGAGGGTGAGCTCACTTGTCGGCCCTATTTTATCGTGTGATATGGTACCTCCAAAGGCCACTTTTCCTCGTTTGGTGGGCATATCAAAGGTGATGGTCTGGGTGCTTGGAGCTCCCTTAAAACCAACCCACTGGCTGCGGTGAAAGATCGATATTACGGCCGTCTCCTTGTATCCTGCATAAGCAGGATTTATGCGCAAGGTGTTTAAGAAATTCTGAGCGTGCATTGGGTCTTGTTGGGCGGTGGCGCCAACGGCTCCGATGCAAAGTGCGAACAGAAGGAGTGATTTATATTTGCTCATGGCTGAGTGATTTCTTGATTAACGATTGATGTAGATGTAACCTTTAACTGGCTTGATTCCAGCACTTCCGAGGTCAAGGACAAAGAAATACGTTCCTTCAGGCAATAGCCCATTTCCAAGGGTGAGTGCATCTTGTGAATGTCCGTCGAAGCTGTTGTCGTATTCGTCTTGTTCAAACACCAGTCGTCCCCAGCGGTTGTAAACGCTTAGGCGGTTGCCTGGGTAATCTTCCAGTCCGATGATCTCAAAAACGTCGTTGATGCCGTCACCATTCGGAGATATGGCCTGTGGTATGATCAGGTCGATGAAACATTCTACCTGTACCACAATGATTGCAGAGTCGCAGGCATTGAATGGGTCGCAGGCGATGTAAGAGATGGTATCCGTACCGCACCATCCTTCAGCAGGTGTGTAGTACAAGTAGTTTCCAATGATCTCTACTTCTCCATTTGAAGCGCCAGCTTCTGAAATGGTGAGGTCGTCGCCGTCGGCATCAAAGTCGTTGCCCAATGGGTCAATCTCGATGGTGTCGTTCTCTTCGAAGAAGTTTGCGGTGTCGTCTTCAGCATCTGGTGGCGTGTTCACCAATACCATGAAGCTACATAGTACGCTGTTTCCAGCTTCGTCGATGGCTTCATAGATCACTTCGGTGTATCCGTGTGGGAATACGCTTCCGCTCGGTAAACCTTCAATCATGGTAAGGGTTGCACTGCAGTTGTCGGTGTAGAATGGCTCGTTGAAGTAGACCACTGGGTCAACTTGTATGATGTCTTCCGGACACAATATGATCGGATCTTCAGCATCGATAACGGTAACGGTCATGCTGCACTGGGTGGCATTTCCGTAGATGTCTGTTACCTCAAAGGTGAGTTCAGTTACACCTACTGGGAAGAGCTCGCCTGATGCGATTCCGCTGATGAGCTGCAAGTCTGCAACAGCACAGTTGTCATCAACTTGTGGCATGTTGTAGGTTACAAATGCTCCGCAGATGCTGTTGTCGTTGTTTACTACGATGTCGGCCAGACAAACGATGCTTGGTGCTTCAGGGTCTTCAACCGTTACGTTGAAGGTGCAGAATGATACGTTGCCAGCAGCGTCGGTATACGACCATGTTACGGTTGTTGTTCCTACGTCGAAGGTGCTTCCGCTGTCGAGGCCAGCAACCAATGCTACTTCTGTCACAGCACAGTTGTCGGTTACGGTCGGCGCTTCGTATGTTACTACAGCTCCGCATATTCCGTTGTCGTTGACTACGGTAATGTCGGTCGGACAAACAGCAATAACCGGTGCTTCGTTGTCGAGTATCTCGATGGTGAATGAACAGGTGTTCATGTTACCATGGATGTCGGTGATGTCGTAACTAATGGTTGTTATACCCACAGGGAATACTTCGCCGCTTACCATTCCTTCTGTCATCACTACGGTGTCAACAGCACAGTTGTCTGATACCATTGGGTCGTTGAAGGTGATCATCGCACCGCATACGCCAAGGTCGTTGTTGGCTACGATGTTCTGCGGACATTGGATAAACGGTACTTCGTCGTCAGTAACGGTTACTTCGAATGAGCAGGTAGCAGTGTTTCCAAATCCGTCGGTTACTACGTAGGTTACTACGGTTGTTCCGACTGGGAAAACTTCACCACTCGCCAATCCTTCTGTCATGCTCAAATCAGCTACGGTACAGTTGTCTGTGGTCTGCGGTAGATCATAAATCACTACTGCTCCACATACGCCTGGGTCGTTGGTTGTCAAGATGTTTTCCGGACAAACGATCACTGGGTCGATGGTGTCTTCAAGGATTACTTCGAAGTTGCATACACTCACGTTTCCGTAAATGTCTTCTACTGTCATGGTGATTGTAGTGTTGTCATAAATCACAGTTCCAGGAGCAGGCGCTTGTGTGATGGTCACACTTGAACAGTTGTCTGTTGCAGACACGAGCCCAGTGTAATCGCCCAACAAATGCTCACAGCTTGTGTCGAGTTGTTCGGTTTGGTCACCCGGACAAGCGATGATAGGTGCGGTGTTGTCAAGAACGGTTACGTCGAACGAACAGTCGGTAGCATTGCCATCAGGATCTGTTGATGTGATGGTGATGGTGTACACGCCGAGTCCTACAATGGTTCCTGGAGCTGGCACCTGTGTCATCACAGGAACGCTACAATTGTCGCTTGTTGATGTCATCGCCGTGTAATCTGGCAACTCGAAGTTGCACGTTGCGTCAACGTATTCAGTTAGGTCGGCAGGACAAGTTATCGCGGGTGCGATGACATCATCAAGTGTTACATTGAAAGTACAATCAGTGGTGTTGCCCGCGTCATCTGTAGCCGTGATGGTAATCATCTCTACAGTTCCAGAACCACTCAATACCGTTCCGGCAACAGGTGACTGGGTCAACATTACATCCGTGTCGCAGTTGTCGGTAACAATAGCAAGGGATGTGTAATCAAGGACAACGAATTCGCAGTTAGAATCAACAAGTTCAGTTAGGTCGGCAGGACATGTTAGTATTGGCGATTCGTCATCCGTAATGGTTATATCTTGTGTGCACTGGCTTACATTTCCGTGAATGTCGGTAATGGTCCAAGTGATAGTGGTCGTTCCGATGGTGTAGATGGCCGAAGCATCATCTGTACCTGTATAGTCGTTCACGATTGAAGCAACACCGCAGTTGTCGGTGGCCGTTACCGCAGGCATTGTTACCACGGCATCACATGATCCAAGGTCAGCAGCTTGTGTAAGTGCAGAAGGACAAGTGAAGTCAGGTGCCTGGTTATCGGTGATGGTGATGTTCATGCTACAGGTAGACACGTTACCGTGGATGTCAATAACCGTCCACACAACAGTGGTAGTACCTTCTGCATAAATATCAGTTGCATAGCTGGTTCCATTGTAATCATTTGTTACACTTGCAATGGCACAATTTTCAAATATTGTGAGTGCAGGAACAGTTACAAATGCTTCACAAACATCGGTGTCGGTGTTCTGTACAATGTCGTTCTGACAAGTGATGGTAGGCGATTCGTTGTCTGTTACTTCTGCCTCCATTGTGCAGGTTGAAATGTTTCCAGCAAGGTCAGAAACGGTCCATAAAATGGTAGTTATTCCTACTGGATAAATATCAGTTGCATCGCTGGTTCCATTGTAGTCATTTACTACAGTGGCAACCGAACAATTGTCTGAGGTGAATGGCACCGGTATTGAAACCAAAGCTTCACATACTCCTGCATCAGCGGTCTGTGAGATGCTAGCCGGACAGTTGATCACAGGTGCTTCATCATCGGTGATCGTGATTGTTGTAACACATGTGCTCACGTTACCGTGGATGTCGGTGATGGTCCAGTTAACCACTGTCGTTCCAATGGTGTAGATGTCTGAAGCATCGCTAGTACCATTGTAGTCGTTGATGATTGAAGCGATGGCACAGTTGTCGGTTGCGATCATGGCATCAACTGATATAACAGCGTCGCATGAACCGCCATCGGCAGGTTGGTTGATGTCTGAAGGACAAGTAACAACAGGTGCTTCATCATCTGTGATAACTACGTCGATTTGACAAGTGCTCACGTTACCGTGGATGTCGGTGATGGTCCAAGTAACGGTTGTAGTTCCTACTGGGTAAATATCACTGCCATCGGCTGTGCCGTTGAAATCATTAACAATTGAAGCAACACCACAATTGTCGGAGGCTGTCACAACAGGTATTGTAACGGCGGCCTCACATACTCCAGCGTCAGCTGTTTGTGTAACGTTTACCGGACAATTTACGATTGGGTTTTCGTTGTCGATGACGGTGATGGTGGTCGAACAGGTCGTCACATTGCTGTGGATATCGGTGATGATCCAGTTAACAACGGTCGTTCCTTCTGGGTAAACATCGCTAGCATTTGCACCACCGTTGTAATCGTTTACGATCGACAGTATGGCGCAGTTGTCGGTGGCAATCATGTTCGGTACTGTGATGTTTGCTTCACATGCGCCTGGGTCGGTGTTCACAGTAATATCAGTCGGACAACTAACAACTGGTGCTTCGTTGTCGGTGATGGTCACGTCGAGCGAGCATGTGGTAGTGTTACCAGCCATGTCGATAATGGTCCAAGTTACTGTGGTAGTTCCAACAGGGTAAATGTCTGATGCGTCGATTGCTCCATTGTAATCGTTTGATATTGAAGCAATACCGCAGTTGTCGCTGTACATAGGGGCAACAATTGATACTGCTGCCTCACACACTCCAGCGTCTGCTGTTTGAGTGATGTCTCCAGCACAGGTCAAGGCAGGTGCTTCGGTATCAAGTATCGTCACATCAAATGAGCATGTGGTGATGTTGCCGTGGATGTCGGTCACCGTCCATTCTACTGTCGTTATCCCTGGAGGGTATACTCCTGAAGCATCTGCAGTTCCGTTGAACGTGTTGGTGACTGTTGCAATAGCGCAGTTATCTGTAGCAACAAGTGGTGCAATTGCAACTGTTCCATCACAAGTACCAAGGTCTGAACCTTGTGTTATGTCGGTTGTACAAACTACCACTGGTAGCTCATCGTCGTTCACTGTTACATCAAATGAGCAGGTAGAAACGTTGCCAGAGATGTCGGTAACAGTCCATGTTACAGTTGTAGTACCTACAGGATAAGTTCCTGAAGCATCAGCCGTACCATTGAAATCATTCACGATAGAAGCGATACCGCAGTTGTCTGAGGTAACCAGCGCAGGCACCGTTACCGCTGCATTGCAAGCACCAAGGTCGTTCGACTGGATGATGTTGGCAGAGCATGTGATGGCAGGAGCTGTGTTATCGACAAGTGATACATTGAAGTTACAAGAAGAAGCGTTTCCGCTGTCGTCGGTAACCGTGATCACCACGTTCACTACAGTTCCATTTCCAGAGAAGATAGTTCCAGGAGCAGGTACTTGTGTGATGTCGAGTGAAAGGTCACAGTTATCATTGG
>WGNM01000010.1 GCA_016124575.1 Cryomorphaceae bacterium
AGCTAAGGTTTACAAACAAGCAGCCTAGAAATGAACAAAAACACTAAGTTATGAGTCTCCCCCAAACCCCCTCATTACTATGGTTTTAACTGTTATATTTGTATATAAGATCTTGTCCAAACAATCCCGACCACTTCATTCTGACACGTTTCACGTGGAACAATTCATACTATGTTATCTAATTACGACGTAATTGTTGTCGGCGCCGGACACGCTGGTAACGAAGCTGCTGCTGCTGCCGCAAACCTTGGTTCGAAAGTGCTCCTCATTACAATGAACATGGGCACCATCGGACAAATGTCATGCAATCCCGCAATGGGAGGAATAGCCAAAGGCCAGATTGTCCGCGAAATTGATGCAATGGGAGGATACTCCGGTATTGTTTCCGATAGATCGATGGTGCAATTCAGGATGCTAAATAGATCAAAAGGGCCAGCGATGTGGAGTCCGCGCACCCAAAACGACCGTGCACTTTTCTCCCAATACTGGCGTATGATGTTGGAGGAAACACCTAACGTAGACTTCTGGCAAGACATGGTTACATCGTTAATCATCGAGAACCACACTGTTTGCGGCGTTCGCACAGCGATGGGCGTTGAAATAAAATCAAAGTCTGTAATTCTCACCAATGGCACCTTTCTAAACGGCACCATCCACCTTGGTGAAAAACAATTTGGTGGTGGAAGGGCAGGCGAGGGAGCCGCATTTGGTATCACAGAGCAGCTCTTCGAAAATGGTTTTCAAACAGGCCGTATGAAGACTGGAACTCCACCGAGAATAGACGGAAGGTCGCTCAATTACAACTTGATGGAAGAGCAACCGGGAGATGCTGATGTCACCGGTTTCTCATATTTAAACATAGAAAAGCCAGCCAGACAACTTAGCTGTCATATCACCTATACGAACGAAAACGTCCACGACATTCTCCGCACTGGATTTGATAGATCGCCGATGTTCAACGGACGAATTCAGGGAACTGGACCGCGGTACTGTCCTTCGATAGAAGACAAAATAAATCGCTTTGCTGATAAAGATCGCCATCAAATATTTGTAGAACCAGAGGGCTGGAATACGGTAGAAATTTACGTAAATGGCTTCTCAACCAGTTTACCTGAAGACGTGCAATACGCCGCGATGAAACAAATTCCTGGTTTTAAAAATGCGAAGATGTTCCGTCCAGGCTATGCCGTTGAATACGACTACTTTCCTCCAACACAGCTTTACCACACCCTCGAAACTAAGAACCTACCAGGCTTGTATTTCGCAGGACAAATTAACGGAACTACCGGCTATGAAGAAGCTGCTTGTCAAGGACTAATGGCTGGCATTAATGCGCACTTAAAGATCAACGAAAAAGAAAACCTCATACTGAATAGGAGTGATGCCTACATTGGTGTTTTGATAGATGACCTTGTAACTAAGGGTACTGATGAGCCTTATCGCATGTTTACTTCGCGGGCTGAGTACCGCATACTGCTTCGTCAAGACAATGCCGATGAACGTTTAACACCACTTTCTCATTCCTTGGGATTGGCCACCGATGAACGGATGGGGGCAACGACCAATAAACTGAAATCCATTTCAGAGCTCAAGTCTTTTTTATCCAACCAAAGTGTTGAGCCGTCTTTACTAAACCCCATCCTCGAGCTAAAAGGCAGTTCACCCATAACTCAAAAAGTAAAAATCGGTGGTGTTCTGACACGTCCGCATATCGTGTTTGAAGATATCCTCGCTGCTTCCCCAGAACTTCAAAACCATGTCGACACCCACAATCTAACCACCGAAGAAATTGAGTGTGCAACAATATCTCTCAAATACGAGGGTTATATCCAAAAGGAAAAAGAAATGGCAGATAAAGCGAGTCGACTTGAAGACATTCTGCTTCCTGAAGACTTCGAATATGCCCGATTAACCAACATCAGTATTGAAGCACGTCAGAAACTAACAGAAATCAAACCACGGACGATCGCACAGGCATCTCGCATCTCGGGGGTTAGTCCGGCTGATGTTTCGGTGCTCCTCATCTATCTCGGACGATAATTGTTCCACGTGGAACAGCCGTTGTTAAAATAGGGCCCATTAGTGGCTCAAATAGCCCCGCTGGTGCCGCGCCATTACTTTCTTGAGAACTCTTAAAAACGCACCCTTTCTAGGCCTTCTTTTAAAGTGCTCATTTTCAGTGTTTAACCAAATTTGGTGGTTCTCTGTCCAATAATTCGGTAAATTTGCAGCCAAATTCAACACAATAATGGAAACAGCACTTGGTATCAACATCCAACACGTATTAGACGTGCTTGGGGTTAAGGAAAATAACATGGGGGTCTCTACCGGACAAAACAACTTCGGTAGTGGGCCAACAATCACATCAACCACACCTGTTGATGGAACCACGATAGCATCGTTATCTACTGCCACAGAAGCTGATTACAGAAAAGTAATCGAGACAGCAAATGAAGCTTACGGATACTGGAGAAACGTGCCAGCACCAAAACGTGGTGAGATCGTTCGCCAATACGGCGAAGCACTGCGCGTTAAGAAAGCTGAATTAGGTGCACTTGTTTCTTATGAAATGGGAAAGTCTTACCAAGAGGGCTTAGGTGAAGTTCAAGAAATGATAGACATCTGCGATTTTGCAGTTGGATTATCACGTCAGCTATACGGACTAACGATGCACTCTGAACGTCCGTCTCACCGCATGTACGAGCAGTACCACCCACTCGGAATTGTTGGAATCATTAGTGCTTTCAACTTTCCTGTAGCTGTATGGTGTTGGAACACAGCCTTGGCATGGATTTGCGGCGATGTATGTGTATGGAAACCATCAGAAAAAGCACCCTTGTGCTCGATAGCTTGTCAGAACATCTTCAACGAAGTTGCTGCCGCTAATAATTTGCCTGAAGGAATTTCATGCATTATCAACGGTGATTACAAAGTTGGTGAATACATGACAAACGACACCCATGTACCTTTGATAAGTGCTACAGGTTCGATTCGAATGGGGAAAATTGTTGGCCAGGCTGTTGCATCACGTTTGGGTCGTGCATTGCTTGAATTGGGTGGAAACAACGCAATTATAATTACTGCAGACTCAGATCTAAAAATGGTTGTTCCTGCAGCTGTTTTTGGCGCTGTTGGAACTTGTGGACAACGCTGCACAAGCACACGTCGCCTTATTATTCACGAATCAGTATACAACGATGTCCGCGATGCTCTTGTGTCAGCATACAAGCAATTGCGCATAGGCAATCCGCTTGACGAAAAGAACCACATCGGTCCACTTATCGATCAAGGCGCAGTTAAAGCTTACCTCAATGCTCTAGAGCATGTTGCAAAAGAAGGTGGTAAAATAGTTACTGAAAGCGGTGTAATCACAGGTGAAGGATACGAGTCTGGCTGCTACGTGAAACCCGTTATTGCAGAGGTTCAAAACCATTACAATATTGTTCAAGAGGAAACCTTTGCTCCTATATTGTACATCATGAAATACAGCACCATCGATGAGGCAATAGCGCTTCAAAACGGTGTTAAGCAAGGACTATCGTCAGCAATCATGACAAATAACTTGAGAGAAGCAGAGCGATTCCTTTCTTGTAACGGATCTGACTGCGGTATTGCAAACGTAAACATCGGCACATCTGGTGCAGAAATAGGCGGTGCGTTTGGCGGCGAAAAAGAAACCGGTGGTGGTCGCGAATCAGGGTCTGACGCCTGGAAAGTCTACATGCGACGCCAAACAAACACTATCAACTACTCAACACAGATGCCATTGGCACAAGGAATCAAATTCGACTTATAAAAAAAGCCCCGAGAAATCGGGGTTTTTTTATCTTGTATCCCTTATGCGTAACTACATACTAGCACTAACTTTACTTGCTCTCGGTTGCACCCCAAGCCAGCCGCCAATTATCGAATCCATCACCCCTGTTGGATCTTGGCGTATGTCTCTATTTCTGGGGCCTGATACACTGGAAACAGATGTAACCATTACTGACTCACTGCATTTCATGTTTCACAACGCTGCAGAAGTCATTAAAACCTCAAAAGCATCTTATCAAAACGACTCAATATTCGTTGAGATGCCCGTGTTTCACTCCTATTTCTTGCTGCATCAAAACAACCAGGATGAAATCATTGGAAAGTGGTTTAACCCAGGTAAATCACCAGAATATCAAATACCCGTTTCATTTAATCGCGTTGTTGCCCATTCAGAGTTACCCAATACCGCAGACACCTTAAAATACGCCGTAACATTCAGTGAAAATACAGAAGATGCATATCCTGCAGTCGGTTTATTTCTTACCCAAAACAACCGAATAAGCGGCACCTTTCTTACCGAAACTGGCGACTATCGCTATCTCGAAGGCGCAATTCTAGGTAACAAGTGGAAGTTCCAATGCTTTGACGGTTCGCATGCTTTCTTGTTCACGGCAACGCACAATGGCGACTCTTTGATTAACGGAACCTTTTATAGCGGAAATCACTGGTATGAACCATGGAAAGGAAATATTGACTCAGCAGCAACGCTTCGGAACCCTTATTCACTGACTTATTTGACCGACGAATCAGACTTCTCGTTTAACGCCATGAACCTTGACGGAGAGATAATAGAATTCAATCCTTCAACCAACAAAGGGAAAGTAACAATCGTTCAGATCTTCGGCAGCTGGTGTCCGAACTGTCTCGACGAATCTTTATTCTACAAGCAGCTTTACGCCTCTTATCACGACCAAGGATTGGAAATTGTTCCTGTGGCATTTGAAAAAGGCGACGATTTTAGTTCAAACGTAAACCGTTTAAGAAAGTACGCTTCAGACCTCAACTTGCCCTTCTCTTCATATCTAGGCGGCAAGGCTTCCAAAGTGGAAGCGTCAAAAATATTTCCAATGCTCAATGCAATATCCTCGTTTCCAACAACGATATTCTTAGATAAAAGTGGCACTGTGAGGCGAATTCATACAGGTTTCTACGGTCCTGGAACAGGAACACATTATGAACGATTCATTTCTGACACAAGGAGCTTTATCGAAGTTTTATTGAATGAAGAAGCATTGTGAAAGACCTCGGCGTATTTGTATTGGCTAGCTCCCTTTCAGTTGTAGCAATCTACCTAATAGGTAAAACTGAGATTTTAGGCGGACATGATACAACAGATAACCTCAACGAATCATTTTTAGCTGCGGGTTGTGCCATAAATGCTGTTATTGCTTTCGTAAGGGGATATCTCTTCTTCGAACCTCTTGATAACATTAACACCCTCGATGAAGAACAATCTATTCAGGTTTCACAACCCGCTTATTCACTGTTTTGGATTCAGATCATACATCCCCTTGGATTGCTTATCAGCATGTCGTTATTGACATATATTATCATGTTCTCTTTTGAGACATTTCACGGCGATGTAGTCGCATGGTTCACCACCGATATTCTAAAGTCTAGTCTGTTATTGAGTGCGGGCGTCGCTATTCTCTTAGCCTCAACCTTTCACATTCGACATTTGAACATGCGAACTACTTGAAATCGTTCTGAACATTTACAACCAACTTCCCGTCGCGATTTGCAATATCCCACGCCGTTAAAAACACCAACCGGGCAATGGTCGCAGTTTTATCGTACATAATCTTATCGGGAGTGTCCGTCGGTTTGTGGTAATCTTCATGAACGCCACTGAAGTAGAAAATGCAAGGAATGTTGTTCTTAGCGAAGTTATAGTGGTCGCTGCGATAGTAATAGCGATTTGGATCTTTTGGGTCGTTGTACGTATAATCGAGTTCTAAATTTGTGTACGTTGCATTTGTCTTTTCAGATATTTCATGCAGTTCAGTGCTCAATTTATCTGATCCAATCAAATAAACATAGTTCGAATCGGCGTGTTCAGGATCCACTCTTCCTATCATGTCAATATTCAAATCAACAACCGTAGATTCAAGCGGGAAAACGGGGTGCATGGTGTACCATTCACTTCCCAACAATCCTTTCTCTTCTCCTGAAACGAGCATTAAAAGGACACTTCTTCTTGGTCCGTGACCTTCATCCTTAGCCTTTTTAAACGCCTGTGCAATTTCCAAGACCGATACCGTTCCAGAACCGTCATCATCGGCACCATTGTAAATTTCGCCATCAATTATTCCAACGTGATCATAATGGGCAGTAATTACAACCACCTCGTGTTTAATGATTGGGTCTGATCCCTCAATAAAACAAAGTACGTTGTCGCTTACAAACTTATTCTCGTCTCTTTTTACAGAGATTGAAGCTTCGTTCTTAGTTAGTTTTGATTTGGGCACACGTTTCTTACGAATCGACTTGATCATTTTCTCACGAACCTTCTTACCACCAACCAATTTATCTAGCACTTCAGGGCGGACGAAAAAAGTAGGGAGAACCTCACTTCTTTCCTCTCTTTCCATATCGAGTTTCATTCCTGGATTTGTGAGAAAGTATTTAATGCGCCCTACATATTGATCGTAATCATTGTTCAAAATAACTAAGGCTCTGGCGCCCAATCTTTCTGCAGCATCGCGTTTTATGCGCCAATCTCCTGACCATTCACTTGGTGACTTTTCGTTGGTAACGAGCGACAATCCATCTGAAGAAAAAGGCTCTCCATTGAGCACTACAACAATCTTATCCTTAACACTTATGCCCGCGTAGTCATTGTAATATTCACTTTCAACACCATATCCTGCGAACACCACAGAACCCTTTAATTCAGTTTGATTGAACCCTGGGAAAAAGTAAAAATCTTCGTAGAAAGAGTAGTTTTTGTCTCCAACAGTCATTTCAGCACTTACCGTTTTCTCCGTGCGAAGGGGAAATTCTTGCTGGTAGCTACCATCTATGCATCCAGCAACACCCAGACCTTTGAAATAGTCTACAATATAATCTGACGCTGCCTTTTGTCCGGCCATTCCTGTCTCACGTCCTTCAAATTTATCCGACGCCAGAATCATCAAATGCTGTCTTAACTCATCAGCAGTTATTGTTTCGCTGTAGCGCAATGCAACGGTATCTTTCTGACAAAACCCAGGTACACTAAAAGACAAAAAGAGTACTATGATTACTAACTTATTCATCATGAGCAAGCAATTTTATTTACACGGTTGGCATGACGCCCACCTTCAAACTCTGCAGAAAAGAAAGCTTCCATAATATCGTTGGTTTCTGCTTCAGAGGTAAACCGAGCTGGAATACAGCAGATATTTGCATCGTTGTGTTGAACAGCCAAAGAAGCTATTTCAGCATTCCAACAAATAGCAGCGCGTATTTTCTGATGTTTGTTGGCTGTGATGGCTACACCATTTGCAGAACCACATATTAACACACCTAAATCTGTCTTATTAGAAGCAACCGATTCGGCTACTGCATGAGCATAATCAGGATAATCTACAGAATCAGTTGAGTGAGTGCCTAAGTCTTCAACAGCGAATCCCTTCGATTCTAACCAACTAACAATCAGTGATTTTCTATCAAAACCAGCATGATCGGAACCAATTGCTATCTTCATTCTTTAATATTTGAGTCAAAGAAACGAATATTCGTTCAGAACAGCGACCTGCTCATACAGCTTTCAGTCCGTTCAAAACAATGTTAACTCAGCGTTAATAGATGTTGAATACTACTGAGTACTTTATTTTGAACTGTCGATTATTTAGTCTGATACAAATAGTTATGAAAACAACGACAAAAGATGTCTAAAGAATTCAGAATAGAATTAACCAAAATTATATGGTTTATGAACGTCTATCAACAACAAACATATACCATCTTTGTATTTTAAGGAGAATGTTAACAACCACATCAAATCACTGATCATCAATCATAAATGACGTTAATTAGTTGTGTAAAAGGTTTGAGAAACGTTGACAAATGACATAAGCAAGGCGAATGAAGTTTAAATTTGAACCATATTAACACCCTAATAACAGACTACTATATCTTTTTAAAAAAATTAATTCTTGTATTTATAGAAAGTTGAAAACAGTTCAAAAGACCATATTGCTCATTTGCCTCTTGTGTAATTATTCACTTGAAGGAATTTCGCAGGCCGATACATTGGGCGTGCCTACCAAATTTTTCTATGAAAACGGTGTATTGTCTAGTGAAGGGCCGATGATAAATGGATTACCAGACGGTTTTTGGAAGACCTATTACGAAGATGGGAATTTGAAAACTGCGGGTAACAGGAAGAATCACTTGTTGGAAGGAGAGTGGTTTTTCAACAGGCCAGATGGCACATTGGAACGCATAATCACCTATTCTGCAGACAAGAGAAATGGATATACCAAAGAGTTCTCAGCTGATAGCATTGTGATAGCTCAGATACCTTACGAAGGAGACATACGTTCAGGCTTAGCAACCTATTTTTACGAAACCGGGGAGCGATATAGGGAAACCACGTTTGTAAATAACAAAGAAGAAGGGAAAGGGTATGAATACGATAAAGACGGACGTGTAATTACAAACCTTACTTACCAAAACGGATTTTTGAGATCCATTGAAAAGATAAACAGGTATCAAGACGGACAAAGAACAGGGTATTGGATTGATTTGTATCCGAATGGAGTGAAGAAAGAAGAAGGAAATTATCGATACGGATTAAGGAATGGTGTTTTCAAGTTCTACAACAAGAAAGGAGACCTTGATAAAATGGAGCAATACGTTGATGGAGAGCTGATGAAAGATTCAGAATTGGCGGTTATTTTAGACATCCGAAAAGAATATTATCCCGATGGGAGGCTGAAATTGGTTGGTAGTTACAATGAAGGAAGTAAGCAAGGCGTGTTCAGAGAATACAATGAAGAGGGAGTACTTTCGAATGGTTATTTATACGAAGAAAATCTCAAAATCGGAGAAGGTGTAATAGATCCGGAGGGCAAGTATCAAGGACCATGGAAATTATTTTACCCAACAGGGGAGCTTAGAGCAGAAGGATCATATGTGGATGGATTGCGAGAGGGGCCTTGGAAGTTCTACTTCACCAATGGAAAAGTTGAACAACTTGGAAATTACAAAACCGGCAATGCTCACGGAGGGTGGAAATGGTTCTTTCAAAATGGTTCAGTAAAACGGGAAGAGAGCTTTAGAAAAGGAAAAGAAGACGGGGAGTTCTTTGAATACGACGAAGATGGTATTATCATTCACCAAGGCAGCTACATTGATGGCTTGAAAACGGGTCCGTGGATTTATCATGTCAACGACCATAAAGAAGTCGGTGAATTCTTAGATGGAGAAAAGAATGGCAAGTGGAATTTTTACGTTGAAGACAAAGAAGTCATTTTTACAGGTGAGTATCTTGTCGGAATACCCGTAGGTAAACACAAATATTTCTATCCGAATGGACGGATAAAATTAGAAGGTAAATACGAAGGTGGGGTGAGAGATGGCGATTGGAAGTATTTCAATGAAGATGGTACTTTGGCAGTTGCCGTGAAGTATAACAATGGCGTAATGGCTAAAATTGATGGAGTAAAACTCCCGAAAGAGCTCGAAGAATGACAGACAATATTGATCAGTGGATGCACCACAGCAGTGATGCATTGTTGAAAGTTTGTCTTGATACAGGAAAGATGGTCGGCTCAAATGGTCCGGCCGCTTGGCTTTTGTCTGTAATTTGTGGACAAGGAGCCAATCAGATAACAGACAATCAATTCTCGCTGTTTATAAAAACGTTGGCTGAGTCTTTACTCAACGAAGCCATGGCTGAGTTGACGATTAAAGACGGTATTTCGCTTCGAGGCGTCAGAATTATAAATTGTCAGAATGTTTTGGTGACCATCGTATCAAGCAACATCGCTTTTCCTGGAAGGAAAGCTTTAATGGCGTTTGAAAACAATGTTGCGGGTATTTATGAGTCGTCATTCGAAGGAAAATTGATATCCTTTAACGATGCGTTTTGCGAATTGTTAGGATACAAAAGAGGAGAGTTGCTCGAATTAAAAAGCACTGAATTGTACGTTCACCCAAAAGAGCGCGACGAGTTCATTAAGCTTATTTCCTTAAATGGTAAGATCAATAACAGAGAAATTCGATATCAACGCAAAGACGAAACGATTGCCTGGTGTTTAGAAAATGCCTTCATCTTTGAGAATGGAGAAAGGAAACACATTATAGGAACCTTGGTTGATATAACCGAACAAAAGCGAAATAAAGATCGTTTCGAGAATCTTTTTTTTAGCTCCGCAGATGCTGTTTTTTTAATTGAAAACAACATAATAACTCAAGCCAACAACCGTTCTTCCGAAATTTTCGGATATAGTACGAATGAGTTATACACACTCGATGTTTTCCATCCAAAAATGGGACTATTTTTACTGTCAGATGCAGATGTTGCCATTATTTCGAAGAATTTCAGTTCCCTGAGATCAGGAGAATCGGAGCGAAAGAAACTCATCGCAAGAAGAAAGAACAACAGCTTGTTTCATAGTGAAGTTATTATTTCAAAGTTTCAAGAAGCAGGTGCATCCACTCTTCAATTGGTTGTTCGAGATATTTCAGAACGCGTGCTTTATGAGGAAGCAATACGTGAAAGTGAAGAACGATTTAAGTTATTAGCACAAGTCTCTATTGAAGGAGTTGCTTTTGTAACAAATCGTGCAATTACCGATTGTAATCCACAATTTTCATCACTTTTTGGTTATTTGACGAGTGAAGAAGTGATCGGAAAAAAGCTGAACGAATTCATAGGAGAATCTGAACTATCGCGTTTGGAGCAAACCATCGACATTAGAAGTGTAAACAAAACAGAAGTCATTACCAAAGCAAAAACAGGTCAGAGCCTGGTGTTGGAAGTAACTTGCAGCAACATAGAATACCAGCAAAAAGACATGCAGGTGTTTATGTTTTACGACGTTACATCGCGTAAGCGGGCTGAAAAGGCCCTCGAACAAACTACCGAGCGTTACAAATCACTCGTAGAGCAATCGCCAAATGGTATTTTCATCCTCACCGATGGCAGAATAAAATACGTTAACCAAAGCGGAATTAACTTGCTTGATGCCGAAGAGGAAGATGATTTATACGACATGCCATTCATCGACTTTTTCAATCACAACGATGCGCAAAAGTTAGAAGAAGACCTCATAAGAACACGCGAAGGAGAAGACGTTAGTTACCGTGAATACAGAATCCTCGACCGATCGGGCAATGAAATATTCGTAGGTTTTAAGCCAACACTTACCGTTTATGGAGGTGCGCCGTCAATACAAGTTACCACGAACAACCTCAGTGTTCAAGTACAATTGATGCAAGAAACCATGCGTGCGGAGATTGCTGAGGAAATCAATATTGTATTAAAAAGAGAGATTGAAGAGCACAAGCGCACGCAAGACAAATTAAGAGCTGCCGAGAATTTCACCAGAAATATCATTCAAAGTTCCATCGATATGATCATAGCCGTCGATAGGAACAGTAAAATCACAGAGTTCAACCCCGCTGCGCAGGTTCAATTTGGATACACACTCCACGAGGTTATCGGGCAAGATTTAACCATGTTGTTTAAAAATAAAGCAGAAGGAAAGAGAGTACTCAAAGAAATTCAAGACAACCAAACCTTTAGTGGCGAGATCACCAATATTACCCAATCTGGAAAGGAGTTCACCTCACTGTTGTCGGCAAGTATTATTCGAGATGAAACAGGAGTTGTATTTGGGTCAATGGGTGTTTCGCGCGACATCACAGAATTAAAGAAAGCGGAGAAAGAGTTGCGGGAGAGTGAAGAGCGTTATCGCGATTTGTTTGAGAATGCTACAGACCTTATTTTCAGTATCGATGGAAGTGGGAAATTCAAGTACGCTAACAATGCTTTTTGCGAAAAAATCGGGGTATCGTCGAGCTCATTGTCTGCCCTTACCATTCAATCAATAACAAAAGGCAAACTCGATAAAAACCTTTTCGAATGGTTCGGAGAGCGCACCTTGGAGTTGACACTCATTTCGAAATCTGGCGAAGAGATTCAGGTTTTCGGGTCGACCACCATCCGCAGAAAAAACGACAAACCCGATAGTTTGCGAGGAATTTTCAGAGATGTAACAGCACTGCGAATGACCGAGCTAAGGGCCAAAGAGCAAGGGGCTAAGCTTGACTCTATATTCAACTCAACCGAGAACATGATGATCTGGACTTTGAACAAGTCTGGGCAGGTGACCAGTAGAAATGAAAATTTTATCAAATGGCTCAAGCATGATTTCGGAATAGAATTAACATTCAATGGCGACGAGACATTCTTTGATGTCTTGAATAACAGTATAAATCGCGATTTAGATCGGTTCGACATCAATATTTTCAAGGAAGTATTCAAAGGAAAGCCAAAACAATTCGAATTGCCACTTATGACTTCTCATGGCGAAAACGAATGGTTTCAGTTGTTCTTGAATCCAGTGCGCGTGCATGACACAATAGAAGAGATTTCTTGTTTGGCGTATGACATCACCGACAGAAAAGAAATGGACCGCAGAATTTTAGGATCGCTCAAGGAAAAAGAAGTCCTACTTCAAGAGGTGCATCACCGTGTAAAAAACAACCTCCAAGTCATAAGTAGTATTCTAAATCTGCAATCATCGTTTGTTGATGATGAGCGAATTTTGGGCATCCTCGAAGAGAGTCAAAGCAGGATAAAGACCATGAGCTTCATTCATGAAACGCTATATCAGACCGCCGACTTTTCATCCATCGATTTTTCAGAGTACATCAACACCCTTGCGAAGAACCTTGTGCAATCGTACAGCAGAATTGATTGCCGCATAGAGCTTGAGACTCATTTTCAGGATATAACGCTGAATTTAGATCAGGCGATACCGAGCGGACTAATTGTTAATGAGTTGGTTAGCAATGCCATGAAGCATGCGTTCAAAAACAGAACGAAGGGATTGATAAACCTATCTGTCACCGAGAAAGGAGGCAAAGTAACAATTAGTGTTTCAGATAACGGAGTTGGTTTGCCTGAAAGTTTTGACCCAAAAGAATCTGATTCACTGGGTATTTATTTGGTTCATGCCCTCATCGAACAACTCGACGCGCAGATGGAAATTATTAGTCGTTCAGGCACCACCTTTTTGATTACTTTTGGAAAGCAATAACCACCCTAACAATGTCAGTTAATATACTAGTTACAGAAGACGAGAGTATTGTCCGAAAGGACATAGAGCGCAGCTTAAAGAAACTTGGATACAACGTAGTTGGATCAGCGGATACCGGTGAAAGAGCCGTTGAGTTAGCAATTGAATTGAGACCTGATTTGGCCCTGATGGATATTATGCTCAAAGGAAAAATGACGGGGATTGAAGCTGCAGAGCAGATTAAGAAAAACATCGATATTCCGATTATTTTTTTGACCGCCTACGCTGATGAGAGCACACTTGCAAAGGCGAAGGTGACAGAGCCTCACGGATATATTTTAAAGCCGTTTAAAGAGATCGATATCCACACGTCGATTGAGATGGCGATGCACAAACACAAGAAAGAAAGAGAGCTGCGCATTGAAGCAGATTTATTGAGAAGTTTGACCGAACACAAAGACGGAGCAGAATTGCTGTTTGTGAAAAGCAACTCTCAGCTGGTAAAGCTTGATATAGATAAAACCCTGTATGTTGAAGCACTAAAAGACTATGTGGTGATTCATACCGAACATGCTGATTACACCATTCACTCTACAATGAAAGACATCGAAAAGAAGCTACCGAAAGTTCATTTCGTGCGCGTTCACCGATCTTTCATAGTGAACATACATAAAATTTCAGCCATTCAAAGCAGTGCCTTGTTGCTTGAAAACGGCGACAAAGAAATTCCTATTGGCGGGTCATATAAAGACCAAATAGGTGAAAGAATAAACGCATTATAAAGATAAAACAGCCCTCAAGTGGGCTGTTTTAGTTTCATCAAATGGCTGCGAATTGTACGATTGCCATTGGTTTGGCTGAGAGAAACTCAGCCAAACCTGACCAAGAAAATTGAACTTTAAGTATTCATCGCCCGACTCATTGAGTTTGATTGTCAGCGCTTCACCAGGGCTTTTTTGAGACCAAAGCTGCGCTGAACCACTGGTTAGAGCAACCAGTAGCAGGAGTATGTGATATTTCATAAGGACAACGTATTAAGCGTTTTTGAGCAATCTTTTTTCAGAAAGAGGATGGTCAGTTGCTGAAGTAAGGTGTGACACACCAGTAAGCTTAAACGAACGTCCCGCGAGGTCGAAATTGTGTTCAACTGCGTGTAAATTGTGGAGTGCACTGTGGTCAATAAAAGAAGCAGATCCACAATCTATAATCACATTCTTACTTTTATCTATTGCTAGAATGAGGTTTTTCAGCTTCAAGAAATTGCTGAAAGTCAGAGAATCGGCAACATGTATCGTTGTGGTATCGCCTGATTCTTCGACCCGTAAGTTCGCCTTAAATAATCCACCCACACTTTTACTCTTAATTGCGTTGAGGATGAGGTTTACAACCATTCCAATAAGAATACCGAGAAGCAAATCAGTTAGCAACACAATGACCAAGGTTACCAAGAAAGAGATTAGCTCAGTAGCACCAACTTTTTTCATGTGTTTGAATTCTGCCGGAGACGCCAAACGGAAACCAACCACAATCAACATCGCTGCGAGAGCAGCATATGGCACGTGATCGAGTACAGGAGCGCCAACAATGAGGAATAGCAACAAGAATCCACCATGAATGAAATTCGACCACTGCGTGCGCGCACCCGCATTTACATTTGCTCGGCTCCGAACTATTTCTGCGATCATAGGCAAACCACCGATAAATCCCGCCAATGAAGAACCCCCTCCCACAGCTATCAGTCCGCGGTTCAAATCACTTTTTCTTTCTTGAGGATCAAAAGAATCCGATGCAATGGTGCTTAAAAGACTTTCAAGCGCAGTAACAATGGCAATTGTTCCCGTTGCCACCCAGAAAGCAGATGTTGCCACCTTACCAAAGTTTGGCATCACAAAACCCGAAGCCAGATTTTCAGGAAGGTGAATCAACAAGTGCCGACCAACACTGTATTCATTACCCGCAAAAGAGTACTTGTGATCGTGTTCAAAACCCAAGACATATTCAAGAAGAATTGCGACCATCAGCACCCACAAAGGGGCGGGCAACAATTTTATGAACTTCAGTTTGATTTTCGGGTGCAGCAGCAAGATGATTACCGAAACAATACCGATGAGAGCCACATCTGGGTTAGCACCAAGAATGGCTTCAGGAATACCGATTATCGCCTCGATCAATTCTTTGCCATGCGGTTTTACATCTACAGCAACATAAAACTGCTTCACCATGATGATGACTCCTATTGCCGCGAGCATGCCATGCACAACGGCAGTTGGAAAAATGTCGCCCAGTTTACCTGCCTTTAGTAAACCGAGGAGCACAATAATGGCGCCTGCAAAAACTATGGCAGCGAGGGTATATTCGTAACCAAGGGCATTGTTCCCTTGACCTAACGACTCAATAGCTGCCAGGTTTACAACGATTAGTCCGGCTGCAGGCCCAGTAATAGAAATATGGGACTTATTAAAACGAGAAACAAACAATCCACCAATGATTGCTGTAAACAATCCCGCGATAGGCGGAAAACCTGAAGCCACGGCGATTCCCAGACTGAGGGGCAAAGCGATAAGCGAGACGCTAAACCCTGCCTTGAGATCAGCCAACCAATGTGATTTAGCACCAGAAGCAACTGTTCTGGAAATATCTTTTTTCATAAAAACCTGTAAATAGATGAGTGCGTGCGAAAACACACACCTAGCGTGAATAGAAAGTTGAGATCAAAACGTCTGAAACAGACGTTAAATCACATTCTACAGGTTAAACCGCTGAAAATCTAGATATCGAGAAATGTACCAACCATGACACGAAGGGTTTCTCCTTGGGTTGGTTGAAAAAGAATCTTGGACATAAAAGTAGAAAGGGTCGAAATGAATGCTACCGGCATGGCTTACAAATTTCGAAATGAAACCATTTGAATCTCCCAAATCTTCTTCAGCACCGCTATCGAGCTCACAAAATGCAGAAATTAAATTGGAAGATTGATCATGCGAATAATGACGTGCGGCTTGCACCCCTATCGAAAGGTAAACAAGCGTAACGACGAATATTCTTAGGAAAAAGCGCATGAAATCTGATTTCAACTGCAAAGGTATACGATACCGGGGTTCAGAAGGATACTCTTTAACTAGAAATTAACGAAGATGAGAGTTGAATGGCATGAGTTGTATGAAGAGGGTGTTTCGTCTCTGGATAACAAAAACAAACACCCATATAAACACCTAATCATGCTCTTTACAACTTAAAATATTGAAAATAGGACTTTATTTTAGGCGAAACGGGTCATTTCCAATTAGTTAAGAACCACAGAATTAATTTCTGGCAAACCAACCACTCAGCGGAGAAAAGCCAGCGGGTGTTAAATCTTGTCATTTCTGTATTCAGTAACAAATTTTGAAATTCTTCGAGATATACACATCGAGTTCCTACTATGGTGCCTGTTAGATAGATCAATACGACAGGAATTTGATGCAAATACTGAATATTTCACAAAGAAACGCGAAGTTTCACATTCAAATCCCCACCGAGGATTAGAAATAAATTGTTTCAAGCAGAGTGATAAAACCAGACATTTGTGATGTCAGATAATTCATGGCATAACAGCGATAAGAAGAGTGGTCTAGGTTAAAGAGAAATAGGTATCTTTCATCAAAACAACGAAAGTGATCAAGAAAATTTTAAAGCACATTGTCAACGGAACCCTCGTTGAAAGCATTCGGAATCGAGAGAATGTAAGAAAGCATAAAAAGTGGGATGAAATTTTGAAATCGGGGAGAGAGTTCTTCGACATGCCACTTTCAACAGGAACATTTCTTCGTTTGCCGCTTTCCTTTGGTTCATCGAAGAAAATTTATCTATACGATGCTGAAAAAGAAGAAGTTGAGTTTGTGTGTTCCAGTTTAAAGAAAGGGGATGTCTTTCTGGATATAGGAGCCCATATTGGTTATTTTTCGGTTGCGGTTTCACCGATAGTTGGTAACATTGGGCAGGTTCACTCTTTTGAGCCAACACCCGGAACATTCTCAAAACTTAAAGCGAATATTGAGGCCAATAAACTTTCAAATGTTAAGCTAAACAACTTAGGATTGAGTAATGAAAAAACCACATTACAGATTCATCATAATTCTAAGAACGAGGCATTCAACAGCATTGCCAAAGGCGATGAGTTTTTTGACATGTCCACTGAAATAGAATGTGTTCAACTTGATGATTACTGGAAAAACCAGATGAATTCAAGTCAGGTTGATTTCATTAAAATAGATGTTGAAGGATGGGAGGTATTTGTGTTCGAAGGAGCTAGAGAAATGCTATCAGCCCCCAATAGGCCAGCTATACTATTGGAATTTTCTCAAGCAAATCAAACCAGAGCAGGAAAGAGCTGTTCAGAGCTTTATTACCTTCTGAAATCTTATGGATATGAGTTTTTTGAATTGGACGGCGGCTTAAAACCGTTTAGTTTTGTCCCCGAGTTTAATGGGAGCATCAATATACTAGCGCGGTAATTTTGAGTAATTAACAAAAGCAAAAGTTGTTTGCGACTGTAATCCGTTATCAGATTGTAAAACGAGAAGTTAATTAAGCCAGCATTTTCTTTTGTTCAGAGCACCGATTCATTCGATTCAATTTACAGTTCGATCGTCTCTTTACCTCAATGCATTGAGGTTTATAGCCGCCGAATTTGTTTTGATAGCCCATTTAGCAGAAAGAATCGAACCTCTTCATGCTAAAGAGTTTTACTTTCAGATTGCGAACTTAGGAAGTTGGTCTGTTGGGATATTTTTTGTTTTGTCAGGTCTGCTAATTGGCAACTCCATTCTTAACGCGAAACAAAAAAGTCGTTCGTTCTTCTCTTATTTCATAGACCGATTTAGCCGCATCTACACAGGCTTAATTCCTTCAATGATTGTTGTTTTTATCGTCGACACCATCGCCTACATTTACCTATCAACCCCATTAAAGAATATAGGATTTGCAGAGCTTACGATCAACATGCTCATGTTAGAGGAATTTCCGCTCTTACAGTCTATCGGCTACTATTTCGACAATAAATCAGTTTGGTTGAGAGCGCCTTTCTGGGGTTCAGATTTACCTTTATGGACGTTGGCAATTGAGTGGTGGTTGTACATGCTCTCGGGGTGGTTAATACTTAAAAATAAAAGAGGTGTGTTGTTTTGGGTTGTGCTGATGTTTTTTTCGATAGTACCCCTTTTCCAGTTGTTTTTTGGATCGAGAATGGGTGCCGGCACTACCCTCATTTGGTTTTCAGGATTCGCAATGCTGATTTTCATGAATAACAAGCATGTGATAAACATATTTGTGAGTAGCATAAATCACCGCATTTCGATCTTCTTCAGCTTTCTTGTAACCATGGGTTTTTATTTTTCTGGTCATTGGAAATTGAGCGCCATGTTATTCCCAATTTTCTTGTTTTCGCTCCTAATCAAAACCCAGAAAGATCATTCAAGTGAAAGTCCGATCAGCACCTACTTTGAGAAACTAGCGGGCTATTCTTTTACCTTGTACTTGATACACTACAGCATTGTTCAGCACTTAGCTACAACCATGGTTGATGAATATCCAGTTGGATTCGTTTTGGTTGGGTTTATGACGTCAAACATCCTAGCTTTCATCGTCGCATCATTCTTCGAAACCAAAAACGCTTGGCTGCGATCTAGTTTAAAATCCCTGTTCAAGGTAGCATAAGGAGTAATAATCTCTTGCCATAGAGTTTGTAGATGTCGAGTAAAATCAATCCGCGGATTCTTCGAACAGACTCTAACCAACTTGGCTAAGACGGCGAGTTACAAAATCAAACCAGAGTGCATGAAAAAAGGGAGTCACAAAACTCCCTTTCGATGCTCCCCCTTGCTTGATCCCGTAGATGCGGGACAACCCTCTGATTAATCCCGCAGGTGCGGGACTCTAACCAACGTACTATGACAGCGAGTTACAAAATCAAACGAAAGGGCATGAAAAAAGGGAGTCACAAAACTCCCTTTCGATGCTCCCCCTGCTGGACTTGAACCAGCGACCCTCTGATTAACAGTCAGATGCTCTAACCAACTGAGCTAAGGAGGAATTTACTCCTGTCGAAACAGGGGTGCAATATTACGTTAATCTTCGTTTCAAAACAATATCTTTGAAAAAAAAATTCATATGAGTCTAATCGCAGTTGGCACTGTAGCCTTTGATGCCATTGAAACACCGTTTGGAAAAATCGATAAAGTTGTGGGTGGTGCTGCGACGTATATCACTTTAGCGGCGAGTTATTTTGTGAAGACATCCAGTCTTATTTCAGTAGTTGGAGATGACTTTCCATCTGCATTTTTGAATGAAATGAGTCATCGCGGAATTGCTCAAGAGGGTTTACAAATCAAAGCCGGAGAGAAATCGTTCTTTTGGTCGGGTAAGTACCACTACGACTTAAATTCTCGCGACACATTAATCACCGATTTAAATGTGCTTGCTGATTTCAAACCTGTAGTACCAAACTCGTACCTCCCGTGCAATTATTTGATGCTAGGAAATCTCGATCCGAGCGTACAGCTTGAGGTTATCAACCAAATTCCTGTTCGTCCGCGTTTTGTAGTGCTAGACACCATGAATTTTTGGATGGACATCGCCCTTGATAAACTGAAGGAAGTCCTTCAAAAAGTCGATGTGTTGACTATCAACGATGAAGAGGCACGTCAGTTGGCCCAAGAATATTCGTTGGTGAAAGCCGCTGCAAAGATCATGGCAATGGGACCAAAGTACTTGATCATCAAGAAAGGTGAGCACGGCGCACTTTTGTTTGATAAAGACCAAGTGTTTTTTGCACCTGCACTTCCATTGGAAGAAGTAGTTGATCCAACAGGCGCTGGCGACACATTTGCTGGCGGATTTATCGGGTATCTTGCCCATACGGGCGATCTTTCATTCGAAAACATGAAAAGAGCAGTGATTATTGGCTCTGCGATGGCATCGTTTACTTGTGAAGCATTCGGACCAGAGCGCTTGATGAATTTAACCACAGAAGAAATAGATACGCGTATTCAGCGCTTTGTAGATTTAGTAGACTTCGATATTCTGCTAATCGAATAATTATTGTTCAAACACAAGGAATTGCAAAGGGTCAACAGGCACCCCGCGCAACCAAACTTCAAAATGCAGGTGAGGGCCATCGGTGTTCTCACCTGTATTTCCAATCACCGCGATTGAGTCGCCAGCTTTCACATGCTCTCCAACCGTTCTGAATAAGGCTGAATTGTGCTTGTACACCGTGACCATGTTACCTTCATGCTGAATCATGATGACATGTCCGCCATCAGATACAAACGAAGCCATAATAACTGTCCCATCCAGCGCAGCTGTGATAACCGAATTCGCAGGGGCAACCAAATCGATTCCAAAATGCTCGATTTCTGGGTCGAACGACGATGACAAAGACCCCTCAACAGGTTTGAATAAAAAGCCTCGTGAAGAGCGTTCTTCAACCCCACCGGAACCCGATATTCTAAGAGAAAAGCGATCTTCCTCAGCTATTCTTGCTCTTAAAGCCGAGTCTTCATCTGAAAGAGAGAAAAACAACTCAGTAGTTGAAAGCGTTTCGTTTTGTGCCAGCAAAGAAGAGTCTGAAGGAGTGCCACCATTCAAAATTATTTGCAGTTGTTCGAGATAGTGCTGTTGTGTTGTCAAAGCAATGCTAACAGAGTCGGCCGATTGTCGGGCATGAAAAGCATCTTTTCGATATGCCTCATCGATGTATCCAGGCACAACATATTCTCTTAAAGGAGTGAGCGCAGTGAGGGCGTAAGTGATGCCCCCGACAACAAAAAAACAGGCAGCCACCAATAAAATGACATTTAAAGGGGTGAGTAAAAGAGAAAAACGTTCTTCGTAGCTTGCCTCCTTTAAAAGCGACAATCGGTACTCGTGACGGAGGGCTCGGAACAGTTTTTTTGGTTTCTTTTTCAAGGTAATTCCTTAATTATTAAGTTACATCCACGCAAGTGACAAAGAAAAACGGAAAATTTGAAATATTTTTGCGCCTTTACAGTTAATGATTAGCCTGAATCAAACAACGCGAAGTTGAAGAAATTAGTTGAAATAGTTTTTCCATTCCTATTGGTCTTGATGCTCGTGCAGGGATGCACGAACAAAAAAGATGGCTTTGTGTACAGGCAGTTTCACAATACTACAGCCCGCTACAACGGATATTTCTATTCTAAAGAAGCCATGCGTGAGGCCGACATGGAATTGGAAAAGAAACAAAAAGACGATTACGACAACGTCTTACCCGTTTACTTTTACGGCACAGAAGAAGACGCACAAGTCGTGTTTCCGCTTATGGAGCGGAGCATTGAAAAGAGTTCTCGCGTAATCGAGCGGCACAAAATGGATGTTTCTTCGAAAAGCACGAAGAAAAACAAGCGCCCGGAGTTAAACAAATGGATTGACGAGAACTATATGCTTATCGGACAAGCTCATTTCTACAAGCAGAACTATTTCAAGGCTGAGGAAATGTTCCTTTTTGTTACCAGAAAGTACAAAGAGCCTGAAGTGCAGGTGGAAGGAAACATTTGGTTGGCGAGATGCTACATGGCCAATGGCGACATGACGCGAGCAAACAACTCAATGCTTAAGGCAATTCAAGTAAAGGGTGTAGAAGACGAAGAAAAGAAGGCTGAGCTGCACTTGGTGTATGCCGACTATTTCATCAAAATGGAGATGTGGAAAGAGGCGGCAGCACAAATTGAATACGCGCTTCCACTTATCAAGAAGAAGAAAGACAAAGCCCGACCAACATTTATTCTCGCCCAACTCATGGAGCGTCAGAAGAAATCTCAGGAAGCCATTAATCTTTACAATACCGTATTGAGGCTCAAGCCAAAATACGAGATGGCTTTTTACGCTAAGATTAGTCAGGCGCTGGCATTCGATAGAAGAGGAGGAAATGCAGAGAAGATCAAAGAGACCCTTTTCAAGATGCTCAAAGACGAAAAGAACATTGAGTATCAGGATCAAATATATTATGCATTAGCCGATTTGGAACTTGAAGATCGACACCGAGATATCGGGGTAGATTACCTTGAAACGTCATTGGAAGTGAGCGCGGGAAATGTAAGGCAGAAGACAAAAGGGTTTATTCGACTTGCCGACATCTATTTTGACGAAAGAAATTACCCACTGGCTCAAGCGTATTACGATAGCACCTTTAAAAACCTTGAAGAAACCCACCCACGATATCTTGATGTTAAGAACAAGGCCGAAAGCTTAACGGAGCTTGTAGGCTATTTGAACACCATTGCTGGAACAGATAGCTTGTTGAAACTGTGTGAGCTTGACGAGGAAACGCTTTTCAAAAAAGTCTCAAAGATTCGCCGTCAGATGGTTGAAGAGGAAGAAGAGCGGAGGTACGCCGCCGAACTTGCCGCCGCCGCAGGAAACACCACTGATGAAGGCGTCGGACAGTTTTGGCCATACAACCAACAACTGAGAGAAAGTGGAAAAGAAAACTTTATCAGCTACTGGGGTGATCGACCGCTTGAAGACAACTGGAGAAGGAAAAACAAACTCCAACAGGCCTTTGGAGATGGTGAAGAAGAAGCGATAGAAGAAGAAGATGTGGAAGAAGCGGTAGATGTGCAAGATGTTATTCCTTCTGTTGAAGAGCTGATCGCACAATTGCCATGTGATGACGAATCGCAGCAAAAAGGTCAGTCAGATATTGCATCGGCATACTATAATTCAGGTGTTATTTACCGGGAAAAACTTACAGACTTAGACAACGCCATCGAGCAATGGGAGGTTTTGGTAACCCGATTTGATGACAGTGAGTTTCACCCTACAGCCTTCTATCTGCTTTACAGAACATATTTGTTTCGAGAAACAAACGAAGGCTATTCGAATCCGTTTTGTGGGACTTGTAACAGCGTGTATTGGGGACAAATGGTCTTGGATAAGTATCCAGGTACAGAGTGGGCACAACTTGTCGAAAACCCTGACTACCAAGACTATGCAGAGCTGAAGAAGGCTGAAGAAAGCGAAGAGTACGAGCGTATTTTGGGAGTGTTTTACCAACGCGCTTACCTCGATGTTATCTTGCAAACAACCGAGAAAATCGACGCCGAACCAGACAACCATTTGCTATGTAAGTATAAGCTTTTGAAGGCACAGAGCATTGGTTACATGGACGGCATGACAGGGATGCGAGAGAATTATTTGGAAGCACTGAAGGAGGTTACAACAGCATGTCCAGGTTCTGAAGAGGCTAAATTTGCTGAAGAGTTGTTCAAGAAGTTATCAAAGGAGCAGACAGCAAATCAAGAGCTCGAAACCCCCGAGGAGCCCGAACAACAGCCGAATGAAACGACAGAAGAGTCGCTATTTGCCTATGACACGGCCGCACGTCACTATTTTATGGTGATTGTTCCTCTAGGCAGCGGCGACATCAACGCGATGAAAGCTGATTTGTCTGACTTCAATACAGCAAACTTCAAAACACTGGCGCTCAAAGTGTCTTCGAACATGTTAGACAAAGACCATCAAGTTATCTTGATTAAGACATTTAACAAGATAAACGATGCTGAGGTATTCTATAAAACAATAAGTGCGAACTCAGCGTTTGCTCCAATTATTGAACAAGGATTCGCTTATTCATTGATTTCCAAAGAGAATTACGTAACCTTGTTTAAGAATAAGCAAATTGATGCTTATCAGAATTTCTTCACAACCTCATATTCGCTTGAGAAATGATTAGAAAAAACACCCGTACCCCTGATGCAGGAATAGAACGCGCAATAAATCGTATAGTTGAAGGAACAACCTTCAAAGGCGAGGTGACGTGCGAAAGCAACATACGCATCGATGGTAAATTTGAAGGTGATCTCAGCACGAAAGGTCGCCTAGTAATAGGACCATTGGGAGAAATTACGGGTACAGTAACCTGTCAGAACTGCGAAGTAGAGGGAAAAATCAAAGGTAAACTAGCGGTAGAAGAGTTGCTTTCTTTGAAGTCAACAGCCGTTGCAGATGGAGAGTTTTATTACGGACAGTTATCTATCGAACCTGGCGCAAGCCTTTCAGGAGCGTGCCACATGGGCAACAAAATAAAAGACATAAAGCAAGCAGACAACAAAGTTGCAAGAACGGCAGAAGAAAGAACGGCCTGATTCATTCCTGCGGTTTACCGGACTTGCCTTTACCATGGCAGGAACAATAGCTGCATGCGTGGGTTTGGGCTATTGGGCCGATAGAAGTTGGGAGACCACTCCCTTTCTAACAATTTCTGGAGCCATAGTAGGGGTTTTCGCTTCGCTTTATCTCACCATAAAAGACTTAACACGAAAATGAATTTTTCGCTTAAGAACATCCTTGTCTGGTTTCTTCTGTGTTCCGTCTACGGACTTCTTGTCGCCCAAGGACTATTAAAATACGAATGGGTTGTTCCTGCAGTTGTTACAGCTTATGCAGCGGCCAACATTGGCTTTCTTTGGATGTTGGTGAGGTCGCATCAGCGACACCCGAAGCGATTTGTAGCATCTTTCACAGGAGTCATCGGAATTAAACTGTTTGGTACGATGGCTTTTTTGTTGGGCTATCTTTTTTTACATCGAGATAACTTTTTACCTGTTGTTGTCGCTCTAGCGCTTAGCTACCTTGTGTTTACAGTGGTTTTGGTTTCTTCGGTTTTGAAGGCATTTAAGTAATCCGCGAATTTTTTAGTTAACACCCCTTGTTATCAACATTTATTAACTACTTTTGCAGCGATTTTTAGGGGCAGTAAACCTTCAAAGATGATTTTTCGCACAATCAATAAAACGTACTTTTTTACCGTATTCATGTTGTCGGTTTTCGGCTTAAACGCCGGATTTGCGCAAGAACACGGAGAGAACCCGATTCACGAAATCGCGGAAGAAGTTCACGAACATGAAGCGGAAGAAGGTTTCAAGGCCGGTGATTACATCATTCACCACATTTCCGATTCGCACAGCATTCACTTTTTTGGTAAAGAGTCGGAAGGAATTCCTGAGGTGAGCATACCGTTGCCAGTAATTTTGTGGACAAACAACGGACTAGCTGTTTTCATGTCTTCGGCATTTCATCACGACACAGAAGGAAAAGTAGTAGTTGAGTCGAACGGACAACGTTTCGTTAACTTTCACGATAAGATTATGTATGCCACAGCAACCCCAGATCATCACGGGAGCTATGCTGAGGTAGACGAAAAGCACAAGCCGGTAGGCGATATGCCGATTGATTTTAGCATCACCAAAACAGTTTTTGGTATGTTGCTGATCATGGTCATTATGATTTTGGTTTTCAGAAGTGTTGCCAAATCTTACACTCGCCGCGAGGGTCAGGCACCAACGGGACTGCAGAATGCCATTGAGCCATTGATTTTGTTTATCCGCGACGAGGTAGCAATACCGTCTATCGGAGCGAAGCGCGCGCCGCAGTTTATGCCATTCCTGCTCACCATGTTCTTCTTTATATGGTTGAGCAACATGTTGGGCTTGGTTCCGTTTTTGGGCGGGTTCAACGTAACAGGAACAATAGGACTGACCATCGTGCTTGCTGGGTTTGTCTTCATACTGACCAGCATCAATGCTAACAAGCATTACTGGGGTCACATTTTCAATCCTCCTGGTGTGCCTTTGGGCATCAAGTTCATCTTGGTACCAATTGAATTGCTAGGGGTGTTCATCAAACCATCGGTTTTGATGATCCGATTAACAGCGAATATTACTGCAGGTCACATATCTATTCTTGCCTTCGTTAGTTTAATACTCATCTTCGCACAGATGATGGGAACTGGCATGGGTTATGGCGTTGGTGTGTTTTCTGTAGCCTTTATGATTTTTATGTTCTTCCTTGAATTTCTGGTAGCATTTCTTCAGGCGTATGTATTTACCCTGTTGGCCGCCTTGTATTTCGGGGATGCAACACACGAAGTTCATCATTAATCAATAATTATAAAACAGGTAACAATGGAATTGCTTACTGTTCTTGTCGACACTCTAATGAACCAAGGTCTTGCTGGTCTTGGTGCTGGTGCAGCCGTAATTGGTGCAGGTATTGGTATCGGTCGCATCGGCGGCTCTGCGATGGAGGCTATGGCCCGTCAACCGGAGTCAATTGGAGATCTTAGATCTAACATGATCGTAGCTGCGGCGCTTGTAGAGGGTGTAGCCCTTCTTGCGGTGATCGTTTGTCTACTTGTGCTTTTCGTTTAAGCACAAATTTTACGGGAAGAAAGTCTTTCCGGTTTAATTAGTCAAAGAGAATTCAATGGATGCATTGCTTTCACCGAGCCTGGGAACCATGGTTTGGGCTTCGATCGCTTTCCTTGTTGTTCTGTTCATCATGCGCAAGTTCGCATGGGGGCCGATTCTTCAAGGGTTAAAAGACCGAGAGCAGACCATCGCTAACGCATTGAATGAGGCTGAAAAAGCCCGTCTTGACATTACTAACCTTAAGTCAGACAACGAAAAGTTGTTGCAAGAGGCTCGTAATGAAAGAGACGCTCTCCTTCGTGAGGGCCGTGACCTAAAAGAGCAGATCATTTCGGAGGCGAAAGCCAAAGCGAAAGAGGAAGCTGATAAGGTTACTGCTGCAGCGAGAGAGGCCATTCAAAATGAAAAGTTGGCGGCGATGGCTGAACTGAAGTCGCATGTAGCGAGTCTTTCTCTCGATATCGCAGAGAAGGTTGTCCGCACACATTTGGCCGACCAGGAAAACCAACAACAGCTTGTAACCAAGTTGTTGGGTGAGACGGATCTGAATTAATACCCATGCGTAACACAAAAGTTGCACACCGCTATGCGAAATCTCTTCTTGATCTTGCCACACAACGTGGTGAGATTGAGTTGGTTGAGGTAGATATGGTGAACCTCATGAATATGGCACGCGACAACCGCGATTTAAGAGCGATGTTGTCGAGTCCAGTTATTCCGAGTGATAAGAAGGAGAAGGTTTTGAACGCATTGTTCGGCGACCATCAATCTCAACTTGGTATAGCATTCATGCGGATTCTCGCATCGAAAGGCCGCGAGGCATATTTGCCAGAGATCGCTACTCACTATGTGGAGCTTATGAAGCAGCGCAAGGGCATTCTTATCGCTGAAGTGCGCACAGCTTCTCCGTTAACGGATGAGTTACGCGCTCAGATTAAGGTCATCATCGGTAAGATGAAGAAGGGTGACGCCGAGATTACTGAGGTCATTGACCCTACAGTAATTGGTGGTTACATCCTTAAAGTAGAAGATATTATGGTCGATGCTTCGGTATCTACCCAGCTTCGCAAACTACGTAGGGAGTTTACAAATAACCCTTACGAGGTTAAGATTTAAAAACAATAGTCTGCATAGCAGACATAATTACGTCATTCAATGGCTGAATTGAAACCAGCAGAAGTTTCTGCGATTCTTCGGGAACAGCTTTCGGGCATCAAGTCTGAGGCAGAGCTGCAAGAAGTTGGTACCGTTCTTCAAGTAGGAGACGGTATAGCGCGTATTTACGGATTGTCCAATGTACAGTCTGGTGAGCTTATCGAATTCGAAAATGGTGTTCGTGGTATCGCTTTGAACCTAGAAGAAGATAACGTTGGTGCGGTACTTCTTGGCCCAAGTGGTAACCTAAGAGAAGGTGCGAGCGTGAAGCGTACGCGCATGATTGCATCAGTTCAGGCAGGTAGAGGAATGCTTGGTCGTGTTGTAAACACACTAGGCGAGCCTATTGACGGTAAAGGGCCTTTGGAAGGTCAATTATTCGAGATGCCTATCGAGCGCAAAGCGCCAGGGGTTATCTACCGTCAACCAGTAAACGAGCCTTTGCAAACAGGTATCAAAGCAATTGATGCAATGATTCCAATCGGTCGTGGTCAGCGTGAGTTGATCATTGGTGACCGTCAAACAGGTAAAACAACAGTTGCAATTGATACCATTATCAATCAACGCGAATTTTACGATCGTGGAGAGCCTGTTTACTGTATCTATGTTGCGATTGGTCAAAAAGGATCTACCGTAGCACAGATCGTAAAAACACTAGAAGAAAACGGTGCAATGCCTTATACGGTTGTTGTTGCTGCTACTGCTGCTGATCCTGCAACTCTTCAGTTCTACGCGCCATTTACAGGTGCTGCGATCGGTGAGTTCTTCCGCGATACAGGTAATGCTGCTTTGATTGTATATGATGACTTGTCTAAACAAGCTGTTGCATACCGTGAGGTTTCTCTTCTTCTTCGTCGTCCTCCAGGCCGCGAGGCATACCCAGGTGACGTTTTCTACCTTCACAGCCGTCTCCTTGAGCGCGCTGCGAAAATCAACAAGACTGACGAGATTGCAGCAAGCATGAACGACCTTCCGTTGTCTTTGAAAGGACACGTGAAAGGTGGTGGTTCTTTGACTGCACTTCCTATAATTGAGACCCAAGCAGGAGACGTTTCTGCTTATATCCCAACGAACGTAATTTCAATTACTGACGGACAGATATTCCTTGAGTCTTCACTTTTCCTTTCAGGTGTTCGTCCGGCTATTAACGTGGGTATCTCGGTATCACGTGTTGGAGGATCTGCGCAGATCAAATCAATGAAGAAGGTTTCTGGTACTTTGAAGCTTGACCAAGCGCAGTACCGTGAGCTTGAAGCTTTCTCGAAGTTTGGATCTGACCTTGATGAGGCAACAAAAGCAGTACTCGATAAAGGTGCTCGTAACGTTGAGATCTTGAAGCAAGCTCAAAACGCACCGATGACTGTAGAAGAACAAACAGCGATCATCTACTGCGGAACTAACGGTTTGATTTCGAAGGTTCCTGTTAACAAGGTGAAGGAGTTTGAAGTTGAGTTTCTTTCATACATGCGCAACAAGCACAGAGATGTTCTTGACGCATTGAAAGCTGGTCAGTTGAACGACGACATAACGAAAACAATTACGAACGTAGCTGCAGATCTTTCTGCTAAATACGCTTAATTCATAGGTCATGGCAGGAGGTCTAAAAGAGGTTAGGAATAGGATTGTATCCATCCAGTCTACCCGTCAGATCACGCAGGCCATGAAAATGGTTGCTGCTGCTAAGCTTCGTCGCGCGCAAGATGCCATCACTAGAATGCGTCCCTACGCTCAAAAGCTTCAGGAAATCCTGAGCAATGTGAGCGCAAGTTTGGACGCCAGTGAAGGAGTATACTCTGTTGAACGTGAAGTAAAGAAAGTGTTGTTGGTTGCGATAACTTCTAATAGAGGTTTGTGCGGCGGATTCAATAACAACGTGATCAAAGAGTGCCGACGCTTGGCAAACGACACGTATGCTGGTAAAGAAGTTCACATTTTATCGCTCGGTAAAAAAGCGAATGATGCTTTCCGCAGAACACCATGGAACAAAGCGAAGGGATTTGGAGACACGCCTTTTCAAATATTTGATAACCTAACGTTTGAAGCAACATCAAAAGTTGCGCAGACGTTGATGGATCAGTTTGTTGCAGAGGATTACGACAAAGTAGTTTTGGTATACAACCAATTCAAAAATGCTGCTGTACAGGTTGTTCAAGCAGAGCAGATGTTGCCTGTTGTTAGCCAATCTGAGTCGGAGTCTACAGCGAATAACGAATATATCTTCGAGCCATCTCGCGCTGAGATTGTAGAACGGATTATTCCAAATTCATTGAAGATTCAGCTTTTCAAAGCTTTGCTTGATTCGAACGCTTCTGAACAAGGAGCGCGTATGACAGCGATGCACAAGGCTACAGACAACGCAAGTGATTTGTTGCGTGATCTTAAGCTTAGCTACAACAAAGCCCGTCAAGCGGCCATTACAAATGAGATTCTGGAGATTGTTGGTGGTGCTGAGGCACTTAACGGATAATCGAACGTGGACATATATGGAATCAAAAAGCACCTTTCGGGGTGCTTTTCTTTTGTCATATATTGGAGCACGATTTTTGCTGTGCTACACCCCTTCCACGAAAAAATGGAAACCACCAAATGAGAATAGGATTACTTCATCTCACCCTTCGGCAGCGCATCTACTTATCGATGCTGACTTTGTTGGCGCTTTCCTTTGTGGCAACTGGAATTGCGGCTTATTACAACTTCACTAAGCAAGAGGAAGACTACAACAAACAGCGATTAAGTAGAAAAGAACAAGCGGTTCAAGAGAGCATGCATTACTTCTTGCAACAAAAAGGTGGAGCCATTCCAACCGATTCTGTTACGTCATATTTCTCAGAGAAAATTTGCGAATTGTCGGATGTCCACCGCTTGGCAATAAACCTCTACTCATTAAAGGGTGATCTCCTAATATCTTCAAGTGTAGATAGTTTACTCGATTTAGGCTTTTCTCAGCAAATCGATTATACTGTAATGAAGCAACTGTCAACGGGCACCAATAGGGCCATGCAAGCAAGGGATATTGACCACGGACAATACATCATGGCGTACTGGTATTTTCGAGATGAGAACAACCAACCGCTTGCGATAACAAATGTTCGGTACGACAAGCAAGACATCGATACCGATGAGTTGAAATCGTTTTTGTATCAACTGTCGACCATTTATGCCGGACTATTTATTGGCGCGAGCATCATCGCTTTTCTGCTCTCCAATTATATAACATCTTCGCTTCAAAAAATTGCTGTTCGAATGAAAGGGGTTAATCCGGCGGCCAAAAATGAACCCATTCAATGGACGAGTAATGATGAAATTGGCGCTCTGGTATATGAGTACAATAGAATGTTGTTTGAGGTTGAAGCATCTGTTGAAAAACTTGCAGAAACTGAACGTGAAATAGCCTGGAGGGAAATGGCGAAACAGGTCGCACATGAAATCAAGAATCCACTCACCCCAATGAAACTTAGGGTACAGCACTTGCAGCGTTCTTGGGACCCTTCAGATCCTAATTTCACAGAGAAGCTGAATGTTTTTGCAAGCGCAATGATTGAACAGATCGACACGTTGTCAAACATTGCAACTGAATTCAGTCATTTCGCAAAAATGCCTAAGGCTAGCGAAGAAGCGGTTGACTTATATACGACTTTAAAAGGGTGTGTAGACTTGTTTGCCAACACTCCGGGTGTAGAAGTTACCCTAAACCCAGAAATAGCTGTAAAAGCGATTATTTTGGCCGACAGAGAAGGTCTCGTGCGCGTGTTCAATAATCTTATTAAAAATGGAATCCAAGCGATACCTGACGGACGAAACGGCAAGGTAGATTGCAGTCTACACGTAGTTGATAATCGGGTGGTCGTTAAGATATGCGACAATGGTTCTGGCATACCCGATGAGATGATAGGGAAGATATTTCAGCCAAATTTCACTACCAAAACACAGGGCACAGGATTGGGCTTGGCGATGGTGAAGAACATCGTCAACATTGCAAACGGCACCATAGGTTTTGAGACGAGTGCGGAAAAGGGGACGTGTTTTGAGTTGTCGTTCCCGTTGAGTGTCTAATCTACAAAAGCGCGGTAAATGACAGGCCTGCTCGGACTCGCATCATTTTCAAATGGGGCCATTTGGAGGTTCAGCAAGTAGAGATCATCGGGGCAATAGTCAGGCACAAAGATCAATTCAGTAATTGTCCGTTCAAAATTTGGCTCTTCAGGTACGTTCCAAAAGGCATGATGGGCCAATAATTTTCCTCCGTCGCTTTCTCTATCTACGCTAGGCAGATCTATGAGCAGGTGTTTAACTCCTCTGCGGGTTAGTTCATGTATCACCTCAGGAAGAATGTAGGGAGGGTTTGTATTGTTGTACACGGCATCGAGTTTCGATACGTTGTTAGGCATGGAACGTATGATAAAGGCTTCCGGTAAAACTTCAGGAAGATTTTCAAAAGTATCCATTCCGAAAACCAAATCATCAGCGTCACTAAACGCGTCGGCAAACGCCTTTCTTTTTGGTGTGAGGGTAACGAGTAAGGCAGGACAATGAAAGTTCGTCAACACCTTGTTTACGCTATATACTTTGGGGGTTATATGGCCAAGACATTCGGTATGTGTCCCATGTCCGTGCGGATTGAAGAATACATTTCTAAAATTAACCGACCCGCCTTCTGCAACAGCCCCGACGAAGCCATCCCCTTTCACGGGTTCAATTGAGATTGGGTCAACATACCAAGCGGCAAGATGTCCGGGCCCTGCTTGCAATGGTATTGATAGGTCGACACCGTTTGAAAGAGAGCCGTGGTATGATTTGTTGTTGAAAGTAAAATTGTAGGTCATAAAAAAAGCGCCACCTATTGGTGACGCTTTCGAAGATATGCATGTTTTGCTTAGTTGCAACCCATTGTTCCAAATCCTGATACAACTGAAAATTCAGGCTCACCCTCTTCTTCATCTGTAAATTCAAGGAATAGATCAAGCAGGCCAAGGTACTCTCCGGAGAAAGAAATTTGACCACCAGATACATCTAGGTCGCCGCTTGCAGACAAGTAAATGCTAAAGTTCACGAAGTCTATCACGTAAGCGAATCCGTGACCAGCGAGTTCATCTGAATCTTCATCCAGATCTTCTAACCAGTTCAGGATTTCGTAAGAACCAGATGCTTCGTTATCGTACACAATGTACATAGCGAACCCTTGGAAGAAATCTTCAAAGGTTGCATCTTCGTCTACTTCGCCTTCCGCCAAAGCTTCGAAATCACCAGCGATTCCAAGAACGATAGAAACACCGTCGAAGCTATCACCACCAAAATCGAAAAGATCAAGGCCAAGGGCTTCATCGCTAGCAGAGAAGCAGAATGTGTAGTTCACATCCAAAGCTGTTTCTCCAGCAACAACAGTACCTCCAGTGTTAGAACCGATAGAACCAGCACCGATGAATAGAATGCCACCACCGTCGTTGTATGGATAGAACACAACCTCATCAGAGTTTGAGAAGTTCCATCCTGGATTTGGGTCAGAGAAGCTAAACTCACGTGTGTTCAAGTTGAACTTGTACACAGTGCTTCTATCTTCACTAACGATTCCAATTTCCGGTAGGTTAGCGACAATTCTTTCGGCAGTACGAAGGTCTTCGGTATCAACCTTGGTTTGACGATTTGCATAAGACACAGGCCCTTGCTCTTTTTGACAAGAGGAAAGGATTGCTACCACTGCGAACAATGATAGTAGTGTCGTTGAACGAGTAATTGATAAATATTTCATAGGTCTATTAGTTGAACAACCATCCTAAACGGATCTTGGCGTTCACATTTGGACCAAATGCTGAGTTAGAACCGTTAACGACAGCTGCAGGAGCATCTTCGTCAGAAGGAAGGAAGTTAGCCAAGTTGTAAGCAACTAGGTCAGACAATTCCACGGTTGAGTCACCCATATTGGTTTTTGAGAAGCCAAAGCCCATTTCAGCACCAAGGTAAACATTATCAGCGAAATAGAAATCAAAACCAGTAACCAAATTCACACCGATACGGGTGTATTTGTCTTTTGCAGTTTCAGTCCACACTACATACTGCTCAGGCTCACCAGCGTTATCAACGTCGTTAGGACCCCAGTTTTCTACTTCAGAAGAAGTGTTACCCAAAGCAAACTCGATTTCAGCACCTACGTATGGAGACAAACGGTCTGTTCCATCGAAGTGGATTTCGTATCCTGGACGGATAGAGAAATCAAACGTCTTATCGGTTTGATAAAGGATTGGGCTAACAGGGTTTTCAATGCTGAAATCACCCTCTTGAGACAAAACAGTCTTATCTGTAGTTGAACCTACGAAAAGGTTTACACGGAAAGCGCTGCTTTCATCTAGGAATGTACGAAAGCGGATACCGCTAACAGAAATAGGACTTCCACCAAGTGGAGCAAATTGAAGTTCGATGTTTTTGTCACCTCCAATTTGTTTTTGCGCTTGAACAGATGTTACACCGATCAAAGCGGCAGCAAAAAGAAACATTGCTTTTTTCATAAGGTTTGAAATTTAGTAATACTCGTTTCCATCGTGCAAGTTGCTAATATTTAGAGCGTACTTACAATCAAGAAACTTGGGTTATTAACATTTAGGTTGTTATATTAACAATTGACCGATCCGTTGACCAGTGAATTACGGTTATTCAACTGTTACTGACTTTGCTAGGTTTCTCGGTTGATCGACATTGCAGCCCCTCAAAACAGCTACGTGGTAACTTAGCAGTTGCAAAGGTACGGCACAAACAAGTGGTACGAGAGCATCATCGGTTTTAGGAATCTCAATTACGTGATCAGCAAGGCTTTTCACGTGGGTATCTCCTGTAGTTACAATCGCGATGATTTTTCCTTTTCGGGCTTTCACTTCCTGAATGTTGCTCACCACCTTCTCATAGCTCGGGCCTTGCGTTGCAATTACAAACACAGGCATTTCTTGGTCGATCAATGCAATAGGTCCATGCTTCATTTCTGCCGCAGGGTAGCCTTCGGCGTGTATGTAGCTGATTTCTTTCAACTTCAGCGCGCCTTCCAATGCTACAGGGAAGCTATATCCACGACCGAGGTAAAGGGCATTGGTGGCAGACTTGTATATTTCAGAGATGCGCTCAATAATTGGGTTGAGCTCAAGCACTTGTTCGATTTTATCTGGAATACTATTGATCTCGGCGATTAGACGATGCAAACGTTCTGGTTCAATGGTGCCGCGTTTTTGCGCTACTGTAAGTGCCATTAGTGTAAGCACAGTTACCTGGGTGGTGAAAGCTTTGGTAGAAGCGACACCTATTTCAGGGCCTGCGTGGGTATAGGCGCCACTGTGTGTTGCGCGCGATATGGTAGACCCAACAACGTTACAAACCCCGAATATATGAGCGCCACGTTCTTTTGCAAGTTGCACCGCAGCGAGTGTATCGGCGGTTTCACCCGATTGACTGATGGCAATAACGATGTCGTCTTCGGAAATGATGGGGTTGCGGTATCTAAACTCAGAAGCGTACTCTACTTCAACAGGAATGCGGGCGAACTCTTCAAAAAGGTATTCCCCAACCAATCCTGCGTGCCACGACGTACCGCAACCAACAATAACAATACGCTTGGCGTTGAGCCACTTTTCTTCGTATAGCTCTATTCCCGACAAACGAATCATTCCTTTTTGAAGATTCATTCTTCCTCTAAAACAATCGCGCACAGAACGTGGTTGTTCGTAGATTTCTTTGAGCATGAAATAATCGTATCCGCCCTTTTCGAGGGTTTCAAGTTGCATTTCAAGCTCCTGTATATAAGGTGTTTTTTCTCTATTTTGAATTGTAACGATTTTCAACCCTTGATTGCGATCAAGCATTGCAATTTCTTCGTCTTCGAGATAAACAACGTTTTTGGTGTATTCAATGATTGGAGTGGCATCCGATCCTACGAAGTAGGTGCCATCTTCCCCTATACCGATCACCAATGGTGAGCTTTTTTTAGCAGCAATGAGTTGGTCGGGGTTGTTTTTATCGAGGACAACAATTGCGTACGCGCCGATTACTTCGTGCAGGGCGATGCGCACCGACTCAAAAAGGTCTTCTCCGGTTTGACGTCGGACATCTTCAATTAAGTGAGCGAGAACTTCTGTATCGGTATCGCTGTGAAACACGTGACCACGATTAATAAGCTCTTCTTTCAGGGTATTGTAATTTTCGATAATACCATTGTGGATGATTGCCAAATTGCCATCACCCGAAAGGTGGGGGTGTGCATTGGTGTCGTTCGGTTGTCCGTGTGTCGCCCATCGGGTATGTCCGATGCCTATTTGACCCACCGGGTCGTCACCACCAACATGCGATTCAAGGTCTGAAACCTTTCCCTTGCATTTGAATAAATTGATGTCTTTACCATTGATGATGGCAACACCCGCGCTATCATAACCGCGGTATTCAAGGCGTTTCAGCCCTTTGATCAGTATAGGATATGCTTCTTCAGTACCGAGATAAGCGACAATGCCACACATAGAGTGAGTTGGTTGAATTCGTAACGAAGGTAATATAAATGCTTGTCAATACGAGTAAGTAATGATAAGCCTCATATTTTGAGTGGGATCGGTATCATCAGCGTGGGGACCGTTCAAGATTGCGCGCGTAACAGATACACTTGCGTTTCCAGAAACGATGTTCACAAAGTTTGATGGTACCGTACCATTTAAATATTCTTGAACATAGCGTGTGATGTTGAATCGGTATTCGCTATTTAATGCATCAAACGACCCGCCAATATCAATACTTGTGCTGGTTTGTCCGGGAAGTGTTGCTGCTTCGCCATCTCCGTTCACTGTCAACAAATAAAGTAAAGATTGTCGAGCAAACCTTCCAGCAGAGCCTGAAACAGGAATAACGAGTTGAGCTTTATTAATGGTGCGCCCCTCTATTTCCTTGAAGTCGTCGAGGAAGGGAAATTCAACACGCGTTTTTACAGATGCGCCAGCTTGTACATAGGCTATTTGATCTCCAGGATACTCGCCAACGGTCTCTAGCACAGAAAGAGGCCCCATGAAATTGTGCGCGAAGCTATTTACCCTCGCGGCAAGTGTGTTGATGGTATAGACGTAAGATAAGGTGTCGGTATCGTTATGGTAATAGAGGGTCATCTGTGAATCACCAGAAAGCACATCCAACGAAGCCACGCCCCCTTCAGCAGTATTCGAATAAATATGAAATCCTTTAAAAAACTCTAGCCAATTGGTGTTTGAATCATAAACCTCTGCGCCAGCGGTGATGAAACGGTCTGCAAGGTCTTGCGATAGGTGGAATCGCAGTTGTGGAGGAAGACTGTCGTTCAATATTTGAATGTAGTCTGTGGTATTGAATTGCGTATAACGATCAGCAGACACAATCAAGTTTTCATCGAAAGTAGCGAAAGACCGACTGCTGTAGTAAGCGCTATCGGCATCGATGGTTTCGTTCAGTTCTTTGAGAACAAAGTATTGCGGAAATACAGGGCCGTACACCCCACCGCTGTGCACCAAAGAAAGTGTCAAGGAGTCGGCAACAGCATTCGTTCCAAAATCGATGTCTGGAGAAGACAACCTCACTTGAGAGTAGAAACTAGCCCTTGTTTGACCGATTTCAGGGTCGATGTAGTTTCCTAACAACGACAACGACAGTTCGTCGGAACGCAGCGAATCTTCACGCACGGTGCTAACGACCAAGGTTACTGTATCGGTTTGAAGAATAGACAGCACCCCGTCTTCCGGTTGAAGAATTAATCCAAGCTCTTGTTCAGGCCGTTTGCACGACGTCAAGATCAGCGCAAACAATATTGTAAGACGCAGGATACCAAGGTGTTGGTGGACAGCACTCAATGGGTTACTCTTCCACCAGGATTGACTTTCCCTCAAGAATAGAATCATAGAAAGATGAGATCTCACCAACAAAATTGTCTTCAACATAGCTTTCAATTGACGGAACATCAGAACTCGCGATTGCTTCACGCAACTCAGGATCTATATCTGAGCTACCAACGACAATTCCGTCAGAATATTGAATGGCCAATTTCGTAAGGTTTACGAAAGTTGGGTCTTGCACAACAGAAACCAACTCTTTTTGGATGCCATCGAACGCGATTTTATCGATAAGAGAAGGGTTAAGGCTGCCTTCAAACTCATTTTCGTATACACTGTAAACCACTTTCGAATTTGCGAAATGTGGATCGTTGTTGTAAAACGATTTGATATAAACAGGCAGCATGGCTGTCATAGAACCGTGGCAGTGAATCACATCAGGAACCCAACCAAGTTTCTTAACGGTTTCCATTACTCCACGAATGAAGAATATCGAACGCTCATCGTTATCTGGCTGAAGCACCCCTTTTTCGTCTTTCAAAGCAGACTTTCGTTTGAAGTACTCCTCATTGTCTATAAAATAGACCTGCATTCTGGCTGTAGGAATCGACGCAACCTTGATGATCAAAGGGTGGTCGGTATCGTTTATTATTAGATTCATACCCGATAGACGAATAACTTCGTGAAGTTGATGGCGTCTTTCGTTAATTTTTCCAAAACGAGGGGTAAAAACCCGTATTTCCTTGCCTTTTTCGTGAATACCTTGAGGTAGATTTCTGCTAATCCTTGAAATGATCGTTTCTGGTAGAAAAGGGTCGATTTCTTGTGAAACGTATAGAATCTTAGCTTTACTCATTTGGATTGCTTTTGTCAGGAAGTTCATGCAAAATTACACTTTTTTACGCAGCTTTTCAAGTGAATCGTTTAGCTTTGGCGGGTTTGACTTGAAAATAACCCCCAGAACTTAGATGTATCTCATTACGAATCAGCAAGATTGGCCATTATTAAGAGCTGGTGTTTTTCCTTCCGGAGCTACGGTAGGTTTTGTTCCGACGATGGGAGCGTTGCATGACGGACATCTCACATTGATTGAACGGTCAGTTCGGGAGAACGATGTAACGGTTTGCAGTATTTTTGTTAATCCGACTCAGTTTAACGAGGCGAGCGATTTAGCGAATTACCCGCGGACATTGCCTAGCGACATGGATTTGGCTGAAAAGGGTCGGTGCAATGTTATTTTCTTGCCTTCAGTAGCAGAGATGTATGGCACACATGTGGAAAGCATAGTGGCTGACTATGGAACGTTGACCAACACCTTGGAAGGCGCCCACAGGCCGGGTCACTTCGACGGCATGGTAACAATCGTGCGCAAGCTGCTTGAGGCCATTTCGCCGAACAGGGCTTATTTTGGTGAGAAAGACTTTCAACAGTTGAGCATCATCAAAGAACTGGTTAACCGAGAAAACCTGCCTGTTGAAATCGTACCGTGTGATTTGATTCGCGAAACAAGTGGTCTGGCGATGAGTTCTCGAAACGTCAGGCTAGGTGAGCAAGGAAGGAAAACAGCCCTAACGCTTAGCGCCACCCTAAGCGCGATGCGCGATGGTGTGTTAAAAGATACGCCTGCAGCATTAAAGGCGTGGGGTACCAACCAAATTGTTGCGGCAGGCTTGCGCCTGGATTACTTGGAAATTGTTGACGCCAATACCTTCGAACCAATCGAAAAGTGGGAAAATAGAGAGATGCGCATACTTGTTGCCGCGTGGGTTGAGGGTGTGCGGTTGATCGACAATGCCGACATTTCGCCCAAAGCCTAGTGCAATTTGGCGGCTTTTGCGTCACAAATCACATCGCCAATTTATAAGTGCAGTTGAAAGATTGTGGTAAAGTGATTTCCCCTAACTTTGTAGCTGAATCGTGGCGAGTTGTCACATAAAAGAAATTGCTATGACACCAGGAGTTGGGCAAATAATTCTAATTGCATTTGTCGTTTTATTGTTATTCGGAGGAAAGAAAATTCCGGAATTGATGAAAGGCCTTGGAAAAGGCATGAAGGAGTTCAAGGACGCTTCAAAAGGAGAAGACGAAAGTGATAACCGCGATCGTAAGAACGACTAAATAAGCGTTTCGGGGGTGGTGAAATTTCGCATCTTATCTATATGTTTTTTCTTTGGTTTGCTCCTTTTTAATGGGCGAGTGAACGGTCAAGATGAAACAGACACAGAGTTATTGAACGGTCTTTTCCTGACCGAGATAGAAGAAATCTGGCAACAATCATTTCGAGATCAGTTTTGCTTAAGCGATGACACGGCTTTCTGGAACGTGAACGCTTACGAGCCAAACCATGTCCCACCGTTAGACACTGCCTTGGTATACGCGCGCTTGCGCTTGCTCGACGCACAAAGTCCAATGGACCTCAAGCCGAACGCAGAGGTGCTTGAATACATTCATTTCTACGCGTCAAGAAGAAAAGAACAATTGGGCAGGATGCTCGGGATGTCTACCTACTATTTTCCGATGTTTGAGGAAAAGCTCGATAAGACGAACCTGCCTCTCGAGTTAAAATATTTGCCCATTGTTGAGTCGGCATTGAACCCGCAGGCACGCTCACGCGTTGGTGCTTCGGGCCTTTGGCAGTTTATGTTGGCAACAGGCAATGCATACGGACTTGAGGTAAACTCATACATTGATCAACGGATGGATCCGGTGATGTCGACCGAGGCGGCATGCAAATACCTAGAAAAGCTTTACAGTTTATACGGCGAGTGGAACCTTGCTTTGGCAGCATACAACGCTGGTCCGGGTAACGTTAACAAAGCCATACGCAGATCTGGAGGCAAAAACACCTATTGGGAAGTTCGTCCGTTTTTACCCAAAGAAACAAGAGGATACGTACCTGCCTTTATAGCGGTAAACTACCTCATGAATTTCCACGATGATCACAACATCATTCCGGCGCAGCCGAAGTGCTCGTGGCATGAAACCGACACCATTGTTTTACAAACCCGCTTGCAGTTTGATCAGCTAGAGGCACATCTACCCATCGACAAAGAGACCCTTTCGTGGTACAATCCAACGTACAGAAAAGGAGTAATTCCCGCCGATGGCCGCCGGTATGCATTGCGCTTGCCGTACGATTTGGTAGCGGGATTCTTACAAAACCAAGACAGCATTGTTACCCATGTGCCAGAAGAGGTGGTAGAAGAAATATCAACACCAGAGCCTGCTGTGTATCGGGTTAAAAGTGGTGATTCGTTGGGGTTGATAGCGAAGCGATATGGCGTAACCGTAGCTGAGTTGAAGGCATGGAATCGTTTGAGAAGTAACATGTTGCACCCCGGTCAAAAACTGACCATCTATGGGAAAGGCAATAATAAATCGACGGAGGCAACCGTTACCGGTAAGGAACAGCCTGAAACCTCGACCGCATCACAAGCAACATGGTATACCGTTAGAAAGGGAGATACCATTTGGAAGATTGCCAGTAAATACAGCGACGTATCGGTTGAACAGATTCAACGGTTAAATGCTGGATTGAATGCCCAGAATCTGAAGCTCGGACAAAAGATTCGCATTCGATAAAACGATTATGGTAAAGAAAATTATTTCGATTCTCGCAGTATCTCTTCTTCTGGGATGCGACCAAACCGATGATATTTCGCAAATGCTTCCCGGACGTGTTGGTCCGTCAGGAGAGGTGTTGGTGGTGATGAAAAAATCGATGAAGTCTGATTCATTGGTGCGGACACTTGAGCGGGTATTTATGGACATATACCCCATGCTTCCTCAGGCAGAGCCGGAGTTTGACCTAACCCTTTTAGATTTTGAAGAGTTCGACCGGTTTTGGAAACCTCATCGCAACGTGCTTTTCATTGACATTGCTGACCGCATCGACACCCAAGAGCCGAACCTGGCGATTTTTAAAAACAAGTATGCGAAAGGACAGGTGTATTTGGAGTTGAAGGCCCGAACGCCTGAACTAGCAGCTGTGGCAGTGCAAGAACGTTCGGAAGAGATCCGCTCTATTTTGGAAATGGAAGAACGAAGTCGGTATATGGACTTGATTCGGGCTGATAAAAACTACAAAATAGACAAGACCCTGCAAGAAAAATATGGTATCGCACTCGACGTTCCGAGAGATGCCCGCATCATGGTAGAAGAGACCGATTTTGTGTTGATCGATCGACAGCTAACGCGGCAGCAAGGTGGTGACAACCACGATGTGAAGGAGGGATTTATGATCTACTTCTATCCGTACACAACAGAAGAGGTGTTTTCACCACAGTATTTGCTTGCCAAGCGAGACAGTTTGTTGAAACATTACGTGCACGGCAATCCGGAAGGCAGTTTTATGACCACAGAGATGCGCTATTATCCGCGGTATGAGGAGATCAACTTCCGCGATCAATTTGCAGCAGAAATACGCGGATTGTGGAAGATGGAGGGTGACTTTATGGGAGGGCCGTTTATCAGCATCACTCAATTCGATGAGGTCAACAAGCGCATTGTCACCGTTGAGGGATATGCGTATGCTCCATTCTTCGACAAACGCGAATACGTGCGTGAAGTTGAGGCCATCATTCGATCGCTTCAACACGTAAAGGTTGGCACTATCGTTAGCGAATAACTTGAATTTGCTTTTTGAGCGACGTCTTGTTGTTTAAAGTCACTAGCTCAACCACATACACGCCTGCTGCTAGGTCAGACACATCCAATATAGAGGTGTTAGATATTGAGCCAAGGTTTGTTTCAAGAGCCAACTTACCATCGAGCGCAACCAAGCGGATTGTTTTAACGACCAATTCGGTTGGCCATGATATGGTAATTGATTCGGAGGCAGGACTTGGATAAGCCACAAAATCAGTTTCACTTGTTTCCCGTATCGCTGCCGCCACATCTCCATTCGCAAGCGCATACTGTCCTTTTCTCAGCACCGGTATAGAGAACAACCCTGCGCCATTGGTGAGTGTTCCTGGCTGCCACGTATAATCGGGGTACTTCACCCATGCATCCGCGCTGCTCGCGCGATAAACCAGCATAAGATCAGCCTCTGTTACTCCTACCAAATCGTAATCGAGATCGGTGACTTCGTTGCCGTTGTAGTTGATTCGGCCATCGAGCTCTAAACCGTCGGGCCAGATACCATCGATGAGCCAGTAGTGGAGGGATGCCATTTCGAAAATGTAAGGCGCAGTATTGCTATTATCGGGCGCAATCCACTGATGTTCAACGTGCACCAGGGCCGAGTCGGGAACGATGTTAGCGCCAATGCGGATATCACAAAACGGAACAGACACCACGCCAGAAAGGTCGTTGATGACATAGGTATGATCCATGCGCGACTGATTGAGTTTGCCGTTGCCGTTAAGCACAACCATGGCAGGCACGAACGGGGTCACAATTTCGAACGCATCGAACTGTCCGCTTAAAACCACCTGTGTTTCATAAGCCGTCCAATCATTTGCATAGGCAGTAACATCGAGGGGCACATTGTTGTAGAACGTATTGGCCTCACGCAGTTTTTGCTCAACGAAGACCGTCGAAGTAAAGTCGTTGACGTTTGCTACCGACACAACAGAGTCGACCTCAAACGAGCTAAATCCAGGTTGAAAAATCTGATCATTCCAAAAGTCATCGAGGTTTACGCCTGTGAATAGTGCGAGAGAATCGCGGAATTCAGCGGCATCGAGGTTAGAGCGACCCAGGTTGGTTTGCATGGCCTGCATGCCTTCACGAAAAACCTCATCGCCCAGGTATCCGCGTAGGTTGTGCAGTACCGAGGCACCCTTGTAGTAGGTGTGGCGGCCATAAATCTGAGGATCAGGCATTGGCGATAGGGCAAAAAACCCATCATCGTCGATGTGGGCTCTTTCAAGCACAAACAGGTGGTTGTCTTTCACCGTTTCCACAAATGCGTCACGTCCATCTTTGTATTCAACAAACAGGTGCGAGCTATATTCAGCAGGACCTTCTTTCATCCACATGTCGTTGTGAGTGCGCATGCAGATGATATCACCCCACCAGTAATGTCCCAGTTCATGAGTAAACAATCCGCCGTTTGAGGCGAGGCTTTCGCCCGTCATGTATTGCGGATAGGCAATGTTGGTAGGTATTTCCAGGGCCCCATCGGTGGTAAGCACATATCCCACAAATGGAAAAGGGTTTTGACCCCACCAATATTCGCACGCATCGATGGCATAGCCGAGCTCTTGAAAAACCGAGTTCATGCCCAACTGGTTGGCGGGTTTTGAGGTTAGGCGGATGTCTACTGGGCCGAAAGCCCCGTTGTGCGTGAGTTCAGTAGACTCATAGTCGGCCACAGCGATGGCAGAGATGTGTGTTGGTATTTCATGTGGGAAGTCGTAGGTGCGAATGAGGGTATCGCCTCCCAGCAGCACCTCATCAACCAAATCACCTTGACACACAGCCCGTTTGTTGCCTGCTGATTTTACGTGATACGTATAGGTTGCGCGTTCAACGAAGGTATCGAAGCACGGATACCACACCTTACCAAAGTTTGGTGGAATGGTAGTAAGACCGATGCCCAGGTTATAGATGTAGTCGCTCTCAAAATAAAAGCCACCCCAATAAGGGTCTTGGTGCGGGTTCCCTTGATAGAATACTGTAATTTCTGAAGGTTCGTCAACAGCGGCTTCTGCGGGGAAGAATACCTGCAGCACATCACCATCGTGGGAAAAAGATAGCGGTTCGTTGTCTTGTTTAACAGAATCGACAGTAAGTTGAAAGAGGTCGAGTGAGATGCTCGTTACGCCGGGCATTTTCGCTGCATACGTTATGGTAGTAGCAGCATTGATGTATTGTTGGCTGTATGCTGTTACATCGATCACGATATCGTAGTGAGCGATATCGATGGTATCGCTTCGGAGTATGCTCGCCTCCATTTCTAATTTCTCAGCAGCCGACAGTTCTTTGGCTCTTGGAGCAGCATGAACATTTTTAAAGTGGTGACAACCGCGGTAATCTTGTCCAACAGCTGCTAAAGTCACAAGTGACAATAAGGAGAACAGAAATGATTTCATAAGCGCACGAGAATGTGCACCAAGATAATGAAAATCGAAATCAGATGGCCAAGAATACCGCAATAGCGGATACCACGAGGCAGTATATTGCGAAATAGCGCAGCTGGCTTTTTTTGACCAGGGCGATCATCCATTTGCAAGCGAACCAACCGGCGATAAAAGCGGCGATGAAACCAGCGATATATACAGGCAAGCTGGATGTTGAAGCAGAGAGACCACCGTCGAGCAGGTCTTTCGCGATTTTACCGAGGATGAGGGGCACCACCATTAGGAAAGAAAAGCGAGCAGCGCGCTCACGATCGATGCCGAGTAAAACACTGGTAGAGATGGTTGCTCCCGAGCGAGATATACCGGGTAGAATTGCTATTGCTTGAGCAACACCGATGATGATCGCCTCTTTGAAACCCACTGATTTATCGGTTTTTTTCGCACGGTCGGCCAGCAATAGCAGCAAGCCTGTTAACCCCAGCATGGCACCAACCAAGAGGATTTGTCCGCTAAAAAGGGCCTCAATTTCAGACTCAAATACCACCCCAACGAAGGCGGCGGGAATCATGGAGAGGACGATTTTAAGGGAGTATTGAAATTCGTCGTTGTTTTTAAATGCGAACAAACCGTTGAAGATTCGGGCGATATCGGATTTGAAGACGACGATGGTGCTGAGTGCGGTGGCAAAATGGACAACAACAGTGAACATCAGACTTTCAGCTGGCACTTGTTCACTTCCGAGAATAGCTTTTCCCAATTCGAGATGTCCAGAGCTAGACACCGGTAAAAACTCTGTAAGACCTTGAATGAGGCCTAGAATAATGGCTTGAAGAACAGTCACAGGGATTTTTGGTTCGAGGCGGACTTCGGTTTTTTCATGATCGCAAACATCACAAAACCGTATCCTCCGAGCACAACAAGCGGAGCGAGGGTAATGCGGCGAAAGTTGAAGATATCTTCACTGAATTCATTGGGGTCATCGACACCACCGCCAGACATAAGGATAAAACCAACAATGATGATGACTAGTCCGACAAGGAGTAGCTTATAATTTTCACGTTGAAAAGCGAATTCTTTCATGTTCTTGGGAGTGCTATTGGACAAAGATACTTGAAAAAGGGCAAGCACAAAAAGTAAGTGCAGCATTTGAGTTTGGAGAGTTGCAGTTCCCATCACTCCTTTATCTAATCTCTCACAATCTTCACACTATCTAGCCACGTATTTCCCGATACCCATTGTGCGAGGTAAATACCGGCAGGCTGATTTGAAAGGTCAATTTGAATGGTTCCTGAGGTGAGTGCAAATGCGGAAAGCGCTTCGCGGTGCACTTCTCTACCTGTTAGGTCAACCACAATGAGTTCGGTTTGTGTATCGCGAAAGCCGGGAGGCAGCGCAAAGGTGATGTTTGCCAGTCCGGAGGTTGGGTTTGGGTAGGCAGAGAGGGTGTTTTCAAGACCTATGGTGATTTCTTCTACGTTCACCAAGTGACAACCTGGCTCTAGGCAGCCGAGGGAGTCTACTTTGAAGAGCCAGGGG
>WGNM01000048.1 GCA_016124575.1 Cryomorphaceae bacterium
AGCTAAGGTTTACAAACAAGCAGCCTAGAAATGAACAAAAACACTAAGTTATGAGTCTCCCCCAAACCCCCTCATTACTATGGTTTTAACTGTTATATTTGTATATAAGATCTTGTCCAAACAATCCCGACCACTTCAGTCGTCCCAGCGATAGCAATCCATATCTCTCATTTTCTTTATCCAAAAAACAGCTTTATCCAAGTCTGGTTCAGTTCCTTCTCCCATAATATATTGAACCGCCACATTGTTCATGCCAGAGCAATTACCACCTTGAGCACTTTTGAGTTCGAGGTCAAACGCTTTTTTTAGATTGACCTCAACACCACATCCTTCATAATACATCATTGCTAGCAATGTTTGAGCACCAGCATGACCCTGTGTAGAACTTTGAGTTAACCAATAAACTCTCTCTTTAGCTTCTGCAGTTGGACATTCCCTAACAACACATCCACAAAGGCTAAAACCCACTTGGTATTGAGCTTCAGCGTTACCGTTTTTTGCAGCTTTCATAACTGCAGGGGATACTTGGGATAAATATTCGTGGGTATTGAAGAATAATAGGAAGAAAAAGATGAATCTCAGAAAACAACTCCAAAACAAACGCTTCTCAATCCGAACAAAATCTTGTTTAATTTTCATAGTTGCCTTTTTGTGATTAAAGAAATTACCTCATATCATAACCAGAAAGGTTTGAAAGCAGAGTTAAGACGAATGAAACCTTCATTTAAATTCAAAATTCGTACATAGTTAGTTTTGCATGGAAATACGAATTCAAAATAGAAAGACTTCTGAATTTTTCTACTCACAAATCAAACGCAAATGTATGAAAAAACAAGGATAATACCCTTCTAATAAGACAGCTAAATGTGCTGAGCTTCGACACACTTCCGTGATATGGGAAAACTATATATAAATGGCAAATGGTATTTGTGATGATTTGAGCATGCTTATCGGAAATCCTAAAACGAGATTATAAATAATGTTGAATGTCTATCTAATGGTTAATAAAGATAGAAAGTGACAATCGTTAGATTCTCCCTAATTCTTTGTTTAAGGCAATTAAAGGAGAATCTCAAGCAAGCTCCTCAACTGGGAAAATTAACTCTTTGAATACCTGAATCAATTTCTTTCTATATTCTTTTCTTAAATGGGTTTTATAAAATTTACCATCGAAATGAATACGTGTTTCTTTCTTCGCCCATTGGTTATGTGAGTAAACTTCATCAAAAATCAATTCGTCATGAAGAGTTAGTCGGTGACGAATGTTTATTTGAGTATGGGAATAATCGCAAGGGTTTGGGGCATGTTCTAGAACACAAGTGATATGGTGCACGCCTAAATCATTTCCTTCATTTTTTTCTTTTAAGATTTCAATTTTAGTAATGTCTTCGATTAACGCCTTTCTGCAATTGTCTCCTATTGACGGGACGTCTATCGTTAGAATGTGTTCCTTTTCTATTAACACATCCCATTTACATGAGTATGCGGTTAATATTGATGGGAATTCTATGTCGTTTCCAGACTTGGACACTCTGTAAAAGCCTTGACCTTTTTCAAATTCACTTTCATTGAATACTTTTTTGTCATTCCATTGAAGATATTCAGGAACACCCGCACGATCACAATTCATTCAAACTACAGCTTACTGGTTAACGAAAAAGTATCAAAATTCTCATCGAAAGGAAATATTTCATTGTATGTATCCTCTCTTTTTTCGGTGATGTGGAGAAATTCAATGTCACCATCTTCGTCCAATATCAAATTCTTGAACTCACGACCATTTTTTATATAAAACGCTATTTCATCTTCCCCAGTACGAATAATTTGAACGCTGAACTTGCCTTGTGCTGCAAGGTCTCTAATTATTTCAGAGCCTATTTTGAATATAACATCATTCTCAAAAGCCAACTCTTCAATCAGAGAACGAAGTTTTTGTATCTTATCCCAAATAAAGGTGATACTGGAGGGATATATAACGCTTTCTGAACTTCCCGTCGAACTTATAGAATTCATTCCCCATGTTGTTATTGTTCGAGAAGCTGATGCGTCTTTTTTGACTTCAACCGTATAACTCTTAATTGGGTTAGCTTTTTTATTGTAGGCAGACTCAGATGCTTGACGAGTTAAATATGAACTTTCTCGCAAGCGAGTTGTGACGGCACTATCTGGAATTAATACATTTTCTGTCATGATTGCTTTGAGTTACTCTATCACACCTGCGAGTTCTTCGGTTATTAAGTTTACAAATGTATCATGCAAGTGATGATGCCCTTCTTCTAAGATAGAACTGAGTGAATCTAAATCGTGCGTTTTAATTTTTGGCTCTATGTGAGCATAGGTCAAATCGACAACTACATTCATGGCCTTTTCATTTATTTTACTGTGCAATCTTACAACAATAAACTTATTTGTTTCTAAGGGAATCTCTAAGGTCAAATTGATCAAAGGCATCCCATAGTTCTCAGGGTGTGTTAAAGAAACATTGAAATATCTTGAAAGATAGAAGCCATCTTGGGGCAGTTCAAAAACATTTATTGCCCTTAAATCCACCCGCTGAATAAAAGATTCTTTCATTGAAGCCATCAAGCTTTGGTATGCAAAATCAATGTCTTGTTTGAAAGACTCCCATCTATCATATGCTCTTAATTGATGAATTGCAATATTATTATTATGCAGCTGAATCAGTTTTTCCCCATTGTCATTCATGAACTTCATGGCGCTTGTCAATGAAGGGTTCATACCTTGTGTTGGGCTAGAAAGATTGAAGTTCACGGCTGAAGCATTTTCTTTCTGAGTAAATACTCCTTTAGGTGATATTGCATCCCAGTAAACTCCAAAGATTGTATTGTCATCAATTGGGTCAAAAATGATTTGACATAGAGCTTCAACAAGCTTGTTGTTCTCAAATATTTTCCTATCCATAGAGAATATTAAAAGTAAGATTAAGGAACATTGATACCTAATCTGCGCTCGCAAATTATACAATTTGAGAAAGCGAATGTTACTTTTGGTCAAAATTTCCCCAATGAGGATGTTGAATTCAACCGACTGAGCAGATTTCGATCACCTATTTAACATTAATCACTAGGTACATTGTTACTCCGTGAATCTTGGCTTTTTCAGCGAGATATAATTGTTCTATTGAAAAAGTATTGATAAGTCTTGGTTACTTCATGATAAGTTGAGTATTCGATTCCATTTCTTTCGCCACCTGAATTTAAAAGCTGCCTCCTTTGCAATTATTTGTACTATTCAAACTAATGCGCTATGTCGTTTGGCCCATTCTCAATTCATCAAACTGAGCATTTAAAAATCTATTCCCGATAGAAGGTTCAGCCTTCCATTTTTTCTTCAGTTAGCTTGTTTGTTTCGTAAACACCTTTACCAAATATGCCACTTAACTTTTTGTCCGGCTTTTTGCTGCAAGTCCAGACCTTTTCTGTAATATCTACAATAGTAGAAATTTTGAAGGCTTTGTAGCCTGTGTTTGCGTCGGTAAAGCCCTGATCTCTGAAAGCTCGTGAGTGATTGAGCATTTCATTAGCGAGCAAGACCGGTAACGTTTGTGTCATTCGATCGAGAGCACGATAAAGCCTATCAAAGTCGATTTACTTAGACATAACTCACCTCAACACCGTCTTCGGCGTTTTGTACCGTCGAGAATTTGATTTTACGCCCCTCAGACTTGTCGATCAGCTCGAGAATACGAGCCAAACCGAGAGCCCGCAAATAGGCCATCGGGTCTTGCGCATCGGGGTGATTATTCATATACGTATTGACTTTTTCAAGTTCGGCGGGTTTCAATATCATGGGTTCAAGTTTTTAATCATTTTCTCGGTCATTTCAGTGTAGATGTCGCGCAAGTCTTTGGCGAACGTTGGGAAAAAGTGAGCGAATTTAAAATAGTAGAAATTTTGAAGGCTTTGTAGCCGGGCGCTAATTAGAGTTCAAGTCAGCGTGAATTACACATCCATTCTTTTGATCGAATAATTTTCAGCCCTCTCTCGCGAATTTTCTCTCTTCAATCACTCATAACAATACAGTACAAAAATGTGAGTATCGGTTGACATTAATTATTATTTTATTATTTTTGTCAACCAATAAACCACCACAATGAACGACATTTTCGCCCAAAGACTAAAATCAGCGCGGCTAATTAAAGGTTTATCTATGGAAGAATTGGCCAATGCCGTAGGTGTATCTAAGCAAATGATAAGCAAGTATGAAGCGGCTAAGTCGATGCCCGATAGTTCGGTATTGATCGCACTTTCGAGGGCATTGGAGCAAAAGGCTGATTACTTCTTTCGACCAAGGAAAATACAAATTGGCGAAGTAGAATTTCGAAAGAAAAGCAGTTTGAGCAGCAAAACCTCGAACGGCATTGCTGAGCAAGTTCATGTGATGCTTGAAAATTACATCGCGGTTGAAGATATTCTCTCTATTGAATCCAAGTTCGAAAATCCGCTTGAAAGGTTTGTGATTCAGAATTTAGAAGATGTTGAAATTGCAGTAAACGAGCTTAGATCAAAATGGGAAATTGGTTACGACCCTATTTTGAACATTGTTGAATTGCTTGAATACAATGAGATAAAGGTTTTGGAGATTGATTTAAACATGTCTGGTTTTGACGGCATGGCCACCCGAGTAGACGAACTATACCCGGTAGTGGTTGTCAACAAAAACTTCCCCATCGAACGAAAAAGATTCACTTTGTTGCATGAACTTGGTCATCTCCTTCTAAAGTTTACCGCCGATTTCACTCACAAAGAAATAGAGCAATTTTGCAATCGTTTCGCCGCAGCGCTTCTTCTGCCGGCAAAAGTTGCAATTGAAAAACTAGGTGAACATAGAAGTCAGTTGGCAATCAAAGAACTTGAACTTATCCAACGTCGATTTGGCATTAGTATTCCAGCTATTGTCTATCGGCTTGCAGATTTAAAAGTGATTACCCCAACTCTACTTAGAAGGTTCTTTATTCGAATGCGAAGTGATGAGCAATTCAAGAACCAGGTGAGTGTAACTCGCTATATGGGAGAAGAAACTTCTACTCGCTATGAAGGTCTCATTCACCGTGCCCTTACTCAAGAGTTAATGTCTTTAAGCAGAGCAGCCTCATTACTAGGAGTTAGTATTTCAGAAATCCGCAAATCCTATCAACTCGTCTAGACGATGGTTGTGGTTGTCAATGATACGTCGGTACTTATTGACCTCAAAGACATGGGGCTTTTATCGACGTATACCGCCTTAGGCTGGGAATTGAGAACAACAGATTTGATCATATTAGAACTTTCAGACGACCCTGATTTTCAACAAATCGATAACATGGTTCGTTCAGGTAATTTAACAGTCGATAAGCTAGACCCGCAGTCGATGACAATTGTTGTTGAAATGAGCATTGAACATGCCGGACTAAGCATCCAAGATTGTTCAGTATGGTACAGCGCAAAACAATTCAACGCGATTTTGATGACTGCAGACCAAAGGTTGAGGAAGAAAGTGCAAAAAGAAGGGATTAAAGTGCATGGTTGTCTTCACATTATTGAACAATTGCATTCGATAAATGCAATATCCGGAGAAGCGGCCATCCATGCACTCAAAACACTGAAGCAAAAAAATCAGCGCGCTCCTCTCTTTGAGATTGATAAATTAATCGATAAGCTAGAAACCACCGAGGGGTTAATAAAGGAATCTGATCCCCACTAAGCAGATTCCGCGTAAAAACAAGACTTTATTCAGTAGTGTGAGTCTTTCATTCAATCGCTCGACATAAAAGTGATAATAGAATTACCGACGTTTTGATTTTCTTTGTTTTTTTTGACCTTTTTCGATTCTTTCAAAAAAAAGCCCCCTGAAAATTCAGAGAGCTTTTGTAGCCCCGCCAGGGATCGAACCTGGATTTTAGGTACCGGAAACCTACGCACTATCCATTGTACTACGGAGCCAAATGGGCGGCAAATATATGAAACTTCTTTAGGCATTCCACCTAACATCCGCACGGGATGTGCGATGAAAAATGACATAAATAAGGTATTGCGCAGCGCGAGTTTGGTGCCGACATTTGCGCAATGCAATCGCCCGAAACACATGCACCTTGTCTATTCCTCCAGCTTCTCGAGGCGGGGGCGCAGTTCAATAAAAAGAAGTGTTGCAAAGCACACAAAAACGGACATCGTTGCAAAAAATGTCCGGGCCGCAAGTAATTAATTCCCCTGATTTCTTGCCAATTTGAACGGATTCAGCGCGGCGATGTTGAATTGGAAATTGAGTACATCTTCAATTTCATTGTTCGAAGCACCCATATAATTTCTTGAAAGAAGAGGAATATGCAAAGCAATAACGTCTTCTATCAATTTAATCGATATCCCCATGCTAAAAGCAAAGTAATCGTTACTTTGAACATTGTCAATACTTGCATCGTAAACACCACAGCCGACAAAAACTGAAATGATCTTTACTTTTGGTATATCGGCATCAACCCTCAATGTTGACATGAGACTCTGTGCTAAAATTGGAATATGAATATCACCTTGCCCACCTGCAACTTGTCTATACAAATTATCATTATTTCCACCTCTTTGTAAAAACAGATAGTCATATCCCGGATCATTTCCATATAACCAGCCTACTCCACTAAGACGATAAACCGAATTTCTACTTACTATTCCGGAATAAAAACGCCATGAGAGATTATTTTCTCTTAAATACTTGGATCTGCCCTTGTACTCAAAATGAAGGTAATGAGCTCTTGGATGATAGTAACCTTTGTATTCTACTCCGATAAAATGGTTCACCAAACCCGAATGCTTCGCATTGTATCGCAACCTTAATTGTCCTTCTTCACTCTTTTGATCTAAATATCGCACATCAAAAAACTGAACGAGAGGATAAGAAAACACAAACCCTGTCGTGGCTTTGGTAGAAATTACGGCCAATTCTGCCGCAATAGAAGACTTCCATGCAGAATTAGGAGTTTTCGTGAATTCACGCACATACTCAAGAGAATTACGCAGGTACCTTTGACTAAATGAAAAGAACTGATAATATGTAGATTGCGGAAAAGGCATACTATCAAATGGTTTGTAATAGTCATTGAAACTGCTCGAGCGAAGGTGAAATGAACTTTTACCATTATAAAATGACATCCTTCCAAACCCATTCAAATTTTTCGTCGCAAAACTATAAAGCGGAGTAAATGAATACTCAAAGTTTTTCCACGGCAGCGTCGCATTGTGAATATTCAGTCCGACCATGCCTTTGTTTTGCTCGTTCCATGCTACAACAGGTGTTACAAACACTTGGGTATAGTTCGGATTTTCGATACCTGTCAACATCCGAATCTTTAACGGCTCAACCTTTTTGAACATCCCCGTGGTGCGGGCCATGTTGTTCTCGCGCCTGTAATCCATCATTTGATCACCACCATCAATCTTCACTTTGTCGGATTCAGATTTCAAAACGATCTTCTGCGTTTGTCTAGGCGACAGTCCTTTGAACCATTGTTGCTCCAGGGGTTTTCCATCGGCGTAGGTGGTGATTTCAAACGGACCATTGATCTGTCCTCGGTTTTTAACCTTCAGCACCGTTTCTCCATTTTTCACTTTGGCACTGCGAATGGCATAATCTACTTTCTTGGTGGTCTTGATCAAATCGTCAAAAAACCACGAAAGGTCTTCACCTGTTGATGTCTCAAGCGTGGTGCGCAAGTCATTGGGATTTGGATGCTTGAATTTCCACTGGTCGAAATACGTCTGCATGGCCTTATCAAATCGCTCTTCACCCAAATAGCCTTTCAGATAATCGAAGGCGACCGCCGTCTTTTTGTAGACGATGGTTCCGTAGTTCATATCTGTATACGCATCTGAATGGCATTGGATGGGCTGATCGACCTTACCCCGACCTGTAATCAAATATGCATATTCATCGGTGGTGCGGTATGATAGCTCTTTCGCGCCAGCAAGTTCCACTATGTTCTCCGACAGCATACCGCCCATAAAACCGAGAGAATCGCCGTACTTGGTTTGCATATACCGCGTTTCGTTAAACGAGTTGATTCCCTCATCCATCCACGCATTGTCGCGCTCGTTCGACCCCAGAATTCCGTAAAACCAATTGTGTCCAACTTCATGAACAATCACCGTTTCTAGTCCCAGCGCATTGCCCGACTCACCAATAACCGTAACATTTGGGTACTCCATGCCACCACCTGCTGATATGGTGCCATCTATGGCCGTTACCTGATTGTATGGGTAGTCGCCATTCCACAGCGAATAATAATACGTCCCATCGTTTATGTATTCAATAGCCCGTTGCCATAAGTCGGCACTTTCAGGCGTGTACATGGCCCATGAGGCAACAGTCTTTCCGCTGTGAGGAAGTTTTACCTCGCCTTTCATCACATGCCAGCGTTTATCGGCAAACCAGGCGAAATCATGGACATCCTTTTGGGTATATCGAATGGTTTTCATCGTTGTTGATGATGGTGGAAAAGCATTTGTTTTCGCAAGTAATCCCTGAGTTGTTTGCTCCACACGCTCATTCAAAAAAGCAATTTCGGCGGCTGATTGTAGATCACCAGTAGCTCCCACCACGTAGTTTTCAGGCAGCGTGATAGAAACATCATACGAACCGAATTCAGAATAAAACTCACCTTGATCTAAGTAGGGCATTTGGTGCCAGCCATCTCGGTCGTACACCGCTGGTTTTGGATACCATTGGGTTATCTGATATGATTCGCCAACATGTCCCAAACGTGAAATCTCACCGCTCGGAAGCTTCACTCGAAACGGCGTAGTAAGGCGAAACGACTCGCCCGGTTGCAACACTTGAGGCAAATAGATTTTAGCGATATCAATATTCACTGCATCGTACTCCCACGCTGCTTTTTGTCCGTTCACCGTAAAATCCAATCCATCAATAAACCCCAGCTCCTTCTCCAAAGCGTAAAACATAAAACGATCGCCATTGCGTAACTTCTGCTTCGCTAGTGCTGTTTTCGCATTTTTATAGGCATTTGGCCACAGGTGGACGTAGATAAACGGCAATGCATCGTTTGAGTTATTTTTGTATTCAAACTCCAAATTCCCATTCAACATGTGGTTCACGTCGTCGAGTTCGACATCAATTTTATAATTGACTTCTTGCTGAAAGTACGCCTGTACATCCTGCGATTTAGCAGATAAAAAGATGAAAATAGCAGCGAGAGTGAACAACAAATTTTTCATGATAGTATAGTTCAAGGTGTTACCGAAAGGTATTGATTTTCGAAAGAATGGATTAACTAATTTAATATTTTCTTCAATTCTAAAATAAGATTTTGTCTATGGTGCGCGCCAGCGGCGCGGATGCTGCAAAAAGCAATCGCCAGTTACTTTTTACACAGCCACTTGGTTGAAAGCCAATCTGCCAGAAAGCTTTAAATTTGGCGTTCTTGAAAAAAAAATATTCCATGCACATCCTAGCCATCGGCGGAAGCAACAGCGCCAACTCTATCAACCGCCAACTAGCGCAATTTGCCGCCTCGTTATTCGACAACAGCACAGTTACCATTTATAATTTGAGTAAAATAGATATTCCGCTGTTTAGTGTGCAATTGGAAAGCGAAATCAACATCCACCCTGCTGCTATTGACTTCGCAAATGAAATAGATCAAGCAGACCTCATTGTTATATCACTTGCAGAGAATAACGGTTCGTACAACGCTGGCTTTAAAAATTTGATAGACTGGACCTCACGCATTTCAGACAGAAAGGTTTGGAACAACAAGTCTATGCTCTTGATGGCAACATCACCCGGGGCCAGAGGAGGTGCGACGGTGCTGGAAACAGCAGCATCTTATTTTCCACGCATGGGGGCTGATCTCAAAGGCATCTTTTCCCTACCAAAATTCCATGAGACTTTCGACCCCATTGAAGGCATTGTTGATCAAGAATTGCTTCAGACATTGAGCGTAATTGTCGAAAAAATCAATGTAAACTAGGCGCAAAATCAAATATTTCTGGGGATCAAATCCCATTCATCGACCAGAACGTACCATTCATCTAATTTCGACAAAACGAAATCACATCATCGATAAAAAACAACACTTCAAATCACTAATTTGGTATTAACCTTTAGTAGAATGAAGCGAACACTGTTGATGGTTGCCATGCTTTTGAGCATACATTTGGCGGCTCAAAATGTGCGGGGTAGAATAGTTGATGGAGTTATCGGTAACGCATTCATTGGTGATATTGTCGTTACTGAATCATCGAGAGGATTCACAACCTTTTTAACCATATCTGCGAGCTTAGTGGGTGTTTTAATTTCATTTCTTGCAGGGTATTACCTCTCAAAGAAAAGACATATTTCATCTTATAAAAACGACAAAAAGGCAGCAAAAACAAGTGAGTTAGAGTTAGCTCTAGATTACGAGACTGAAAAAAGAAAAGAATTAGAAAGTCTGTTGATCAGTCATGAATCTGCGCAAAAGCAAACCATCGATAAAATTGTCAAAGACCTTGCGTACTCCCAAATAATACTTGAAAACGTAATCAATACCGCGCTTGATGCCGTTGTAACAGCGAATGGTCAATCAATTGTTATTGAATGGAATAGACAAGCTGAAATAATATTTGGATACAGCAAAGATGAAGCAATCGGGAAAACACTTTCGGAATTGATAATACCGCAGCGGCATTCGTCGGCTCATCATGAAGGAGTTAAACACTACCATGCCACCCGGAAAGGTCCTGCCTTGAACCAACAAATTGAAATACAGGCAGTAAGAAAAGACGGTGTTGAAATTGATATTTCACTCTACATCACCCCAATTCACGTAGGTGAAGAAGTCTTCTTCTCATCTTTCATACGCGATATTACTGAGAGCAAAGCACTCGCCAAGCGACTTGACCAAGAGCGCCTGTTGAACGAATCAATTCTGAATGCGTTGCCTATTAACATCACCTTGAAAAACAGAGATTTAACTTACGTTTTTGCCAATAAATTTCTGTGTGAAAGTCTGAAAATCGAAGAAGTAGATATAATCGGAAAAACCGACTTCCACATCCACCCGGAAGGGTTGGCAAAAAAATTAGAAGCAGAAGATTTACGGATTTGGGAAACCGAACAAGTTACATTGGAAGAAGAAAAATACCTTCTCGATGGAAAAGATGTATATCTGCTAAGCGGGAAATACTTGGTGCATACAAATGTCCAAGACAATGCCGACCGCTATTTGCTGTCATTCTCTTTCGACATCACAAAACAAAAGCGGAGTGAAGAAAAGCTGATTGAAGCACTTGCTGCGAAAGATTCTTTTCTATCGACCATGAGTCATGAAATAAGGACACCACTTCATAGCATCATTGCGATTAGTGAAATACTGCAAAACGACAACACCCTTCAACACGATGAGAAAAGTGAATTGGTCGGCACATTGAATGTGTCGTCAAGGCATCTTTTAGCGTTGATAAACGAGATACTTGATTTCTCGAAAATCAACTCAGGTAAATTTGAATTGGAGAAAGAAGCATTTGATTTGAACCTCTTGTTAACAGACATCAGAAAAAAATGTCAGACTCAGAAAACAGACAAAATTGAATTCCATTTTATTCAAACCCATTCGATTACCCATAAAGTTCTTGGCGACTCGCTGCGATTAACACAAGTGTTGTATAATTTGATTTCAAACGCATTCAAATTCACCACTCAGGGTAGTGTTACACTTCAAGTTGAGTGCGAAAAAGAAAGCGAAGAACGTATGCATTTCACTTTTTCTGTTGCCGATACAGGAATAGGGATAAAACCAGAGAACATCGCACTTATCAATGAGGCATTTACTCAAGAAAACAGTTCTATATCGAGGAAATTTGGCGGTACCGGGCTGGGGCTGAGCATTGTGAGTAGTCTGCTCGGTTTGTGCGGCAGCAAGCTCATTATTGAAAGCAAAGAAAATGAAGGGTCAACTTTTTCGTTCAAAATGCCTTTCGATTTAGGAGAAGCCATTAATTCAGATGTTGAAAATAGGAATCTGGATGAAAACCTGAATTTTACTGGCTTTTCGATGTTGTATGTTGAAGATATGTTACCAAATCAACTGGTAATGCAAGGGATGATAAAAAACTGGGGAATAGACCTCACCATTGCTGATTCGGCTAAAATGGCATTTGAACTGCTTGAGCAGAAGCAATTTCATATTATACTTATGGACATTCAGATGCCGGAAATTGATGGCGTGGAGGCACTCAAAATCATTCGGAAAACCGAAAGCATCAATCAGTTCGTTCCGATAATAGCTTTTACTGCCAATGCAGAGAAAAATGAAGTAGACACCTTCCGAAAAATGGGGTTTGCGGAGGTACTTACCAAACCAATATCACCTCAAAAGTTTAAGATGTTTCTCAAAGATTTTTTTGAATTATGAAGACATTCAGTATTGAAGTCGAAATGGAGTTTGAATCGACGCGGAAGATAATCGAAGAGAATGTTGCATACCTGCAATACCTAAATACATGTGTGGTAGAATTTGAAAAAGGTTTCAACGAGTTGCTTTCAGCCATTGAAGTCAATGATTTTGAAACCGTTGCAGAAACTCGCCACAAACTATACCCCATTTTCAAGCTTTTTAGTTTGGATAGCCTCTGTGTGGAATTGAAGAATATAGACAACTACATAAATGCTTATGACAGCCAGCATCACCAAATAATAAAGAATTCTTTTGCAATGATTTTGCGTCTAATCAACGATGAAATCGTCCGCATTTCAAACCAATAAAAAATCCAATTCCAGCTGCAACTTGTGTATTTTCAATTATCTTCGCTGCCGCAAAAGTTTTCAGCATTGTTTGATTTTTGCAACTTTGGGGGTATAGCTCAGTTGGCTAGAGTACTTGCATGGCATGCAAGGGGTCCGGGGTTCGAATCCCCGTACCTCCACTACCTTTAAAAATGCGAGTCTGTGAATGAGACTCGCATTTTTTTTAGCTCCTACACCTATTTTAAAAACACCACACAGACTAGCACGCTATTAAACGATTTCGAAATATTTGAGTAACTCTTTGCTTAAGAAATATAATGGACATAACACTACTTTCATCGCCATTGCAAGGGTTTACAGATTTCAGGTTTCGAAATGCTTTTCAAAACTATTTCGGTGGTATTGACACTTTCTATTCTCCCTACATACGCCTCAATGGCAAATTGGATATAAAGCCAGCTTATGAGCGCGATATACTGCCCAAAAACAATACAACCCTTGAAGTCATTCCGCAAATCATGACCAACGATGCCGATGAATTTCTATTCGTCGTGAAATTCATACAAAGCTTAGGCTACAAGGAGCTGAACTGGAATTTGGGTTGTCCGTACCCCATGGTTGTAAACCGCTGCATGGGCTCGGGACTTATCAATGATCCACAAAGAATTGACCACATTCTCAACCGGGTGCATAGCGAAAGTGATGTGGTGGTATCCATGAAAATGCGCATGGGATATGAACACAGCGGTGAAATTTTAGATGTGTTTCCCATCCTCGACAAGTACCCGCTAAAAAACATCGCCATTCATGCGCGCATCGGAAAGCAGTTGTACAAAGGCGGTGTCGATTTGAAATCGTTCGAACGCTGCCTCGAAAGCACACGACACAAGATTTACTACAACGGCGATATCACCACGGTACAAGGTTTTTGGGAGATGCAAGACCGCTTCCCTTCTATTGACCACTGGATGATCGGACGAGGATTGATTGCTGATCCGTTTTTGCCGATGATGATCAAAAACAATAGCGCCGAATACCCAGAAAACAGGATGATCATTTTCGGTAAATTCATCGATACGCTGTACCATGAATACTCAGAAGCACTATCTGGCGAAAGTCATGTACTGATGAAAATGACGAGCTATTGGGAGTATTTCAGCAACGCCTTCGACAACCCGCACAAGACGTTGAAGAAAATCAAAAAAGCAAAACGCATTGAGGCTTATGAGCGCGCTGTAAGTGAAATATTGTCTGAGTAAGTTTGGGTTTAAGCGCCTCCAAGTCTGACATAACACACTTTCAACATGAGCGATATAGTTGCTCCTGACTCCTTGCCTATCACGCCTGAATACCCTCTTGTTCTATCTACACCACGTTCACTGATAACTTTATACCCTGGCACGTCTGCATGATAGTTTTTCACCATTTCAAAATCGAAGTCGAATGCGCCGTTGTAGTTAGGTGAAAAATCTAAAACCACATCTGTTCCTGAGGCAATGACGTTGATTTTCTTGCATGTTGCTTCTACCCTATTCACTCGTATCTCTCCCAATTTACCATTCAAATCAAGGTATCCAGTCAAGCGATTTATGGCCATATCGGTCAGAAAAACTGCCCCATTCAATTTTCCGAGATTCTCAATATGATAGTCGTCGTGTTTCGAATCCACACGTAAGACATCTACTATGTCGATTTCAATTTCCGAGTTGCTCGAAGAAATAAATACTTCTCCACAACGTCGAATCTCTACCAGTTCCATAAAATCGAAATCTAGCAATCGCCCATATCCTATCTCGTTCACCTTCACACGTCCGTAAGAAGCTACCAACCTCCGCACCTGCTGCAAATTATGAGCGCGCAGATTTCCGTGTGCCAGATCTAGCTCAAACTCGCCTTTGAAGTCGTCTAACAGCACATCGCCAAACTTATTTTTGATCGACACCGCCCTGTTTGATGGCATATACACGACCATATTGATGTTGATATGCTGGTTGCTCCCCATCGATTTCTTCAGGTCGTACATCCCTTTTCGAATAAAGTTCACCCCTTCGTTCCAAAAGGTTTCTACCACTACATCGCCGCCCACACGTTGCATTCTCACGCTAATATCGCTCAGCATCTGCGTAATGGTTGAATTATCAGCAGCTACGGCGCGAATTGTAGCTTGCACACTTACCGAATCTTTATCCCACGTGAAAATCTCGACATCTCCATACATGTTTGTCAGGTCTACCCTGGCGTCTTTGCTCAAGGCGAAGGTCTTCGAAATCACGCGCTGATCTTCCCCCATTTCAGCGCCAGCGGCGCGGATGATGGAAGTAAGTGCCAGCAATAAAAGTAAGTACTTATACTTCATAGCTTGCATCCTCCGTTTCGTTGTGCCACTTGCGCAGTTCTTCTAGCATTTCTTCCAATATCTCCAATCGCATGCGGTAATTCTGTATCATGGCTTCAATGATTTTTCCGCGATCGGCGCCTCTACCGAGCTCGATGCACAGACTTTCATATTCCGATCGCAATTCTTCCACTGCCGTGAGGTATTCTTCACCTTCAGGGAATTTCTTCATTTCGTCTATTCTCTCATTCACTTCTGCGAGGTAATAGGCCTCTACCTCAGCCATCTCCTCGCTCACATTCGACAGTCGGAACATGGGCTGTCCGCTTTCGGCCACCTGCACCTCTTCGGGCTGATTCATCGTATATACATAGGCACCGAGCAATAGCACCACCATCGCTGCGGCAGCTCCCAAGGTCCATAACCAACGGATAGGAACAAATCGTCCGCGGTCATGCGGCAGCGCTTCTTCAATTTGATCCCAAACCTTCGGGCTTGGCATCTCATCGTCGAAGGCGTCTCTATTATCCTCGATAAATGATTTTATTTTATCCTTTTTCATTTCCATTCGTTATTAGCCATTCCGCCACTCGTTTTCTAGCGCGGTTGAGCTGTGACTTCGATGTCGACTCAGAAATCCCAAGTGCTTCACCAATTTCTTTGTGCGAGTAATCTTCGAAAACATAGAGTGTAAACACTGTCCGGTAGCCATCAGACAGTTCCTTCACAGCGCGTTTTACGTCATCTATTGTGTATTCATGCGTCTCTACATACGGCCCATCGTCCTCTATTTCTAGTCGATCTTCATCGATTGTATCAAAATGCAGTCGACGTTTCTTCAAACTGTTTATAGATGCGTTAACAACAATGCGTTTAAGCCAGCTGCCAACGCTTGCATCACCCCGAAAGGTAGACATGCTGCTGAATGCTTTTAAAAACGATTCTTGCAGCACGTCTTCAGCTTCTTCTCTGCTTTGCAGGATGCGAAATGCCGCGTTGTACATTGCCTTGGCGTAACTTTCGTAAAAGGCACGCTGCGCCGCACGATCGCCTAACAGACATCGTTCAACCAGTTCATTTCGTACGTCGAGCGCTTGTTCCACAAAAAGATTTAGAATAGTCCAACCCGCAAGCCCATATTCACTCCCAATCCCGACATGTTAGCGTCGTTCAAGTTTGGCAAATCTACGTCGTAAACAAATCGGTAGCTAGCACCTGCGTAAATGCGGACGTAGTTTACCAAGTTAAGTTCGACATTCAATCCGGGTTCAGCGTAGAAGAAGAAATCCGTCCGATAAAATCCTGGGAAATCTTCGTAGTCTGAATTGTCGCCATCTACCAGCGGGTAACGGCTCTCACCAACACCACCGCCACCAAGCAAAATTGGAACGGTAAAGTGGACAGCCTTCTCGCTAAAAAAGACGGGTTCTAGGGTCAATCCACCGTAACCCACATTGTAATACAGCGACTTTCCAAATTCATCGAAATTTGGAGAGGTGGTTTCAGTTACCAATCCATACCCGTGAAATCCGAGGTTCATCCCTCTTCCCAAAACCATGTTCAGCTCACCGCCAAGCATCAGCCCTCCTTGTTTGTTAAAGGTTGTCATCTTACCTCCAAAACCTATGAAGCCGCCGAGCGAAGGAGAATCTCCCAACAACGTCTGAATTGGCTCTTGACTATTTTGTGCCGAAGCGTTCAACATCCCTGCTGCTAGCAGGAAAGCAAAAAAGAATTTTACTTTTCTCATTATTCCATATCTATTACTTGTCCACTACCTGAAATATCTACATCCACATCATTCGGATTGCCCCAATAAAACACATCACCACTGCCGTCGATGTTGACGTTTAAGTACGATGAGGCATTTACGCGGACATTCCCGCTGCCGCTGATGTTGACTGTGCTTGTAACAACGGGCAAATACCTTGCATCAACATCGCCACTGCCACTAATGCGCGCATTGAAAGCATTGGCCGACCCTGAAATTCGTGCATTTCCTGAACCATCAATCTCCAAATCCAATCCAACTAGCGCGCTGTACTGCAAGTCGATGTCGCCACTGCCATTCAATGTAACATCTGGGTGCGAGGCGATTAAATTCGCGGCATCAATACTCCCACTGCCATCAAGGGTGATATCATTCAAATAACTTTTTGAAATGTAAACCCGCACAGAAGTGTTGTTCTTGATGTGATTCTTCTCTTCGTATATCTCCAAGTAATCATTAAAAACACGCGTCCGTATGTAAGGCAAGTGGTTCTCACCGGCCTCTACTTTGAGGGTAAAAGAATCATCTTGCAAGACGATCAGTTTGATATCTCCATCTACCGATACCGCCGAATACGACGTATCAATGTCTCTGTATTCTGTAGTGAGCGCTCCTGGATCTTCTCTAAAAGCATTGCATGAAAACAAGAGGGGTGTTAGCCAAAGAAAATGAATGTACTTCATGGTAAAATTTTAACTGTTACACCACAATGACAGTTAGGATTTCAAAAGTTGCACGCATTGGAAATAAATTGTTGAAAAAAGGAACATTAAGACTAGGTTAAATTTCACTACATTTGATACGTCGTGAGAACGACAGCTAGTAGTTAGTTATATCGTAGTGAATAATTACGGATAATTTGGTTAGATCGGACAGTCTTTAGGCTGTCCTTTCTTTTTTCTTATCCATTTTAAATCTTGTTTTTTACTTTAAATGAGGGTTGTACCTTTGAACTGTGAAACTTGAGTTTACCAAATACCACGGCACAGGTAACGACTTCATCATGGTCGATAACCGCCAATTGCGTTGGGTTCCAACTGCTGAGACAATAAAGATCATTTGCGATCGTCATTTTGGCATTGGCGCTGATGGTCTTATCTTGATAGAAACCTCTGCCGACAGTGATTTTCATATGAATTACTACAATTCAGATGGCAGTCAATCGTTCTGTGGAAATGGCAGTCGGTGTGCGGTGCATTTCGCTAAAATGCTTGGCCTAGGTGAACAGACAGTAACATTCACAGCCATAGACGGAGAGCACAACGCGCGGTGGGAAGGCGAAGAAGTTGCCATTCACATGAAAGACACCGCTTCGGTTGAGCACCTGCGCCCCCATCATTTTGCAAACACCGGTTCTCCGCATGTTGTGAAATATGTTGACGACGTCAACGATGTCGAAGTCGTTCATGAAGGACGCTTGATTCGTTTCAGTGAGCGATGGAAAAAACTTGGGACAAACGTCAACTTCGTCGAAAAAACCGATGAATGTCTGATGGTTCGCACCTACGAGCGCGGTGTTGAAGACGAAACACTCTCATGCGGAACCGGCGTAACGGCAGTAGCATTGGTAGACTTCGACGTTTATGGAGGCGAAAACCAGCGCACAATTGAAACACCCGGTGGTTTCCTTCGTGTGATGTTTCAACCCAATGGAAAAGCGTTTACCGACATCTGGTTGATTGGGCCGGCAAAGAATGTTTTTACAGGCAGCATCGATATCGACCAATGATTCTCATCGCTGACAGCGGAAGCACAAAAACCGACTGGCGACTGATACATGCGTCAGGACAAATAGAACAGTTCACTTCCATTGGTTTGAATCCGTTTCACCTTGCTGATGAAATGATTTTGGCGACGGTACGTGCCATTGCGGCTGACTGCCAACTCAACGTTCAAGAGCTATTTTTCTATGGTGCCGGCGTTGGGAGTAAAATTCAACACGCGCGGCTTTCAGAAATCCTTAAAACCGTTTTTAGCAACGCCAAAATCATCGTTGAACACGACCTATTGGGCGCTGCTCGAGCCGCTTGTGGCAAACAAAGCGGCCTGGCAGTAATACTCGGCACAGGAACAAATTCTTGTCTGTACGATGGCACTAAAATTACCGAACACATTCCCTCTGTCGGTTACATTTTGGGCGACTACGGTAGCGGTGCCGACTTGGGAAAAAGTTGGGCAAATGCTTGTCTGACCAGCTCCGCCGATGCCGCGTTGATCCAATCCTTTTACTCAGACTTCAACCTCGATGCTGACAAAATACTGCAAGGCGTTTACGCAGATAAACGTGCTCAGGCATTTCTGGCATCTTTCGCCCCATTTTTGGCTCAAAACCGCCACCACCCGTTTGTAGCAAATCTGGTTACGGATGCATTCAACGAATTGTTTGAGCAGACACTAACCAAATACAGTTGGCACAAGCAGATTAACGTTTGCGGGTCAATCGGTCATATATTTAGAAACGAATTGGCGCGAGCAGCAGAATTGCATGGTTGTGTTTTAGGCAACGTCATCCAATCGCCTATCGCCGCGCTTACTTTATATCACAGCGAATGAAAAACACATTCACGCTTGTATTTGCGATTTTTACCTTGGCTTCGAGTGCTCACCTCTTAACCAACGACGCATACATCTCCATCCTCACGTGTGAGCCAGGCGAAGAGCTGTATTCAGTTTTTGGTCACAACGCAATTCGCATTTACGAACCCGGTCAGTTCGACATCGTTTACAACTACGGCACATTTGAATTCAGCGACGACTTCTATTTGCAGTTCGCCCAAGGGAAGTTGAACTACAAACTTTCTCGTTCAGGATTTCCCGATTTCAACTACGAATACCTCATGACCAATCGCGCGGTGGATGAGCAAATTCTCGCCCTCGATAGCTTAGACAAACAACGCTTGTTTGATTTGCTTGAAGAAAACTACTTGCCCGAGAACCGTTATTATTTGTACGACTTCTTTTACGACAACTGCGCCACACGCATTCGCGACATGCTGGAAAAGGCTCTTGGAGATCGCTTGGAATGGCATTCTGAATTCCCTGAGAATGAGATTACATTCAGAGACATGATTCAACGCTACCTGGGCAACATGCACTGGGGCGATTTCGGAATCGATTTGGCACTTGGTATGCCTTGCGACAAACTTATGACGGCTAAGCAAAACATGTTTCTGCCTGATGAGGTGATGTTCGAGGCTGATTTAGCAACACTTGACGGACATCCGCTAGTGCATGAAAAAAACGAATTGCTACTCAGTCAAGACGATCTAAAAATGCCAAAAGGCACCAATTGGCCCCTCATATTGTCTATGATTGTTGCTTTGATAGCCCTTTTGGATCTCTTGCTTTTCAAATTGGGGAAGGTCAATACACTTTTCATCCCGCGCACCATACTCCTCATTTTCGGATTGTTGGGAGTTGCAGTTTTCTTGTTGTGGTTTGCAACCGATCACGTAACTACAAAAAACAACCTCAACCTCATTTGGGCTTCACCCTTGTATTTGCTTTTCCTCTATCGCCTTCGGGCAGCGCAAAACCAGCTTGCTTGGCAACACTGGTACTTTAAAATCACTGCGATAGTGCTCGCTTTGATGATCGTAACAGGTTGGTTTTGGCCACAATCTTTTCATCCGTCGTTTTACTTTTTAGCCGCTGCACCACTGTTTGTTGCAATTAGAATTGGCTGGGGAACAAAAAGTAAGGGAAAAACGATGTAAAATTGTATCATCAGCATGAAGAGCACCTCGACGATCGTTTTTATTGCCTTACTACTTGCCTTAGGTTGCAAACGCGAAGAACCAACAAGTTGGGATATCGACGCGCGGGTGCCCTTGTTGCGAGGCAGTTTGGGCTGGGAAGATCTGATTACTGACTCATTGCTTTCTACCGATGAAAACGGACTGTTGCACCTGCAATATGTGACTTCACTCATAAATTTGAATCCTGACACATTGGTTGCATTGTCTGACACAACCATCAAACGCGGATTTGTCCCACCATTTAGCGGCACCATTCCCATCCCTCCTGGCCAATCGGTATTCAGCCAGCAACAAAACATGGTGTTGGGTATTAACACCGCACAAATCAAAGAACTGATCATCGAGTCGGGAACCATGCAATATGAGCTAATGAGCAAGGTAAACGGGCCACTCGACCTATTCTACGGCATTCCAGGTGCTACCATTGGCGGGACACCGTTTTCGCTTTCAACCACCACCGGTCCGGGAACTGTTGCCAATCCGTATTTCGAATCGGGCACCATCGACCTTTCAGGCTATACGTTCGATTTGACGGGCACAACAGGTGGTTCTAGCAACCGATTGGCCTTTTCTCTGCAAGCAGATATTTCAAGCACAGCGGCTGGAAACATCTCTGTAAGTGCGAACGACAGCCTGACCGTCAGACTGCGCTTTACCGATTTAAAGGTGGCATATGCACGTGGTTATTTCGGTAACATTTTGAGCGATATCAACCAACAAATAGACATCGCACCGCTCTCGGCCATCGCCGGAGGAAATTTGAATTTGCAAGAACTATCTTTCGATCTGGAGATTGAAAACTACGTAGGTGCCGATATCCAATTGAAAATCGATGCCTTAAAAGGCGTCCGTGGAAACAATTTTGTGTCGCTCAACCACCAAGTCATTGGCTCAACAATAAACATCACCCGCGCCATTGATTTGGGAAATTCCATTCAAGAAAGCACTCATGCTTATCAAATAAATCAGAACAATTCAAATGTTGTTGAATTATTCAATTTGCTTCCTGAAGCGCTCGACATTGCAGGATCAATTGAACTCAACCCACTCGGAGATGTTTCTGGCGGCAACGATTTTATCTACCCCGCTCAACCTATAAAAGCGGCTATCAACCTCGATATCCCTCTTTGTGTTGGTGTGAACGGTGTCGTTTTTCTTGATACCCTCGAAACTCAACCCATCGACATCCCTTCAACATCAGGCACGCTGTTTTTACTCGCAGAAAATGGATTCCCGATGTCGGTATCGCTATCTTTTTCATTTTTGACAACCAACGGAGAAGAGATTGTCTTGGCATCCAATCAAAGCATATTCAGCGCTGAAACCGATGTGTTTGGATACAGTCAAACACCTACTACAATAAATCTTGGCATCAACCTCACCAACGAACAGATTGAGAGCATAAAAGAGGGTGGACAAATCATTATCAAGGCCACGGCCAATTCATCAGGCATTGTGAAATTCAACGGGTCAGAGCGACTTGACATTCGCATCCTCGCTGCAGCGAGAACGGAAATAAGCTACGAATGAGGATCTTTTTAATCATCGGAATCTGTCTGACGTCCGTCGGATTGAACGCTCAAAAACTACTTTTGATGGGTGCCGATTCTTCATTTCGATCGGCTGCTGTTATGATCACTCTGGATGGCGATGGCGAAATCCGCTCGAACACCATTCAGAATGCCTTTATGGATAAATTGGTTTTCGGCGGACACATCGATCGGGGATTGATCGATGCCCAAGAAAAGCACATGAACGATGTGAACATGCTCGGAGGAAATTTCAGAGGAAATTTAACCATGAGGCTGATGTCTGACAGTTTGTTCCGCAACCCAAATTGGAGTTGGCAAGTCACCATGGGCTCGCGCACATTACTTGAAACAACCTTTTCTAAAGACCTCTTTCACCTCGCTTTTACGGGGAATGCTGATTTCTTAGACGAGTATGCCTTTCTAAGTAGCACCGGCTTATTGCTCACCAATTACCAAAAATTGGGCGCTGGTATTTTCCACAAAGAATCGCTGAGTGGGTTTACTGTAAGTGTAGTAAACGGACAATCATACGACGCATTCAATCTCGAATTGGGGAAACTTTTCACATCCGCCGAAGGCGATTCTTTGGCATTTAGCTACCTTACTTCGTCTACCAGATCAGACACCAGCGTTAGTGGGTTGGGGTCAGGACCGGGCATTGGGGTGGCCTTCGACGGCGTTTTGAACTTCAAACAAGGTGAGTCTGGATACATTCAACTTGCACTGCACGACTTTGGTTTCGTTTCATGGAACAACGCTACACTCGTTGGCAACAATGAGGGAACTATGAATTGGACAGGCCTGGAGCTCACCGATATTCTGAACGACGACAGCACGCTACCGTCTTTTACCGACTCGCTGACAATTAACGAAAAACCAGGATCGACAAAACGTTGGTTACCAGGTAGTTTCGATGCACGCATCATGCGGAAAATCGGACAATCGGCATTTTATGAAATTGGATTTGCCATTCGACCTGTAATCGCATACAACCCCATGTTATTCGCTGGTTACCATCACAACTTCAATGAAAAAACTTTGGTTGGTGCTACTGGTACTTACGGGGGGTACGGCAGACTGAGATTTGGTTTGTCGGTGGAACACCTTTTTGGAAAATCTGTATACCTCGCCATTGGAACATCCGATGTTTACGGCGCTGCATCTGGCAAAGGATACGGAAGAGACGCTTATTTGAAAGTCAACTATTCGATATTTAGAAAATGAGAAATCTACTACCTATAATAACTTCCGACAACGCAGATGCGTTTGTGCTCATCGCTGGTCCGTGTGCTATTGAAGGACATCAGATGGCCATCGACATTGCCGGAACGATCAAAGAATTGTGTGCGGAATTTGAAATCCCGTATGTGTTCAAAGGCTCGTACCGCAAAGCAAATCGCTCACGCATCGATAGTTTTACAGGTATTGGAGATCAAAAAGCACTCGAAGTCCTCGCCGATGTCCGACGTACCTTTCACGTTCCCGTTACGACCGACATTCACGACCGTACCGAAGCAGCCATGGCAGCCAACTACGTTGATGTCTTGCAAATACCCGCTTTTTTATGCCGACAAACCGATCTTTTGGTCGCAGCGGCAGCAACAGGGAAGGTGGTCAATGTGAAGAAAGGACAATTTGTGAGTCCCGAAGCCATGCAGTTTGCCGTTGGAAAGATTAAAGAAAGCGGCAACGACAAGGTGTGGTTGACTGAGCGGGGAACGACCTTCGGATATGGCGACTTGGTTGTAGATTTCAGAGGCATACCTACCATGCAGCAGTACGCTCCAGTAGTAATGGATGTTACCCACAGCTTGCAGCAGCCAAACCAAGCATCTGGGGTAACGGGCGGACGGCCAGCGTTGATTTCTACCATCGCTAAAGCTGCCATTGCTGTAGGTGCCGACGGTATTTTTATTGAAACACACCCTGATCCTGCGAATGCAAAATCAGACGGTGCCAACATGCTTCCTCTCTCTCAATTGCGCGATCTTCTCGAACAACTGATGAACATACGATATGCAATACGCAAGTAAAATAGCGTTTTATACCTTGTTTCTTTTCTGCTCACTCGCAGGATGGGCGCAAATTGCAGAGGTGCGCACCTACGGGGGCGACGACTACGATGAAGCGCGTAAAACCATTCAAACAGCTGATGGCTATATCTTGGTAGGTACAACTTCAAGTGCTCTGAATGGCAATAGCGATGTCCTTGTGCAATTCGTTCTCAACAACCTCGACCCATACATTGAAGTTGTGTTGGGCGGTGTGGGCGCTGAGCAAGGTCGGGCCATTGTGCAGAATGAAGACGGCACACTGCTCGTTTTGGCACAAACAGCGAACGGTCCGTTTGGTGGTTACGACGCTGTGATTTACAAGCTCACAGCCGATGGAAATCTTCTTTGGGAAAAATATTACGGCACTGCAGATTGGGATTTGCCCGTTGACCTTGTGGTTGGCGATGGTAAAATCTACCTCGGCATGACAAGCTATGGCACAGGAACAAACACATCGAACCAACGCATCATAGTTATCAATGAAGATGGTGCTCTGGATGGTATTGTTGACTTCGACCAAGCCTACGACGGTGAGCTATCTGATATCGACTGGTACAGCGGATCTCTTTACACCATTGGCACTGTGACCATGAGCGATGGCAATCAATATGGTATCGGACGAAAATTAAGCGGCAGCTTGGATGTTCAATGGTCGCGATACGAGGCTGGCGAAAATATTTTTGGAAGAACGGTTTCTGGCAGTCCGTTCGGAGCCACCTTTGGGTTCGACTATGCCGACCCATCCGACAATAATAAATTCGACAACCGCCTGGTGCAATACGATTTTGAAGGCGATCTCGAATGGAGAAAAGACTTCGACCAGCCTGGTAATCAGCGCATTCGATCTACTGCTTGGTCTGGGGCCGTGGTCATATATGCTTCAGAAACAGACGTGTTGGGTGCCGGTGGACTAGGTGCTATAGTGGTTAAAGTGTTCTATACAGGCGGTTACCTTTCATCTGCAGTTTTCGGAGGTGATGTAGATGATTCTCCATACCACATTCTCGTTGATGCAGATAGCAACTACCTCATCTGTGGTCGATCAAACAGCTACAGCACAGGTGATCAAGATTTTTACCTTGTCCGTACCTTCGATAACACCATCGTCAGCGACTTTGAGTTAGACTTCGTCGACTTCGCTTCCGACTTCTACATAGGCATACCTGAATTGAATCCGAACAACAATTTCGCGTATCCTGTTCCCACATCAAACCAACTGACACTGACAACTTATTGCAATTGGGAGATGTTTGATTTAATGGGGCGCTCAGTTCTTTCGGGACAATCGACGTACATCGATGTCAGCGCCGTGGCTGCCGGTCATTACATTTTGAGAAACAACGACGCTCCATCATGGCAGCAGCAGGTGATTATACAACATTGAGGTGGAAAGATTCCTTTTTTCACGCCTTTTGGCCAACGTGGGTTTTGGCCGGTATGGTGGTCATTTGGAGCGAGATAAGCAACAACCCCATTGAGATGTCTTCGTCGTACTTCGACGTTGAACATTATCTGGAGATCAGTAAAAATGGCTATTCGCAAACTTTTTTAACTGCCTTTTTCCCTGGCTTTCCCGGCCTCCTTTTTCTCCTTCAATCGAATATTCTTGCTGCCTCAATAGTTAACTACGCGATTTGGGTTTGCAGTGCATCGTTGCTTTTGCGGCATAAACTCATCACACCTGCAACTTCTATGATTGCAGCAGTTGTCCCTTCTGCCCTGTTCTATTACCTGCCGTATAGCGAATCTATGTTTTACTTCGCAATCACTTTGATAGTCATCGGATTGAAGAAAGACGCAGACAAATGGCTAATCGCCGGAATCATACTTGCTTCCATTTCACGTCCTACCGCCGTAGTCATTCTCCCCGCCCTAATATTAGCACGTTACTTAAAAGGGTACGGCATTCAATCAGCTATCAAACGCACTCTTCCAGAAATCCTTGTTTCTGCCTTAACGGTGGTGTGCGTCTTCACGTTACAATCTATATTCACGGGTAGTTTCACATCTTTTTTCGCTGCCCAGGCAGGATGGGGAAACGGCGCTCATTTAGCAACCTTGCCTTTCCATTCATTTGGAGGCAATTTGATTTTCTTTTATGATAGTGCAGCCATGCTTGTGGGGTTCATCTCGTTGGCTATTGTTGTTCACTTATTCCGATCGAAACACCCGGTATCGTCGCCCCATGCTTTTGGTCTCTCGGCACTTGCCATCACAGCACTTTTGATTCTCTTTTCTCGTGGGGGTGGTATATTCAGTCTGAACAGGTTCATATTTGCTACTGCCTTTTTCCCGCTTGCGTTGGAGGTTTTCCGCGCTGTTCAGATTCCGAAAAAATCAATTCTCATTGCACTCGCAGTAGCCATTGCTTTGGGGCCTGTTTTTGCTGCACACGTTCATATAAAATCAGCCCTTATGTACCTGCTGACTTTGGGATTGATAACAGCCTATTTCTGGTTTTTACGTCACAAAAGCACAACCATACGAACGGGATTTGCTGTGATGCTAATTGCCATTCAGGCCTGGTTTTTCGTCCATTACGTGCTTCAGGGAAATTGGATTGCCTAACTAGGCGAAGGCTACAAAATAGTAATTCAGTCGTTCGTAAAACTGTTTGCAGAATTCCTCGCGCGACAGCGACGGTGCCTTCTCAACGAAACGATCCAAGAGATTTATATGCATGTCACATTCAGCAAAAAAATCGAATACCATTTCGGGGGTTGTTCCGTAATGATCTGACGCACCCAATCCGTTTTCGAAAACCACAACCGGCTTCCATTTCTGAATGGTTTTTCTTGCGCCTAGCATCACCTGATATTCCGCCCCTTCAACATCGATCTTGATCAAATCAATCTTTACATCTGAAGGAATGGCATCATCCAGACGCCCCTGTTTCACGCGGATTTTTGAAACTTCTTCCGCACCTGCGTATGTCCTGCGCCGAATACCTGAATAAGCAGGATTGGTAACCACGTGGTGAAATTCAATCTCGCCTGAATCGTCAGACAATGCAGTTTGATGAACGTCTACCCGATCACCGAAACGATCTTTTAGCTCGTGGTACAGTCCAGGCAGGGGTTCAAAGGCAAAATGACGTCCGTTTGGTGCCACATGCAGCATATCTTCAAGCACCTCTCCTCGGTGGCAACCGATGTCGATGCAGTTCGAATCATCATGCAAAACCAGCTTCAGCAACTTCCTGGTCCATGCATCATACCGCTGATTTTGCGTTATGTGCAGCCCCATTGACGAAAGCGCCTTTTTGGTGAGGTTTTTGATTTTTCTTTTCATCGAGGGCACAAAAGTACATCGAATCTGTCTTATTGAATAAAACTTCTACCTTAGAGTTATGACTAAAAGCACAATCATATTCACATTTCTGCTTTTCACAGCTACCCTCTTTTCATGTGGCAATGCGAAAAAGCAACAGGATTCAACGGATATCAAAGAGTTCAATATCAAATCGATAACATCGCAAGATGTTTACCCAGGAGTGCATTCAAATCTCCGAAAAACACGAACGTACAAATTGGTTATGAGCGCAAAAATGCAAGACGAACATAAGTTTATTGCACTTTTGGTCGATTCTGTTCAACTGCCTTTGGAATTCATTCGTGCCGATGGCTCGGCGATAACAACGGAGGGCTATGGCTTTCAAGGACAATTCGACGAACTCGTGATTTCCGTTTCACGTCACTTTTTTCAGCAATATGCGCCAGACATGGTTGCTGAGGTGATGTATGAGCTGAGCGGATTTCAATTGAGTGATAGCGCAAAACTCATGATCAGCGGTCCGTTGGGCATTGAATACATCAATTTAGGAATTGTGCAACGGCAAGACAATATCTATGCTCCCTGATTCAATCTTTGTACCTTTGCCGCTGAAAAATAGTCCCGAATGGCAGTCTCGGAAACCACAGTGAAGCCCAAACATACCCAATCAATATCGACAGACACCTTGTTAAAAGCCTTTCGGCTGATGGCAACCGCTCGCGCAATGTCTGATTTATACGAAGCCAACGCAAAATTCACCGCGAAGTATGTCCATGCCACATCCCGCGGACATGAAGCCATTCAGCTTGCTACTGGTTTGCAGTTGACCGAACACGACTTTTTGAGCGCATACTACCGCGACGATAGTATTTTATTGGCCATAGGCATGACGCCTTACGAGCTCATGTTGCAGCTCATGGCAAAACGCGACGACCCGTTTTCAGGCGGTAGAACCTATTATTCGCACCCAAGCTTAAACCGCAAAGGGATGCCGAAAATTCCCCATCAATCATCTGCCACGGGCATGCAAGCCATACCTGCAACAGGCGTTGCGATGGGAATACAATACCTCGAAAACCAGGGCATTCAACCGTGGGGCGACGAACACCCCGTTATGGTTTGTTCCATTGGCGACGCCGCCATGACAGAGGGTGAAGTTGCAGAAGCTTTCCATATGGCTGCCCTGAAGCAGTATCCCATTGTGTATCTAGTCCAAGATAACGAGTGGGACATCTCAGCAAATGCCAAAGAGATACGTTTTGGTGACGCAACAATATTCGCCAAAGCATTTCCTGGAATTGAGGTTCGCTCAATAGACGGTGCCGATTTCATGAAATCTCACAGCACCATGCAAGAGGTGTTGCATTTGGCGCGAACTGAAAGACGTCCGTTCATGGTGCATGCATCGGTGCCGCTGCTCGGACATCACACCAGCGGTGTACGAAGAGAATGGTACCGCGACGACCTAGAAGAGCATCAGACAAGGGATCCGTACCCGCGGTTTAAGAATGACCTTGTCGACTTGGGGATTTCAAAATCTGAAATCGAAAACATAGAAAATGAAGCGCGCGCCTTTGTTTTGGCAGAGTACGACAAAGCCTCCGACGCCGAAGATCCACGCCCGGAAGACCTCCTGACCCACCGTTGGGCTCCTACCCCAATAACCGAAGAAACAGGTGAACGCGCTCCTGCAAGAAACCAGCAAACCTTGATGGTAGACTGCGCCTTGTTTGCTGTGAAAGAGATTATGGAAGAATATCCGGAGAGCTTGCTTTACGGACAAGACGTAGGAGGGCGACTTGGAGGCGTATTTAGAGAAGCAGCAACCCTTGCTCAGCGATTCGGAGATAGCCGTGTGTTCAACACACCCATTCAGGAAGCTTTCATCATCGGAAGTACCGTTGGTATGAGCGCTGCTGGCTGCAAACCGATTGTAGAAGTGCAGTTTGCTGACTACATCTGGCCAGGATTGAATCAATTGTTTACTGAGGCCAGCAGAAGTTATTACCTCTCCAACGGACAATGGCCAGTAAACGCTGTCATTCGCGTGCCGATTGGAGCGTATGGCAGCGGAGGTCCGTATCACAGTTCAAGCGTTGAATCTGTGCTTGCGAACATACGAGGAGTGAAAGTGTGCTACCCGAGTACCGGAGCCGATTTGAAAGGATTGATGAAAGCCGCTTATCACGACCCAAACCCCGTTGTGATGCTCGAACACAAAGGATTGTACTGGTCTAAAATCCCAGGAACAGAAGATGCACGTTCAATAGAACCTTCTTCCGATTATATCGTACCATTGGGTAAGGCAAGAACTGTTTTGTCGGCCAATGAAGATGTATCTGTTGCAGTAATCACTTATGGAATGGGTGTTTACTGGACTAAAACCGCTGCAAAATCATTGCCTGGCCAAATAGAACTTGTCGATTTAAGAACCATAACACCTTTGGATGAAGAAACAGTTTTCAACGCAGTGAAGAAATGCGGACGATGTTTGGTAGTTACCGAAGAGCCGGCGAACAACAGTTTCGCACAAGCCCTTGCCGGCAGCATCAGCGAACATTGTTTTAAATGGCTTGACGCCCCAGTGATGACCATTGGAGCCATCGAAACACCAGCCATTCCGCTCAATACTGTTTTAGAAGCTACCCTTTTGCCAAATGCAGATAAGGTTCTTGTGAAGTTGAATGAATTACTAAAATTTTAATTCGTCACTTTTAAAAACGAATCAACGATGACACCCATGAGACAACTTGTTCTTGGCTTTTTGATTTCGCTGTCGTTCACGACAATTGCGCAAACACCTTTCATTGGAACAGTCAAATACGCCATTACCGATGCCAATGGCAACGATAACGGTGTTGTTACCATACACAGCGACGGTACCAATTTTCATTGTCAAGAGTTGGTTGGAGAGTTTTCTCTAGCCACCCTTGAGCTTCCTGAGCAGCGCTCTGAATTCATGCTCGTGACATTTCTTGGCAGACAATTGGCATTGGCTACGCCAGCAGATAAATTCCACATCCGTTCAATTCCAGAATCAATGCACACAGCTTCGGCTGGTGATGTTTTGGGATTAAAGTGCATGCAAACGGTTTGCGCAGAGGGTGTTGTAACTTACAGTCCAGACTATTTGCTTAACTATCGCCTCCTACCTGCAGTTCCTGGATTGCCCGTTGAATTCGAGTTCAACTCGGAATTAGGCAAACGCAAATACAAACTCACCGATATCAACCACACAGCGCCTGATCCGTCTGTTTTTCACATCCCAGAAGGGTTCACCATTGTGGGCAGCGACGAGTTGATGACCATCTTCGACGGGCTGACTGCAGAATGATATGAAAAAGTGGTCGACATTACTCATTCTTTTGGCGCTGGCGCTCTTCTATTTTTGGCGCTATCGGGTAACACCTGGCATGTCGGCAAATGAAATTTCTGTTATCACTGATGCAGCCCACCCCATAAACGAATTATTCTCCGGTCCACTGCTGGTTAACTTCTATGCCGCTTGGTGCGGAGAATGCTTGGCTGAAATGGATGCTCTTGAAGCAGCTTCGAAAAAAGCACCATTCCAGATTATCTGCGTTACTGATGATAATCATGATCGCATAGCAGCCATTAAGCAGCGTTTTTCAATTACCTTTCCGCTTTTAAAACTGGAAAAATCGATTAAAGACTACGGTATACACTCCATACCAACAACATTTCTATTCAATGGCGATGGAGAATTGGTGGAATCGTGGATTGGCGGACAACCCTGGAATGATGATGCTTTCTTGAACAAATTATCTTCTGAATTGTCTAAGTAGTCTTGCAACCTGCTCTTACATGAAAATTCTTGACCTCAAACTGGCTAAAATTGATCGGCTAACGTCCGACAGTGTTAAACTTTCATTCGACACCCAGCTCATGCCTGAGTTCGCCTACCAGGCCGGACAATACGTGACACTTTGCTTCAACATAAAAGGTGAAGAAGTACGACGAGCGTATAGCATTTGCAGCACTCCAGGTGATCAATACCTGTCTGTTGCCGTCAAAGAAGTCAAGCACGGTTTGGTTTCAACACATATCAACCGCAGCGTAATGCCGGGTGACCACATTCGTGTGATGGTTCCACAAGGACATTTCACATTTGCACCTGACGCATCGAAAGAGCGCCACATCGTTCTTTTTGGAGCTGGAAGTGGAATTACCCCGTTGATCTCAATTTTAAAAACGACCCTGGCACAAGAGCCCAAGTCACGCGTAACCCTTTTCTATGGCAACAGAAGAAAAGACAGCATCATGTTCTACGATGAGATAGAAAGTTTGGGAACCAATCCCAATGTGAACATCTACCACATCCTGTCGGAAGACAGCGGTCAACAGCCGCTTTTTGCCGGACGAATCAACTTTGGGAAGACATTGGAATTGGTGTATAATTTTGCCAACGACAATCTTGAAAAGACATATTATATCTGCGGACCAGGTGAAATGATGATTTCTACCAAAGATGCCCTGATCGACAGTGGCGTTGATGCGAAGAGCATTCACATGGAGTACTTCGAAAACCCAGATATCAAAGGAAAAGTTAGTGAGCCCATCGCTGTTGCTGCTCCTGCTCCTGTGCCTTCAAACGGCATGAGCGAAGTGCATGTGCACCTCGATGGAAACGACTACACCTTTAGCCTAGCTTCAAAAGGGAAAACATTGCTCGAAGCTGCCATTTCAAATGGCGCTGATGCCCCTTTCTCATGCCGCGGAGGTGTGTGCACAACTTGCCGTGCTCAAATCAAAGAGGGCACCGTAAGCATGGATTCAAATCTCAGCTTGACTGACGACGAGATAGAAGAAGGTTATATTCTTACCTGCCAAAGTCATCCAACCTCGGCGGTAGTGCGCATCAGTTACGACGACTAAGGAATACCGATGTATTTATGTGTTTGAAGCGACAACCTCCAACTTGGCGTTTCACGGATGTGATTGAGGATCATGGGTAAGTTATCTTCCCTCTCCTCCCATTCTGGCTGCAAAAAACACAACGTTTTCTTTGCATCTACGGCCTTGCGATGTCCCTCAGCCCATTCCAAATCGTGCCGGTTGTAAACAATAACCTTCAGCTCATCTGCCAAAGGATAGAAATCTACACGCACGGGTTTGAACTTCTTCGGCGACAAACATATCCAATCCCATTCGCCTGTCAGCGGATGCACGCCTGATGTTTCCAAGTGCGTTCGTATTCCTCGCTCTCTGAGTCTTTTTGTGAGTTCAGTAAGATTGTGCATGCACGGCTCACCGCCCGTGATAACAGCTATTGGTGATCCCGAAGCAACCGCATCTGCTACCAGATCCTCTACTGATATTTTTGGGTGTGCTGCCGCATCCCAACTGTCTTTTACATCACACCAAAAACAACCCACATCGCACCCGCCTAGGCGAATAAACCAAGCGGGAGAACCTGTAAAGGCACCCTCACCTTGGATGGTGTAAAACTGTTCCATGACTGGCAGGAGCTGACTCAATGCGATTTTTTTTGGACTGCAAAGGTAGTCAAAGCAATGGGGAAAAAAGAAGCACCGCTACAATGAAAACGACGTGGACATGGATGGAAATCTTGTGGTGTTCTTTTTCCGAAGCGTTGCAAGCATATTTCATACCTGTCAACTATTAACCTTCGCCAACGGAGGCATCACCTCTGTTAGAAAAAACCTAAGTTCCTTCTCTGCGTTTTCACCTTCACGGTGCTTGATTTTGACAACCTTTATGATTGAATGATCTAAAGTTGGGAGATGTACACGACAAATCCAATCATTTGATCATGAGGTTTTTAACATCGTTTCAACCGTAGTTTTCAACAAATGTTTACAACCCATGCTGTATTATTTCGAGCTTGATTCTCCAACAAAGTAGTCGTTCTTCGATTTAAAGAGGACATTGAAAGATGTTAGCGATCCATAAACACGCGTGATATATTGCTGCATGTGCACCTTTTCTTCATCGGTTAATTTCTCATGGCTGTTGATGTTTTGTTCCAACACGCGCAAACGATCACGCAGCATCACAATCTTATGGAAAAATGTTTCAATCGGCATTTCTTTGCCTTTTAACGACATATCTGCTGGTTGCAGAATCAACGTTCCACCATCCCACTTATCGCCAAGATCCACTATGTCTGTCACTTCGTGATACTGGTCAAACACATTCTGCACTGCATCTACCACGTCTTCAAGCGTAATCTTTCCACCGTCAAGCGACGATGCTTCAAGAAGGGTGTAACCGGTGAAAGACTTCCCCAATTCTTTTTCACCAATTTCTTTGAAATACACCCGCCAAGCATTTTCTGTTTCTGAGAAAATTACCCCTTCTCCAAAAGAGGGGTGTTCAACGCGGGCTCCAATTGCTAAGTTCATATGTTATAGTTTTTCGTATTCGTGCAAGTCATCCATCTTCATTTGTATCACTCCATCTTTGTCTACGGAGTAAGGCATTTTAAACCGCGCTCCAAATACAAATTCATCGAAGGTGTAGCTATGTCGTGAATGCACCACCTGATTGAATGTATCATCGAACCCGGTGATGAGGATGAGCAGCTCTGCCTCCAATTTTTTGAGTTCGTCGATGGTGTACTTTCGTATCGGACTGTCGCCATTGATAGCATGCACGATGGTCCAGCTCAGAGGCAAAAAATGAATCTTTTCAACTTCTGGACTGAGCTGATAATACGACCTGCGATGCGGCTCATTCGGGTCGTCTTTCACCATCAGTATCAACCGCGCCTCCATGTCCATAAGCACATTTGTCCGTTTATTCGAAATACGAAACATTATCGCATCTGAATCACCATGTGGCGCAACGAGTGCATTCTTGCTGAACATCAATCGCGAATGTGGTTTTGAAAATCGACCATACAACAAGCCGGTTGCCAATGCGAAAGCCAACAAGCCACACAGTGCTTCGAATGATGCAACCAAATTGGTCGCAGTGCCCAATGGAGAAAGGGCTCCATATCCCACTGTAGTAAATGTTTGGGTACTGAAGTAAAAACAAGTCAAAAAATCTTCCCATTTGCTACCACCAACAGCACCCTGAATATGCTCGATACCTATCGCATAATAAATCGAAGCGAAAAGGGTGTTGAATGAGATGTAGGTAGCGAGGACAAGGAATAAAAAACGCGATAACGACATCGATACCAGTTCTTTGTACAAACTGCGTATACCTGTTTCAGCACCTATATGGTGGACGTTAAAGCTGCCGTCTTTATTGATAATACGCTTGGTACGACCACTGTACTTCGCACCGAATCCAGGATCGTTTATTCGCTTGCTCATGGCGCAAAACTAACTGAAATGACCTTTGCAATCACTTTCGTCTGAGCGAAAAAAATAAGGTCTTTCCTACAAATTTAACATTCTATTTACCTATCTTTGAGATGCTTGATGGTTTTCAGGCACCTTTAACCTTCGCTATGCTTCGCCAATTGTACCGCGTTTTTTTAGCTTGCATCGTTTTTTGTCTGCCGTTATTCTCGGTAGGACAAGTATTCAATGGAATAGTGGTGCGAGAGGTCCCTATCACACTACCGGCCGATCTTGCAGCCATACAAACCGCAGGAGGCTTTGCTGGTGTAGCGCGTTGCTGGAGGGTTTATGTCTGCATTCAAGACCTCAACTATGAACTACAAGCTGTTGCTGGTGGAGAACTAACACCTGGAAACCTTTATCCATGGACTTTGGATTGTCCGGGCTGTACTGGCACTTCAAAATTCTATCAAACACCCGCGTTCACACAATTTATAGGAGATGCAATAAATCCTGCCCTTTGGCCTTTTGTTCCTGGATCTCAATTTGATTCATGGTGGTTCATTGGCGATCCGGTTTTCCCTGGAGGATTGGCTGGGGTTATATGGACACCCAACCCAGCTCCAAACCCTCAAGTTGCCTTTGAGTTAGGAGGTGCCTTCAATGAAACCAGTATTACCGGTTCTGTGCTAGGAGGTTTTTGGGCACCACCATCAGTTCAAGGAAAAGCCGATGCTGAAAATAAAGTTCTGATAGGCCAATTTACCACAGACGGTATATTCTCAGGCACCATCAACTTACAGTTCCGCAGATTAAATCCAGACAATACGGTATTCATTCCTGTAACAACTGAATTGGTAACGGGCATTCAAATCACAAACGACCCATCGATTTTCGTAACCGATTGTCCGCAGATATTCGCCCCTCTCGACTTGTTGTCGTTCAATGCTGCAGCGTCAGACGACCGCGTAAACCTCATGTTTACCACCTTGAATGAAGACAATGTAGATCACTACATTGTAGAACGCTCAATGGACCTTGAGAACTGGTCAGATGTCGGCACCTTGCCAGCCAAAGGCGGTGATGGCATCGAAGCAGAGTATTTCCTTGTTGACCACAAACCTAACAACGGTGTCAATTACTACCGCCTGTCTGAGAAGACCTACAACGGCGAAATAAGCCACATCGATACCCGCAGCGTATTGTTTGAGGCTCGCCAATTTGAGGTCTATCCTAACCCTGCGAGAGATCGTATATGGTTTAAAGGAGACTTGTCTCTTGTGAAAGAGATACGCATTATCTCCATGACCGGACAAGTCGTTTTGAGTCAGGCTGGAGGTGCCGATCCGATACGTGAAATGGATGTCCAGAAACTCGCCACAGGCATGTACCTCGTCGAGTTTAACTTCCCTGAATCAGGAATATCTCGCATCAAATTAGAAGTTAACTAAGCAGCGTTCCGTGTAAGTCGTAATGGTCGGCGCTATCAATGCGTACCATTGCATAATCACCAAGGCGGATGTGTTGCTCATCGGTTATTTTAACCAGCACTTCATTGTCTACATCGGGTGAATCGAACTCCGTTCTTCCAACGGCAAAGCCACCTTCGTAGCGATCAAAAAGCACCTTGTACTCTTTACCTACTTTGGCTTCGTTCATCTCCAAGCTTATTTGGCTTTGAATCTCCATGATGGCTTCGGTGCGTTGTTTCTTCACTTCTGCCGGCACATCATCTTCAAAATTGAATGCATGCGTTTGTTCCTCGTGAGAGTATTCGAAGCATCCGAGACGATCGAAGCGCATCTCAGCTACCCAATCGCACATCTCTTGAAAGTCTTCTTCTGTTTCACCCGGATAGCCACAAATAAGTGTTGTACGGATAGCGATACCCGGCACACGTTCACGAATCTGGCGTATAAGTTCAGTAGTCTTCTCACGAGTAGTACCGCGGCGCATCGCCTTCAACATCCGCGTGGAAGCGTGTTGTAAAGGCATATCGAGGTAATTGCACACATTTGGTTTGTCAACCATTACATCCAGCACCTCCATTGGGAAACCCGTTGGAAAGGCATAATGCAAGCGTATCCATTCAATGCCTTCTACCTCGCTGAGTTTTGTTACCAATTCAGCCAACTTACGCTCTTTGTAAAGATCAAGTCCGTAGTAGGTTAAATCCTGCGCTATCAGCATCAACTCCTTAACCCCTTGTGCGGCTAGCGACTTCGCTTGGCTCACCAAATCTTCCATAGGCGTGCTCAAGTGCTTCCCGCGCATAAGCGGAATGGCGCAGAACGAGCACGGACGATCGCAACCCTCAGCAATTTTGAAATAAGCGTAGTGAGAAGGGGTGGTCAGCAAACGCTCCCCCACCAATTCCTTCTTATAATCGGCCTTTAAAGTCTTCAACAACCGCGGCAGCTCGCGCGTACCAAAGTACCCATCTACCTCCGGAATATCTGCTTCAAGCTCATCGCGGTATCGCTCGCTCAAACAACCCGTCACGTAAACTTTGTCTACGAGACCATTCGCTTTGGCCTCTGCGTATTGCAATATCGTGTTGATTGATTCTTCCTTTGCATTATCGATAAACCCGCAGGTATTGATCACCACGATAGCCGCGTCGCTATTGGCTTCTTCGTGTTTCACATCGTAGTCGTTCGCACGCAACTGTGCCATCAGCACTTCGCTATCGAAGATATTCTTCGAGCATCCCAAAGTCACTACATTGACCTTGTTTTGTTTGAGGGTCCTTGCTCTCACCTTAGTTGAATAAAGAATCTACGAATTCATATTTATTGAAAACCTGGAGGTCTTCCATGCCTTCACCCACACCGATATATTTCACAGGAATTTTTAGTTCATCCGAGATACCGATTACCACACCACCTTTTGCAGTGCCATCAATCTTGGTCAACGCCAGCGACGATACTTCCGTAGCTTTCGTAAACTGCCGTGCTTGTTCTACCGCGTTTTGTCCGGTTGAACCATCAAGCACCAGCATCACCTCATGGGGAGCATCAGGAATCACCTTCGCCATAACATTGCGTATTTTCGAAAGTTCATTCATCAGGTTGACCTTGTTGTGCAAACGTCCGGCGGTATCAATAAGCACCACATCAATGTTTTGTGCTATTGCCGACTGTAGCGTATCGAAAGCTACCGACGCGGGGTCGGCGTTCATTCCTTGAGAAACGATGGGCACACCAGCGCGTTCACTCCAGATTTTGAGTTGATCTACAGCCGCCGCTCTGAAGGTATCGGCAGCGCCCAGCATCACCTTTTTACCTTGCTTTCTCAGTTGGTAGGCCAGCTTCCCGATGGTTGTTGTTTTCCCTACACCATTCACTCCAACAACCATGATCACATAGGGGACATTCATGGCAGGGATATTTATTTCTGAGTCGTTGCCGCTGTTTGAATCTTCAAGCAAGGCTACGATTTCTTCTTTCAGGATGCCGTTGAGTTCGTCGGTTCCCAGGTATTTATCGCGAGAAACCCTTTCTTCAATGCGCTCAATAATTTTTATTGTTGTTGCCACACCCACATCACTCGAAACAAGAACTTCTTCGAGGTTATCGAGCACTTCAGCATCTACCCTGCTTTTCCCTGCGATTGCTTTTGTAAGCTTAGAGAAAACACTTGTCTTCGTTTTTTCTAGTCCACGATCAAGTGTTTCTTTCTTTTCTTTTGAGAATATACGTTTAAAAAAACTCATGAGGGAGGCATTGAATTGAGCGCGCAAGTTACGAAGATATACCGCAACAGCGCGAACCACGACCAGCAGATTATAGGAAAAGCGATTATGTTGACAATCCTTATGAAATGGGACAAAAAAAAAGGCTTCCACACAGGAAGCCTATACCGTTTTCACCGGTGGATTACTTTGAAAAGTAAGCGTCGATATTGTCGTTGTGGACAATCTCTTCACGGAAAGCGTATGCTCCAGTTTTCTCAGAGCGCACCATCTTGATTACTTTAGTATGTTGTTTACCACCACCTTTCTGTAGGGATGCTACTGTCTTCTTAGCCATGGCTTATTTTATTTAATTTCTTTGTGTACGGTGTAACGACGGAGAACACGGTTGTATTTCTTGATCTCCATGCGATCAGGAGTATTCTTCCTGTTCTTGGTAGTTACGTAACGAGAAGTTCCCGGCTGTCCGGTCGCTTTATGCTCTGTACATTCTAGGATGACCTGAATGCGGTTTCCTTTCTTGGCCATTATCTTTCAATTTCGGGACGGCAAAGATACAAATTTTCTTTTACTGCGAAAGATTTTTCATCAATTAATACAAACCTTTTCAAACATTTCTCCAGCGTTCCAGTTTTGGGATTCCGCGGGTAAAAAATTTAGCTAAGAATTTCGGCAATCCGCCTTCAATTAATTTCCCAGCAACAAAAGTCTGCATTTGCTCAGCCGTCATATCTTTCTGTCTGAATTCTCCCCCTTCGTAGCACATGCTACAAAACGACAAACTCCTACTTCCATCCGCCTCTGAGCCACCCTGAAGTGGGTCTTTCGATAGCGGCATCATACAACTCTGACACATCTTCGCCATAAACCATTTAGATCTTGCGGTGCAAAGATACAACACTATTAAACACCCCACACCCACCTGTTAATAAGCCATGATTTAAGGCAACACAACCTTATATAGGCTCGTTATCTTTGTCGGTTGCAAGCGACGCCATGAGCAAACAAAAAAACACCTTAAAACAAACCGAAACCAAGTCCGACCCACCACCTGTTCAAGAGAAGAAGAGCAAAGAAAAGGTGAAGGAGAAAAAATCGGTGATACCGGCATGGACAAAAGATTCGCGTGTGAAGCGCATCTTCGCCATTGTGTCGACCATGATTTCTGTCTATTTGTTTCTGGCATGTATCAGCTTCATTTTCACTGGTCATCACGATTTACGCCTCATCATCAACGATCCATCCGCGATAAGCGCAGAGAAAGAACATTATCAAAATTTGCTGGGTAAAATTGGAGCCCATGCAGCGTACTTTTTGATGAATCGATCATTCGGTTTGGGTGGTCTGTTTATACCCTTCATCATGTTCCTGTTTAGTTGGAAGATGCTGATTGGCAAGCACCTCTTACCGCCAGCAAAGACATTGCGTTTGTCGCTATTCGCCATGCTTTTCATCCCGCTCTTCATCGGTTTCTTTTTCCATGAAAAGCAAGAAGATTTGGGCAAGATTCTCATTACTTGCAACGATAACCTGGTAGGCGTTTATGGTGTCTTTGTAACGCGTTGGTGCATATTCACGCTCGGCTGGTTTGGTTCATTATTGCTCATCCTTATCATTGCCGGTTCATCGTTCATCTTCAACTTCAACCCGAAATTCGAGAATTGGAAACTACCAGCATGGATGTCGGGCATAGGCTCACTATTCAAAAAGCACGATTCGCCTCACTCGGCGGATGTTGATGGTGATTTTGAAATCGAAGAGCCCGTGATAAACGAACCTGAGGAGGCGATTGAGGAATACATTGAAGACGAAGAAACACCATTCGAGATCGATCGAGCGGATGCCGCCTTGGATGAATTGATTTCGTCTACCAAATCAGCCGTGGTCCCTACACCCCCTGTTATCGAATTTAAAGCAGAAGAGATTGAAGCAGAAGCAGATGATGCCTTTGAGTTCGAAGTAGGTGCTGAAGAAAAGCCAGTTGCAGTATCTCCGGTTGACGACGAAGAAGAGTTGATTATTGAAGCCACAGCCAAAGAAGAGCTATTGACTGAAGATGAGATTGATAGCAAAGTGCAGGAGTTTGGTGAATACGATCCGAAGCTCGACTTGTCGCGATATGAATTGCCGAATATCGACCTGTTAGAGCAGCATGGCAATGGCACCGTTGAGATCAATAAAGACGAGTTGGAGGCCAACAAGAATCGAATTGTAGACACCCTCAACAACTACAACATCGAGATCAGCAAGATCAAAGCTACCGTAGGTCCGACTGTTACCTTGTACGAAATCATACCTGCTCCTGGGGTGCGTATTTCGAAGATTAAAAACCTCGAAGACGATATAGCATTGAGTTTAGCAGCGCTAGGCATACGTATTATAGCGCCAATACCGGGCAAAGGAACCATTGGTATTGAAGTGCCAAATTCAAAATCTGAGATTGTCTCTATGCGATCATTGATTGCATCAGACAAGTTTCAGAATTCAGATGCCGAGCTGCCTATCGTGATGGGTAAAACCATCACCAACGAAACCTTTGTATTCGACTTGGCCAAAATGCCGCACTTGTTGATGGCAGGAGCTACCGGACAAGGTAAATCGGTAGGATTGAACGCCATATTGGTGAGCTTGTTGTATCGCAAACACCCATCGCAGTTGAAGTTTGTATTGGTCGACCCCAAGAAAGTTGAGCTTACCTTGTTTAACAAGATCGAGCGTCACTTTCTTGCCAAACTGCCTGATACCGATGAAGCCATCATCACCGATACCAGCAAAGTGGTTACCACATTGAATTCGCTTTGTGTAGAGATGGATCAACGTTATGAGTTGTTGAAAGAAGCCCAGTGTCGGAACATCAAAGAATACAACCATAAGTTTATAAACCGCAGGTTGAATCCAGAGCTCGGACATAGGTATATGCCATATATCGTTCTGGTAGTCGATGAGTTCGCCGATTTGATCATGACAGCCGGCAAAGAAGTGGAGACACCCATTGCGCGATTGGCGCAGTTGGCGAGAGCCATTGGCATCCACCTCATCATCGCCACACAACGTCCATCGGTGAACATCATTACCGGTACCATCAAAGCCAACTTCCCTGCGCGTATTGCTTTCCGGGTAACTTCAAAGATTGATTCGCGCACCATTTTAGATGCAGGAGGAGCTGATCAGTTGATAGGAAGGGGAGATATGTTGTTTTCGACTGGAAACGATTTGACGCGTATCCAATGCGGATTTGTAGACACCCCAGAAGTAGAAAAAGTGACTGAATTCATTGGTTCACAGCAAGGCTATCCGAGTGCGTTCTTGTTACCAGAATTTATAGATGAAAATGCTGGTGAAATTGGTAATTTAGCCGACGAAGATCGCGACGACCTGTTTGCCGATGCCGCTCGCATCATCGTCTTGCACCAGCAAGGATCAGCATCCTTGTTGCAGCGGAAATTAAAATTGGGCTATAACAGAGCAGGCAGGTTGATAGATCAGTTGGAAGCCGCAGGGATAATCGGACCATTCGAAGGAAGTAAGGCTCGCAAAGTTTTAATTTCCGACGAGTATAGTTTGGAACAGTTCTTGAATAGCGGCGCATAACGAAACAAAAAGTATGAAAAATTTCATCTACACCCTCAGCACAATGGCCGTTATGGTTTTGGCTATTGGCGCACAGGCACAAGACAGTGCAAAGATTTTGAACGAGTTAAGTGCGAAGGCAAAGAAATACACCACCGTATATGCCGAGTACAGTTCACGTTTGATCGACAAGAAGAACAACATCGATTTAAAGCAAGAAGGCAAAGTTTACATTCAGGGAGAGAAGTACAACTTAGAGTTGGGCGATTATAACCTCATCACCGATGGGGAAACGCATTGGACCTATGAAAAAGCCACCAACGATTGTTATATCGATTATTTGGAAGACATGGAAGGAGAAGCTTTTTCGCCATCTGACATGTTTACCATTTGGGAGAAAGATTTCAGACATGAGTTGAGAGAGACGGTTACAGAAGGCGGAAAAGAGTTCTTTTTAATCTACCTCTTTCCCTTGAAGCCATCTGAAAAAGCGTTTCACACCATTCAGTTGTACGTTGATAAATCGAAGATGGAAATTTCGAAGTTCATTGTAAAAGGACGAGAAGGCAACGACATCATTTACACATTGAAGTCGTTTAAACCGAATGCGACATTGCCTGCAAACATATTTAAGTTCAGTCCGTCGGCCCATCCGGGATCGAAGATGATTGACAACAGAATATAACACGAAAATACAATAAAAGAAAGCCGGCATGTCCGGCTTTTTTATTTCACTAAGTGTAAAGATCCATGTACAAATTGGTGCGCTGGTATGCATGGAAGCGAGTAAACAAGCTCATAAAAGTACACTCCTTCAGTGAGGATACCATTTGACGTAGTTCCATTCCACTCTACAGGGGCGTTCAGCGCTTCATGAATCAAGCTTCCCCACCTGTTGTATACTCTAAAAGCCAAAACAACCATTTCTTCGAAGCCTTCTTTGGGAATCAGCCGGAAGGTATCATTGATCCCATCGAATTGCGGACTAAAAATGGTCGGAATGTCAAAAGGTGTAAACGGCAGCTTTTCAGGAATATCAAATACGTAGCTTGCCGAATCAGAAGTTTCACAATCATCGTTCTGAACTGTGTAACTCAGTTGATATTCACCGCTAGTCAGCACCTCATCAGAAAAGGACAAATTATTTGAAACCAAAGCACCATTTACATACCAATTGATTGAACTAATTCCAGTGCCACTTAATTCAGCCTCTACCCAAGAAGGTTCGCAAGTTTCACTCAATGCTAAATCACTTGAGAATTGAGTGCTTAAGGTTTCATAAAAATGCAATTCTACCGACTCAATTGAGACAGAATCGCAAACAGCATCGGTTGCCACGAGGTTGACTATAAAAACTCCCTCCTCAATTACTTCAAATGTAAAGTCTTCAGATTCACTCACCGTTTGCCCGTCCATTAACCACTCAACATGGGTAGCTTCACTGCCTGTAAATTCAAAAATTACTTCCTGCGGTAGCAGGCAAGAATCAGACATTTGATAGCTAAACGTATTCTCTAAGGTCGAAAAAACAGGAGGAAGTGAGATATTTATGGAAGCTGTGTCTGTAACGTTACATGTGGACGTATCTGTAATGATCAACTGCACCGCCTGTGAAGTTCCTGTGGGAAAGCAAATTGAAAATTCAGGTATTGTTGTTATTTGTGTTCCGGCAGAAGTTTGCCACTGATATGCCTCGCCCAGGGTGTTTGAACCGAATAAAACCTCTGTTTGAGTACATGTAGCTTGAACAACCAAAGACTCCAAGTTGGCCTGAACCCAACCGCTCGGCATATCTGAAAAATCGTAGTTAATAATGTAAGGGCCATTGGTAAAATCTGGTGTAGGCCAACTGCTAGCAAAGGCCCCATCTGTCGCCATTTGAGCGGTAAAACCACTTGTGTTATCGAGTTCTCCAGCTTGAGCTAGAACTACAATGTGGTTAGATTCAGTTAATCCAAACAAAATATAATTGGAGTTTGCTGAATTATCTCCATTCAACAACGTGCTGTATTGAATAACGTCACTCTGGGTATTTATTACAACTATGTAAGCGTTCCCAGTTTCTTGCATTGAGTTGGCGGAAGTAGGCAAACCTACCAGGCCAAGGCAGCCCATAAAGCACAAGGCAAATTCGGTGGAATATAGATAGTAAAAGCCGCAATCGTCTACTTCGAAACCTTTTGGGATCAAATCATCAATTCCAATGATGGGATCCTCTTCCCAACCAATGCGATGATGTGAAAGGAGATTGGAAAGACTCCCATCGAATTCAGCAACCCAGAGCCTTCCATTTCCAATATCAAGTTGAGCAGGTGGATAATTCTGTTCAGAATTTGTTTTACCAAATACCGCAACACCACTGGCAGTTTCGTGCAGCAACCAAGCCTGATCCTTCCCTGTTCCACCGAAATAAGTCATGTGTTTTAGGTTTCCCGTAGCCGAATCGAAAATGGCAACATACGCTTCTTCTTGCCCTTCAAACGTAGCATCAAAAGCTCCTTCTGTGATTGGCAGAGACCCAACACGAGCATTGCCGCATACCGCTATATCTCCATTGGATAAACAAATCAAATCATTCATCCCCATGGGAGCCCAAGAAGGACCGGGTGGTGAAAAGGCAGTGGCCCAATTCAGTTGGGATAAGCTAAGATCCATAGAGCATAGCACGCAGCCATGGCTGCCATTCGTTCCTGTATTTTGGGTGAACGAATAATCGTCCATACCCGAAATGAAATTCCAGCTGAAATAAAGAGATTGACCATCCGTTTCAAAGCCTCTTCGATACTGTATCTGATCCGCCGGAAATGTGACACTGAAGCTCGATGTCCACATTCCACCAACGACCTCATAAGGTATATAACTTGATGCTAACAGTTCTGAACCATCTGCAGATAACGCACATACAATACCCGGTGCGTTATCAGAAGTGTAAGTTTCCATATAGCTACCGGGAGTTGTTGGAAAACCTGGTGCTGTTAGGGTGCCTATCGCAAATATCGTATTCGTAAGTGTATCTACTGTCACGTTTTCAAACCGATTAAGCAAGTTGGCCAAGGTAGAGTCACCACCAAGAACAGCGATCCACAGAACAGATGTTCCATCCGCTTCAAAGGCCGCCACGCTGCATGCGCCGTACAATGAAGCCCCCAAAACAACACCTTCTCCCGTGTCAGGTATTTCAGCGCCGCCCCAATAATACCCGGTACCTCCGGTAAGTATTCTTCCATCCGAATAGAGGTAGCCACATGTCCCACCGAATGGTCCACCGACATGGGTAATCCACTCCACCTCAGGATCTATTACAAGGTCTTTGCTTCTATCGAAGTCTTCAGTTCTCAAAGAAACTACTCCATCACACAGGTCAAAACAGACGGCTATTTCATTCGATTCCTGATGGGCTACAGGTGCACTATCCCGAACTTGCCCCAAGGAAGATGAAATCAACAAATCACCTTCCTTTATTTCAACGGTACTCGCACCGCGGTAGCTCCAGTGAATATCATGAGGATTGGCACCAGGATGAACAACAAAGTCGTACTTCAACCCCATCTTATTCGAGTAAACAACCAAGTCTATTCCATCATATAGATCTTTGTAAATAACCTGATCTACACCATGCACATCTGTTTTCCAATTTTCACTGTTATTCCCTAAATAATAATGAAATCGCGTTTTCGTTTCAGACGACCTAGCATGAGCTATTTGCGGCATCTGTGTGTCTAAAAAGTGCATTTCCCAACACCAGCCAACGGTGTCTTTTGGGCCAATCTTAGTTAAGTCTTCAAACGCTTCTGGGATCAATGACGTGAAACGTATACTATTGTTTTTCAATTCAATGCTACCACCGGAAGTTGTTGCCTTGTATAGCACATCGTCTGCAAACTGTCCCTCGTTGATAACAAAAACAACTTGGGATGCAGAAGCTAAAGGCAACAACATCAAGGTTAAAATCAAAATTACTAAAAAGTAATTTTTCACTTTCTATAAATTTTCTTTGCAAGAAAGAAAAAAAAAATGATATTGCTACAATATTAAATCATTAACCAATGAAAAAACTAATGCTACTTGCTTCGGTAATGGTTGTGTTTTACGCACAAACACAGGCCCAATCCTCCTTGTTTCAGCTTACTAATGTACACTTTGACTATTCAAATGGCACGGTAACAACCGCCGCTTTGGTCTACGGCAATCCCATATTCGTTCTCAATGAAGCGCCCAACGGAGGAGGAATAGTAATGCCTGATTCAGAGGGTAAGGTCTACAATCATTACACCCAACTACCTTTGTCTTCAGAGGGATTAACACGTTGGTTATTTTACCCGTCGCAATCCTGGAGTGTGCATCACTTTCAAAATGAATATTTAATCGTTGAAAACGACATTGAACTTACCTTCCCCTCTGATTGCTATAGCGCATGTGATGGTTCAATTTGCGCTCTAGTTCCTTTTTCCATTGACAATGTTGCATCAACGTTAGAGATCAATGGTAATTACTGTATTAACGCGTTGTGCTATTAACTCCAAGCATGCTTGATGTGGTTTAAAGGCCTTCCTTTCTCGATGTTAACTTTCTGAAGCACAGCAATGGCGGCGAGTTTTGACGCCATTCTTACGAGGAATCCACCAAATGTTTTTGCGTA
>WGNM01000026.1 GCA_016124575.1 Cryomorphaceae bacterium
AGCTAAGGTTTACAAACAAGCAGCCTAGAAATGAACAAAAACACTAAGTTATGAGTCTCCCCCAAACCCCCTCATTACTATGGTTTTAACTGTTATATTTGTATATAAGATCTTGTCCAAACAATCCCGACCACTTCAAATCGTATTCTAATGATTGATTAACGCACTCTTCTTTTTTAATGATCTCCTTGAATTGATATACAAGACCTGGATCATCAATCCTATCGAATGTTTTGGTTGCTGTGGTAAGATATGATATAAGTTTTCCTTTGATATATACAAGTTGTTCATTGAGATTCTTTATGTTGTCAAATTGTCCTAAAGAGGCATAATCCTTCAAGTATCGAAAATATATGCATTCAATGTCCACCCAGTCCTTTCTTGCAAGATCTGTGATCGTATCTTTGATGAAGTCTGACTTCCATGAAATTGGATTGTTGAAGCGGGTGGTTACTGCCTCACTATTTAGGAAATTAAATGCTTCTTCTTTAGACAGAGATTTAATCTTTCTGCTTTCGTGATGCAACAATGCTTTTCTTCCGATTGAAAGTAAACAGTCATCATAGGTTTTATCGACTGCTGCATGCAATAAAGCGCGCTGACAATAATCGTGAAGAAAATCTTTGTAGCTAGATTTCAACCCATGGGCAATATCGAAACCGTTGCCAACTATTATTAAGCGACCTACTTCAATACTATTTTCTGTCATAATTAAATCAATAATGTACGTTAAATGGAGTGATTTGAAAACAATCACATAATAATCGTATCAATCTAAAATTGAGAAAAACTCTCAAATATATTGTTAAATGTAATGATAAATGATTAATTGTTCTTATTTTTGAGTAAAATATTCAAAATAATAGATTATGATTATCCAGTTCACTGTTGGGAACTTTCTTTCCTTCAATTCTAAGATGACTTTGGATATGAAGGCAAAGGGTATCTCTGAGTTAAAAAAGAACATAGTCTTATCTAAATCTGACAAGATTCTGCGTTCAGCTGTTATTTATGGGGCAAACTCAAGCGGGAAAAGTAACTTTATTCGTGCATTTGGACGAATGCGAACAATGTTGCTGACATCGGTTAATCTAAATAGTACAGATGAATTAGATTACACACCTTTCCTGTTATCTTCAGAAAGTGAGCATGCTCCTACATTTTTTGAACTCGTGTTTTGGCATAAGTCATTGATGTATAGGTATGGATTTGAATACACATTGAATGAAGTAAGAACAGAATGGTTGTTTCAAGGCAAGACAGCAAATTCTGAGAAACCACTATTTATTCGGTCAGAAGAAGAGATTGTACTTGGGTCTATTTTCAATGAAGGAAAGGATAATCCCTCAAGAACAAATAGCAATCGCTTGTTCGTTTCACTTGTTGCTCAACTTGGAGGGGCAATATCAAATGAGATTATAGAATTTTTCAAGTCGCTCAATGTGATTTCTGGAGTTGATCACCTTGACTATCGTGGGTTTACCTTGAAAATGATTCATAAAAAATTAAGGGGACATGAAGAATCGCTGAAAATGTTTCAAAACCTAAAGTTAGGTTTTCAGAATGTGGAAGCGGTTGAGTCTGATTTTAACTCAGGAGATATTCCCGGAAGTGCGCCAGAATTTATGAAGACGCAATGGATGCAAAGGTATTCAGGGACGCGTAGTATTAAGCTAAAAACAGAACACAAAAAGTTTGATGGACAAGGTCGGATTATAGGCACTGTTTGGCTCGATAATGATGAAAACGAATCAGAAGGCACCAAAAAAGTTATAGACTTATCAGGTCCAATTTTCGATACTCTGATTAATGGGAAAATTCTGATCATTGATGAATTAGATGCTAAATTGCATCCGCTCATTACAATGCATATTGTCCAAATGTTCAACGATCCTGAATTAAACCAGAAAAACGCCCAATTGATTTTCGCGACTCACGATACAAACTTACTAGGTGAAGATCTGTTTCGAAGAGATCAAATATGGTTCACCGAAAAAGATGACCAAGAGCAAACGGATCTATATTCACTATATGACTTTAACCTTCCTAATGGTGTTAAAGTCAGAAACGATGCTAATCTTGAAAGAAATTACATAAGAGGCCGTTATGGTGCCATTCCATTCATAACCAACAATTCGATGTACGATGGCACGGATGAAAAAAATTGATAATGCGTTGTTGAAACGATTTGCACGTCAATCAACCAAAAGTCAACCAAGAGAGCTTGTTTCTTACTTCCTTGTTGTTTGCGAAGGAAAAGCCACAGAGCCGAACTACTTTAAATCTTTCCCTAAACAAATTGGAAAGCTTATTTACCAGCTGGAATTTGGAGGTGGAGGGATTAATACACTGGGAGTGGTTGAAAAAGCTATTCAGTTGCGTGATGCCTCATTGGTAAAATATGATAGGGTATGGGCAGTTTTTGATAAAGATAGTTTTCCTGCGGATCGTTTTAACAGCGCAATTCTGAAGGCACGTGGGAACAATATCAATTGTGCTTGGAGTAATGAAGCCTTCGAACTTTGGTATCTGCTTCATTTTCAAAATAGAGTAACACCTATGTCACGTGATGAATACAAATCAGAATTGGAAAAGGCAATTAATCAAATGAAGGGTTCCAAAGAAAAGAAATTTGAATATCTTAAAAACTCAAATGAAATGTACTCTATACTCGAGGAGTATGGTGATCAAGAACAAGCAATCAAATGGGCTAAAGTAATCGCTTCAACCAACTTAGGAGAGAATTTTGCCTCATTCAATCCTCAAACCATGGTGTTTCAATTGGTCGAAGAACTCAATGGCCAATCTGAGGAATTAAACCGAGAAATTGAACTTAAATTCTCCAAAGGGGAATAAGTATGTCCGTTAAGATGATTACCTATTATTAAAAGTCGGTTCGTATAAATTTCTAGGCCAAATTGTGGTTCATTAGCTATTGAAGAAAACTACTTTCTACTTCTCAGAATTGATATCTAGGTCGATATCGGCCCCAGCAAGTTGAAAAAAGCCGAAAGCTTAGGGGTGCCGATTATTTCTGAGGACGAGTTTCTGGCAATGATCAGATAATCACTGAAAGCGATAACCAACATTCAAACCTACATAGCCATTCGTAGTTGGGGCAGGGTTGTAGTACCTGCCAAAAGCGCCATTTACCGAAACAAACGAAGAATACTCGCTATTCAAAATGTTTTGAACCCCTCCAAACACCTGAACTGTCCAGCTTTCTGGCAATAAGAAGCCTGCGTCAAACTGCGCACGCAGGTTCAACAGATGGTAAGGATTCGTAAAAACACTGTTCGCATCGTTTACGGGCATGCGATCGGAATACAGTTCTTGCACACGCAGACTGAACCCCAATCCGAAGGTAACATCCATGGTAAAAGAACCTGTTGCAAATGGGACTCCTGGTAGTCGGTTTTCGTTGATAACGTCGTTCGGACGGTTGTAAGCGAATTTCTGAAGAGCTCCCGATGCTGCGGATTGTATGATTCTCACCACGCCACGTGGCTTTGAAAGCAAAGAGAATTTGAAAGATCCTTCAACACCTTGTTGTATGATTCCATTGGCATTTCCGAAGGTGACCACACCCAGCGAATCTGTAAATGGGACAATTGCATTGGTGAGTTTTTGCGAGTAAACGCTGAATTGATATCCAAAAAATGCATTGCTTCCTTTTATTCCCGCCTCCATACTCAAGGCATCTTCGGCCTCAACAGTTTCGGAAATTACGCCTGTGCTCGGGTCGATGACTTCGAGCAACGAGGGCGGACTAAATCCACTTGCTATGGAGCCAAAAAGGTAATGCTCATTGAAGTATCTAACGCTGACACCTGCGCGAGGAAGAAAGGCTATAAAGGTGCGGTCTACACTAATTGGAATGGTAAGGTCGGTAAGCTTGAATTTGTTTCGACTGCTTAAACCTCGTCCGGCATACGTTGATGAAACTTCTACAAACAGCCGATTCCGAAAATCAACATTGGCTGATAGGCCAGTCAACCATTCATCAGAATACGTGATATTGCTATATTTTATTTCTCCCGCGCTGCCATTGATCAACTCAAATTCATCCAATAAGTTTTCTTCTCCGTTGTATTCGCCTGTTACTTGCAAGTCAAGTTTAATATCTTTTTGATCGTAAATCTGTATGTCGAACCTTGTCCGCATGCCCCCGCCAGACGCTTTTTCATTTTTGTACCCGTTGAAGAATGGACTAGTGCCGAATGGATTGATCTTCGATGTATTTGTGTAGTAGAGAGTGGTAGAATTCTTTACAAACCTTGAGGCAAACAGCTGTCGGAAACCAGTTTGAGATCGTTTGCGCTCAACATGGGTATCATTTATTATGGTATACTCTGGCGAGGATGTCGGCTCGTCGTAGTTGCTTACAGCTCCAGGCAAATCCCAGGCGCCATTGTAGTACGAGCTAATCAGGTCATACTGCAATCGTTCACTGACCTTGAATCCAACTTTTAGCAATTGTTGCGATTTGAAATTGGACTCTTGATCTCTGTAGCCATCGGTTTGCTGGTAGATGTTCGAGAATCGAACTTGAACACGGTCATTGCCTCCTGTTACGTTGGCTGCAGAACGGAAGTAGCCGTATGATCCAACAGTGGTTTCAGTTGAAAAGCTTGGTTTTCCTATCATCGGCAACGCCGTAGATGCAATAAGAACACCTCCATTTCCAGCACCGAAAGCGTTTGCAGCAGGACCTTTGATCACTTCAATAGCATAGAGATCTGCGGGATCTAATATTTCAAGCGAGGCTTGTCCGTCTGGACTGGTAAGCGGCATGTCATCCAAGTAAATCTTGATGTTCCTGACAGCAAAAGGAGATCGGATAAAGCTACCTCGGATGCTGATTCTGCGACTCCCACCTAGTCCGCGTGCATCGTATTGCACACCTGGAATGGTGTTGAGGGCATTTTGCAAACTCGACCGATCATCTCTATTCAAGTCGATTTGAGAGATTACCGCGCCAGGCAATGTGTTTGTGGTGTAATTCACCTGCCGAATACCAGCAGATATGGCTGCACCGCTTATGTCTACTGTGTTTTGATTCAGCGCAATGATATATACATCACCTTTCGGCGCATAAACAATTTCGGTGCTGTATTGCAGATGCTCGATCGTAAGCTTGGTTGCGGCCTTCGAGATAACAAATTCACCGATAACATCTGAAACGGCCACCAGTTGCGCGTCGATAAGGATATGCGCTTCATTTATAGGCACACCCGACTGAGCATCAACCAATTTACACCGTTGCGACTGACAGATTGCTGAAAAAGAAAAACAGCTAAGAAGAACAAGCAGAGCGCAATGACGCATTATCTCACAACGAAAGTGCGTGTAATGGTTCCCAATTCTGTGGTGCTAGTAACGTAGTAGCTACCAGCAGCCAATTCTCTAACTGGAAGTTTTACATTGTTGTCTTTTATGACATAACGTCCAACTTCTTGACCAGTAAAAGAGATCACGTAAAAATTGGTACCCAAAAAGCTATCGCTGAATTGGATGTTTAGTATATCATTAACCGGGTTAGGGTACAGTTTGATGAACTGAGAAGGTGCAGCGATGTCTTGTACGCTAACATAATCCATGTTGCGGAATTCCTTGATGATATTCGGTCCTGAACCAGGATAGCTTGTGCCGTTTAAGGCGATATAAACTGCTCCAGTATAAGGGTTTACGCATACATCTCTTACGCGTTGGTTGAAGGCGCTGAAATATTGGTCTTCGCTTTCAATGGTGAGTCCGTCGGTGCTCATGTGCAATACAGACAAGCGTTCATAATTTGCTCCAAGTCCACCAAGCACTGCCATCAAAACAGAGTTTTGCCATTCAGGAATAGCAGGGTGGTTGTAGTATTCGATACCATTAACAGCGATGCACGGCGTCCATGTTTTAAGTGGCTCTTTCACATTTAAATCGGTGCAATAGGTCATCTCGTTCGGGGTGTTGCAAACTCCTTCGACAAATGGCCAACCGTAGTTTCTGCTTTCTTCGATGATGTTAAACTCGTCGTTGCTATTTTGTCCGTGCTCACTCGAGTACACCAAACCATTTGGGCCTTGACACAATCCCTGTACATTTCTATGTCCCCAAGAAAACACATACGAGTTTGGGTCAGGATTGTCGGAAGGAATGGAACCATCGAGATCAATTCGAAGGATTTTACCATTGAGGGCTGTAATGTCTTGAGAAGAGTCGCCGCCATCACCGGTGTCACCGGTAGACATCAATATTTTGTTGTCTGGAGTGATCATCAAGCGCGATCCGTTGTGAATGCCACCACCCGGGATGTTATTGATTAAGATTTCCTCGTTAACGAGAGAAGTTCCATTCCATTCAAAGCGGCTAAGGCGCTCAGAGACATTGAAACCAGAACCGTAGTTGTAAACAATGTATACGTAAGGATTGGTGATGAAATCAGGATGTAGCACCATTCCAAGCATACCAGGCTCACTGCTTCCGTTGTTTGGGATTGTTGAAGTCATACTTAACACCTCTGTATAGCTTCCTGTGGCAGGATCTACGCGCAAAACCTTTCCACGACGTTCGGTAACCCAGATGAAATCATCTTGTCCCCACAGTATCTCCCAAGGGATTTGGATTCCAGTTACAAGATCGTATTCTGTAAGCGTTGTTGTGCCAACTGACCAAGTAGGTTGAGCAGTTGCGAATAGAGCAGGAGCGCAGAAAAGTGCGAGTAGAAGCTTCTTCATGTTTCAAAATTTTCGGAATAAAGATACGGCCTTCTGGTGGAAGTTCTCAACTCATTTTTGGATTGTCTTGGACTTCAAAGCGGGCATTAACCAGCCGATTTTGAGGGCCAACAATCCACTCATGCCACCTCCAAGACCCAGGTCTATGTAGAGCTGACGTCCGAATTGCACCCCCGCAGTTGTTGTAGAGTATCCAAAATGGACAGAATTTCTATCGGCTTGTAGAAAGCGAAATCCGAATGCTAGCGAGCCATAAACCCTGAAAACATCGGAGACAGGGTAGAGGTATTGCGCGCCGATTAGAGCCCCATGTTGTTGTTTTCTTGAGGATATAACTTCATAGGTATATTCACCTATTCCCCTTATTTCTTTATGAATGCGAACACTCACTTGAGATTGCCAGACAATGGGGAAAGGGACATAATCATCGTCGACGACAGAAATGTTCGGATTCAGAAATTTCTTTGATACCCGTTTTAAATAGTTATTTGAAAATATACCAGTACCAGCAGAACCCGAGAGCAAGCCAGGTTGTTGATCTTGTGCGAGAGAGGGCCAACTCAGACATCCTGCGAAGCAGAGAAGAAGAAATTTACGCGGGATCATAGATGTACGCGAAGTCATCACGCTTAAAATTTTCATCTAGCCACAAAACAATGCGGTCTTCAATTTCATTGCGACAAATATCGTTGAGCAATTCATGTCTTCCACCTGGTTCCACGTATATATCGGCATTTTCGACCTTGTTTGCTATTTTTTGAGCCAGTTGAATAAATTTCTGCTCATCGATTACCACGGGGTCATCCGAGCCTGCGAGAAGGAGGAGGCGTAGGTTTTTGTCAAAGACATGGTTTGCTTCATTCTTTTCAAGGTCATCAACCATCGAATATAAATCGAAGAAGAAGCGATTTCGAAACACCTCACCACAATCGGGGTCTTCGATGTATTTGTCTACCTCTTTTTGGTCGCGTGACAGCCAATCAAACTTCGTCCGTGGACCTTTGATTTTAGCATTAAACCTACCGAACGTCATCGCATTGAGCAGGTGGCTGCGCGTGGTTTTCCCGAAAAGCAGACCTTCTAGCCATGCTATGCCAATGCCCAGTTTTAATATTGGGCCGGGGTGAGGCGCTAAAGCGGATAATATGGCACCATCAATGGTCACAATGCGACGAGTGATCATTTGATAGGCAATTTGTGCTCCCATAGAATGCCCCAAGATGACGACCGGAATCACTTGTACCTCCAGGTTGAGCTCTTGCACAACAGACTCCATGTCTGAAACACACTTTTGCCATCCATCTTTGTTTGCAAAAAATCCCCTTTTACCATTGTTTCTGCTCGTGATTCCATGTCCACGCAGGTCCGGCGCACACACATTCCATCCGCCGGTATTCAACTTTTCGGCAATGGCATGGTAACGTCCACCGTGTTCAGCCATGCCATGAATAATGAGCACCCATCCTCGGGGGTTGGGCAACGTCCACAAATGGAGCGCTAACAATTGTCCGCTTGGAATGTAAACGTTGTTCGTCTTATAATTGCTGGTCATGGGATGAAATTACACAAACCTCAGCAAAAAGAGCATAGAAGTAGGATTGTTGATTTATGAAGTTTTCCTCTTTTTACGCAGATTCATCAGATGATCTAATGTATCCCTACCATTATCAAGCGACTTGGTTTGAGTAGTCTGCCCAAACGATGCTCATTCGCTCCATGCTTATACGTTTATAGTATAGAAAAATGCCAAACTCTAAATTACGTAACTTCGACTTCGTAACACTCAGAAATACTGGTGCTATGCAGCATAGATAACCAAGAAGTGAACCTTATGAAAAGAGTTAGCGTTGTTATATTATTGATTTTCGGGGTAGTTTGGTTTGGCTGCGATAGCAAATCGATTTCTCAAAATCAAATCACAGAAATCCATTTGGGAGATCCGGTTGATCAGATGGATGCTCCTGCTCAAAGCGTATTTCAAGACAGCAACAACGCCTATTGGTTCATGAGCGACAGTGGCGTGTTTAAGAGCGTAGGAGAAGAAATCGTAAAATTTTCAGTGAAAAGTGGATTGCATTCGAATCAGATCAGTTCCATTCAAGAAGACAATGCTGGAAACTTGTACTTTGAATCAGACCAAGGAGTGACCAAGTTTGACGGAAAGATATTTCAAAAGCTAGTGATCAAAGAAGGATTTGAGGCTGATTGGAAACTGGATGAAAACGATATGTGGTTCCAAATAGGTTACGACAACAAAGGACCATACCGCAGTCATGGGGACACATTGTACCGTTTGAAATTTCCGAAATCCAGTCAAGAGATTGAATTCTTCAAATTATACCCGAACGCTGGTTATAGTCCGTATGGTGTATATCACCACTTCAAAGATTCTAAAAACAATATATGGTTTGGGACAGCCTCAATGGGTGCTTTTAGGTTCGATGGCAGCACAGTAGGAGGGCTTTATGAAGATCATCTGACGCATACACCTGAAGGAGGAGACTTCGGAATACGATCGATTTTTGAAGATTCACATGGCGACTTTTGGCTTTGCAACTCCCGTTATCGGTTTCAGATTTTAAGTCAAACAGAAGATGCGACTGGGGAAGTGAAGATTAATTACACCAAAACGGATGGAATAGGAATTCAAAAGTCTGATAGGGAAATTCATTATCCATACTTCTTTTCAATGGTTGAAGATAACAGCGGAGATCTTTGGATGGCGGCTTATGATGAAGGAGTGTATCGTAAAAGCGGCGATGAATTGATTCAATATTCTTTAAAGGAAGGTGAAGAAACCGTTTTAACGTTTTCATTTTACAAAGACCGCCAAGGCGGGATATGGCTTACGACACGTAATTTCGGTTTGTACAGATTTGAAGAAGATAGATTTGTGAAATTTGGAAAATGAATGCTAGCGGCTGAACATTAAAAAAAGCCTTTTGATAATGTCGTGCCGGTTTCGTTGGTCAATTGGCTTTGAAGTCCATTTCACGCAAAGCACAGGACCTACATCAACCATGTAAAAACATGGAAGTACAAAGGCAATAATCTGTAAACTTATTTTAGGAACGGTCATTATTTTAGGACGGGTCATTATTATAGGACGGGTCACATTCAAACTATAGCCCCTTGCGGGTCCCGCCCGCCCCCGCCTTCCAAACCGGCACGGTACAAAGTTAGTAGGTCTGAAAATACGTGTCAATAGACACTTTGTGTGTGCCGACGAAAACTTTGTAAATGCACATTTTAAAGCCAAAAAGTGGAAATAAATCGAACTACATGCGAGTTTTTTCAAAAAGATGAATGAAAAATGTACAAAAGCGGAAAACTCAAACGCATGTTTGCTGTTAAATTGACCAAACTCAATTTTTCCTCCACCGCTCTTAACTATCTTGCACCAACAATACCCTCGCTATGAAAGACCTCGGATTAGTACGAAAAGACTACAGCATGCAGCAGCTTCTGGAAACAGACGCTCACGAAAATCCGTTTGCGCAATTGGAACATTGGTTAGAAGATGCCAAAAAGGTGGATCCAGATAACTACAATGCCATGACGCTATCTACTGTCGACGACAATGGTTTTCCTAACACGCGGGTGGTGCTGCTCAGAGACCTGTCTCGCCGTGGCATCGTATTCTACACCAACTACCAATCGATAAAAGGAAAGGAGATTGCCGACAATCCAAAAATAGGGGTGAACTTCTTTTGGTCTGATCTGGAACGTCAAGTGCGCATTCGCGGGGAAGCTAGAAAGGTAGATGATGCTGTGAGTGATGCGTACTTTGCCACGCGCCCGCGCGAAAGCCAAATCGGTGCGTGGGTGAGTGAACAAAGCATGATCATCGCAAGCAGGGAGGTGCTGGAAAAGCGGACAAAAGAAATGGAAGCACGATTTGAAGGTGTTGACGTGCCTCGTCCTCCTTTTTGGGGAGGATACACGGTGTTTCCAATCTATTTTGAGTTCTGGCAAGGCCGCACCGGCCGACTGCATGATCGTCTTTCTTACCGCGTTGATGCCGATGCTGATTGGTACATCGAACGTTTGGCTCCTTGATGTGAATTTTTTCAGCATTCCCATTGTCGGACGTCTATGCAATCAATTCCTCGGATTGATGTACGATGTCTTTGTCCGGTTTTATCGCCTGCTGACGTGGTTTATAAAACGCAAAAAGAAGGTGGTAGTTGTCCATTTTCTGATTGTAAACAATAAACTACAACAGACAGATAAAAGCATTTTTTCTTCACTGATCGCAGAAGCGAATCATACGCTTTCACATGGTTCCGTTATCCAGTTGGAACTCGGCGAATTGGTATTTGCCTCAAACATTCGATCCAGCGCAGAAAAGCCATTTTGCAATTTTAAAGGTTGGCTGCACGATTTGTGGAGGACTGGCTCGTACTATGATGCGCAGATGTATACAATGCGCAAAGGATTTCAAAAACGCTCACTGTGCGCAGTCGTTGTTGAAGATTTTGGGGATGGGTTTACAGGCTGCGGACTAGGTCCATTCACAGATTACCTACAAATTACTTGGAATCACAGGAAATGTCTGCCACACGAGGTTATGCACAAACTCGGACTTTTACATGTTAAGGATAAACAAAACCTCATGCATCCGATGTGCAATGGAAATAAACTATCTGCTTTTCAGTCTTGGTTCGCGAGTCAATCGTCATTTGTGAATTAAGGCACAATTCATTGTTTCAGACGAGGATAAGATTGCGGTGTAGGGCTATAAAATCGAGAATTCCTCTTGTTTCAAAAGGTAGATGCGGGCATCAGCTACACCGTGACATACGTCGGTTTTCCAAAAGGTGAAGCCGAGTTTTTCGATCACATTTATTGATGCTTTGTTTTCGGGGTCAACGCGTGCGATGATTTGAGGGAGTAGTAACGTTTCGAAACCGTATTTCAGACATCCCAAGGCCGATTCAGTGGCATATCCTTTTCCCCATTCATCTCTAAAAAAGCGATAGCCAAGATCTACCATGCCGTCGTCGTGTCTTTTCAATCCACACCAGCCAAGGGTTTTACCGTCTTCTTTGCGGATAACGACCCAACGTCCAAAGCCGTTTCGTTTGTAGTCTGAATAGTTCTCTAAAAATGCACGTGTGGCGGCTACCGATTCGAAGGGACCATCTCCTGTGTACCGAATCACCTCAAAGTCTTGGTTCAAAGCGAACATGTCTTTGTCGTCATCCAACTCAAATTCCCTGAGTATCAGTCGTTCTGTTTCTAGTATCATCGTTTCTAATCTACCCGCACAACCAGACCTTTCAGATATTCTCCCTCTGGGTGAAAAGCACTTACAGGGTGATCTGCTGGTTGGTGCAGTTGATGTAAAATACGCACTTTTCTTCCGGCTTCAATGGCTGCAGCTACAATCGTGCTGTTGAACAGTTGTTTGTCTACGGCTTGCGAGCAAGAGAATGTAAACAGCAAACCGCCTGGTTTCATCTGCCGCATGGCGAGACTGTTGATGCGCTTGTAGCCTTGAACAGCCTGGTGTCGGGCACTCAAATGTTTGGCAAAAGCGGGAGGGTCGAGGACGATGATATCGTATTCTTCACCCAGATTTTTCAGGTATTGCACAGCGTCGGCTTGAATAATGTCATGTCGGTCTGAATATCCATTTAACGCAGCATTTTCATTTGCGATTTCCAATGCACGTGCTGAACTATCCAAGCTGTGCACTTTGGTAGCGCCAGATTGAAGGGCATATAAAGAGAAACCTCCAGTGTAAGAGAACGTGTTCAAAACACTTTTCCCCTTCGACATCTCGCCCAAAAGCTTTCTGCTTTCACGTTGATCGATGAAGAATCCTGTTTTCTGTCCGCCTTCCCAATCTATCCGAAACTCCAAACCGTTTTCTTTGGCTTGATGCGTTTCTGGCGACGAACCAAAAAGATAACCATTTTCGGCAACCAGCTTTGATTTGGCGAGGGTTTCAGCACTTTTGTCAAAGACGGCCTTGCAGCGATTTCCATATATTTCTTGAAGGGCTTCGCTTATTTTATGTCTGAGCTGATACATGCCCGACGAGTGGGCTTGAATCACAAAAACGCCGTCGTAATGGTCAATAATCAATCCTGGCAAGAGATCGCCTTCAGCATGCACAAGTCGGTACGTGTTGGTGTTTGGATTGTCTGCCAAGCCTATCTGCTCTCGCAAATCATAGGCACTTTGCAACCGTTCTCTGATCCAGTTTTCACTGGGTTCTTCATTGCCAAAATGCGTCAGTCGCACGGCAATTGAGGTGTTGGGTGTGAAATGTCCATAACCCAATATTTGTCCGCTAGCAGCCACAACCCTCACAAAATCACCTTCTTGAAAGTTCACCTGTCCGCCAATAGCTCCGCTAAAAACCCATGGATGAAAACGCAGCAACGATTGCTCTTTTCGCGCTTTTAGAATGATATCGCCTTTAATCATGGCGCAAAGTTATTACGATTCGCGAATCAGCAGCAGCATTCCGTCTTCATTCCTCGAAACTTGTCCTTCTTCAATCATCTCTGTCAACATTTCCAAGGCTTTCGTTTTTTCTTCTCCTGAGAAATTATCGGCTACATCTGCCAATGTGTGCTCGCCAGCGGCGAGGATGTTGAGCAAGTTTGTTCTAAGGTTGTTTTTGCGTTTATTTCCTTCTTTGCACTTGTCGCAACGTCCGCATTTTTGCGCTTCTTCATCACCAAAATAATGTGCAATATATTGTTCTCGGCATGCGCTATCGAGGTATCCTTGCATGCCATGCCAGCGTTCTTTGATGCGTTCTTTTCGCTGCGAATATGCCTCAGATGGTATGATGAGATTCTTGTGATCTTGGCGGGCAATTAAAAAGGTGAGGGTAGGATGCACTGATCGGGGTTGGTATGATAGCACTTCCATTTCATCCAACTGCTGCAATGTGCGCTCTACCTGCGCTGCTGTCCACCCTGTGGCTTTGCTCAATTGGTAAATATCTATCCGGCCATATGTTTCGAATAGTCCGCCATACGTCCGCAGCAAGAGCCTTATAAACGCATCGTATTTGGTGTTGCGGACTTGAAAATCATACAACGTCTGCGATTGCATGAGGAACATGACTTTGCTGGGCAACATGGCTCCTTCACTAAACGCTATTACACCTGATAATTCAAGTATCTCCAAGTCGTAATACAGTTCATGTGCTTTCCTGTTATATGTCTTCGAAAAACTTTGCAAATCGAACGGAAAACTAACGTCTTGACCGCTGCCAAAGGCGATGTCATAAGCATTGCATAAATTCAAATAGGTGAGCCGAACTTGATCTTTCTCGGGGAATCGTTTATCAATCTGTTGGTCGTAACCTTCAATTTGACTTTTATTCCACAAGAGCACCGCCCACGCTTCATTGCCGTCACGGCCGGCACGGCCAGCTTCTTGGACGTAGTTTTCGAGGTTGTCGGGAGGGGAGGTGTGAACGACAAAACGGACATCCGATTTATCGATTCCCATTCCGAAGGCATTGGTGGCGCAAATGATCGGGATCTTTCCCACTGTCCACTGCTGTTGTATGCTCTCTTTGTCTGCCACACTTAAACCCGCATGATAATAGCGTGCATCGATGCCATAACTCTGCAAATATTCGGCAGTATGTCGCACACCTTTTCGCGTGCCTGCATATACAATGCCTGAGCCTTGTACTTTTTTGCAAATGCGGACAAGTCGGGCGAGGGGATCGGCTTCTTCAGCTACCATATAGTGCAGGTTGCTACGTACCATGGGCAATGCAAAAACCGAAGGATCTTTCATTCCCAGTTGCGCAGTGATATCTGCCGCTACTTGCGGCGTAGCCGATGCCGTTACAGCAATCATCTTCACTTTCGGATGCCATTGCCTCAGTTCGCTAATCTTGCGGTACGCAGGTCTGAAATCATGTCCCCATTGCGAAATACAATGCGCCTCGTCTATGGCTATCAAGTTGACATTCATGCGCTTAAAGCGCTCGATGAACAACTCGTTTTGTAACCGCTCCGGCGAGACATACAAGAACTTTATTGGTCCATGCACGCACGAGTCTAAAATATGATCAGCCTCTTTGTAAGAGAGTGAACTGGTAATCAGATGAGCCTTGATATCCAAACTTCGCAAGCGGTCAACCTGATCTTTCATCAAAGCGACAAGCGGGGAAACGACGATGCAAATGCCTGGCATACAAAGAGCTGGAACCTGAAAGCACAGCGATTTACCACCGCCGGTTGGCATGAGGGCCAAGGTATCGTTGTGCAATAAAACAGAACGCACAATATCTTCCTGCTGTGAGCGAAAAGCAGGGTATCCCCAAAACTGGCGAAGTATCTCGAGTGGTTCGGCGTACATGATAGTTTATGTGCAATGCAACTGTTGCAGGCGAAAGTTCGTCATTTCTTTAATCAACGCAAGGTTGTCGATGAATGATTATCTTGTATACGTTAAGGTTTTGTCGATTGCGTTACATTCGTATCTTCATATTCACAATGAAAAAAACGATTCTACTTTTCTTCATATTCAGCACCAGTCTTGCCTTCGCTCAAAATAGCGACTGCAATACCGCAATATCGGTGTGTTCAGGTGTATATACAGAATCGAACTCTCCAGCGGGAACAGGGAATGTATTTGAAGTGGCACCTGGATCATGCCAGACTTCTGGAGAATTTAACAGCGCGTGGTATGTTTTCACCGCACAAGAAGACGGTAGCTTTGGCTTTATTCTAGAACCGAATAACCTAAACGATGATTACGATTGGTCGGTCTACAATATTACAGATAACGGCTGCGCCGGAATTGGCACAGGTGCTTCACCTGAAGTGAGTTGCAATTCTTACGGACTTAACTCGGGCGTTCAAGGAGCAACAGGCATTAGCACTGCTATGGGGGGTGCAGGCAATAGCAACGGACCTGGTAACCTCAACGGTCCCATTTTCAATCAAGACTTACAAGTGGTGCAAGGTCAAGTTTTCGCATTGGTAATCATGAATTATAGTTCAACTTTGAATGGTTACGACTTGGATTTCACAAACAGTCAGGTATCCATTTTTGATGTGGTTCCTCCAGCCGTGTCGAGCTATGCATTGGGATGTGATCAAACAAGCATCATTTTCGAACTTACAGAATCGGTTTTTTCTGCCGGACTAGTGCCTGCTAACATCACGTTCTCTATTGGAGGCAATGATTTGACTGTAACCGATGTATCTCCATCGTCAACGCTCTATTCAAACACCTTCGAGGTAACCGTAGAAAACCTCTCAGCTCAGCAAGGCACAGGCACGTTCACTTTTTCTGGTGACATCACCGATATCTGCGGCAACCCCATCGAATTTTCTTACAATGTCGATCTCGCAGGTTCAGTAGTACCTGTCGTCACAACCTCCCCATCATGTGTAGGAGAAAACGGCGGCGTTTCGGTTGTTATCCCTGCCGGAAATCCATGCTATTCATTCGAACTTAACGGAGCCGTGGTGGCTGGTGCTGCATGCGATGGCTTTTCGGACAACACGCTATCCGACGGAAACTACACCCTGACCCTCATAAATCAAGTGAGTGGTTGCGAGCAAGATTTTGATGTAGTAATCGCAGATATTCCGCTGGAATTAGAAGCAGGTCCGGATCAAGTTTTGTGCGATATGAACACGCAACTTGAGGCAACGTTTGCTGGCGGTTCGTTGCAATGGCAAAACCAAGCCGACCTTACTTTTTTATCTCCAACATCGGGTAATTCCGTTGTTCAAGCAACCAATCCAGGAACTTACGATCTGGTTGCTACAGTCTCTCAAAATGGTTGTTCCATTTCAGATGTCGTAAGCGTAACCTTCAACTTTCCACCAAACCTCGAAATCTTCGTCACCGATCAAAACTGTGCAGGCATTTGCGATGGGGAAGTGGTTTTACAAAGTTTGGTTGGCGACATTACTGCTACCATGAACGGTGAAACATTATCGGGTACCGAATTGGTTTTCAGTGGTGTATGTGCGGGATCATACGCACCTTTTGTCCAATTCTCTGCCGATTGCGCCGCCGATTATGATGTTGATGTCGTGCTGCTTTCTTCATTAGATGTCGATTTTCAAGCCAACCCGTGGGTAACCGATATCCAAAATACAGAGATAATGTTAAACAGCATCGTAACTGGTGCCGACAGCATTCAATGGGTCATTGAACCCATCGGGATGACCTCAAATGAACCAATGTGGCAGGCCATATTACCAGAGGTAGCGGGGCTTTATTACGTCACATTGTTTGGATACGACCAATTTGGCTGCATCCGCTTCGCCGATGCGTATGTGGATGTCCGCGATGCATTTTTTGTCTACGTTCCAAATGCAATAACGCCCGATGGCGATGGCCTCAATGAATTTTTCAAGCCAGTTTTCTCCTATACACCGTTGGAATACGAAATTAAGATTTACGACCGCTGGGGACAGCTCGTTTTTGCCTCTACGAATCCCGACGAAGCGTGGATAGCGAACATGATAGGCGGTGATTATTTTGTCGGCACCGATGTATATGTCTGGCAAATGAAAGCCAGAGGATTGGGCCCCGACATTCAATCTTTCAGTGGTTCGGTGCAAGTCATTCGATAACTAACCGCAGTTTCCGTAATTTCGCGTCTTAACAAATTCACATGAGACGTAAAATAGTTGCCGGAAACTGGAAAAGCAATCTCCTTTGGCAAGATGCTTCTGAACTGATTCAAGAACTCAACCGAGGTGTTGAACAGCGCGGCTCACTCGCCGGATGGTGCATCATTGCGCCGCCAGCTCCATTTTTAGGACTAACTGTAGCGGAAGTGGATTCACAGATAGCTGTGGCTGCTCAAAATAGCAGCGCAACAGGTTTTGGTGCCTTCACAGGAGAGCAAACACCAGAAATGTTGAAGAGCATAGGGGTGATGTACACCATTCTAGGACATTCTGAACGTCGACAATACTACAATGAAACCAATGAAGTGGTTGCTCAAAAAGTGCGTCAGGCATTGAAAGCTGATGTTACCCCAATCGTATGTATAGGTGAATTGCTCGAAGAGCGCGAGAGTGGAAAGTATTTGGATGTTGTTAAGAATCAACTAGAAATTGCCGTCCTTAATCATGTCGAAATCAATGAAATAGAAGCTGTTATTATAGCTTATGAGCCTGTTTGGGCCATTGGGACAGGGAGGACAGCAACTGCAGAGCAAGCACAAGAAATGCACGCCGCAATCCGTTCATGGTTGCGAGAGCGCTACAGCGTTAAAGCAGATGAAATAAGCATATTGTACGGAGGCAGTTGCAAACCCGATAATGCGGCAGAGTTGTTCGCTGGCGCGGATGTCGATGGTGGACTTATTGGCGGCGCTTCACTAAAAGCGAATGATTTCCTGGCTATCATCGACGCATTATGAATTATACGTCTATAACCTTCACCGTAGATCCGCTGCTACCTGCACGCGACATACTCTTGGCAGAACTTTCTGACACCAATGCCGAGAGCTTTGTGGAAACTGAGACAGGTTTAATCGCATATTTTCCCGAAGAAATCGCGGCGTTCAGTCTTGAAGGGTACATGGTGAATGCAATGGAAGGGGTAGAGGTGACATTCGAGTTGCAGGTCATTGAACGTGAAAACTGGAATGCCGCATGGGAAGCCGCATTTCAACCCATCATCGTTTCAGAAAAACTCGGAGTGAAAGCGCCGTTTCATGCAGCAACAGGATGTGAGATGGATTTGATTATTCAACCGAAAATGAGTTTTGGTACGGGACATCACGACACCACATGGTTGATGTTAAATGAGATGTTATTGCTAAATTTCAACACCAAGCACGTCCTCGATATGGGTAGCGGTACCGGCGTCTTGGCCATTCTTGCCGAAAAAATGGGAGCCATCAAAATTGATGCTATCGACATCGATGATTGGTCGACAGAAAACTGCCAAGAGAACATGGATTTGAACGCATGCTCCATCATCCGCCCGATACAGGGCGATGCTTCAGCAATAAAAGCGAACTACGATATTGTTTTGGCCAATATCAATAGAAATGTGTTGACAGCCGACATGCATATTTATGTGGCTGCCATGAACCCCAATGCGTATTTGCTGCTCAGCGGGTTCTTCATTTCAGACCGTGAAATATTGATTTCGAAGGCAGAATCCTTGGGCTTAAAACATCTGAAATCCAACGCGCGTAACGATTGGAGCTGTCTGGTTTTTATGCTCTAGAGCCAGCACATCCTCGCCCATTCAAATGTAAATACTTTAACGTCTATTGACGAAAAGTAAGGTGTATTGGCTTTAATTTCAGCGGATAAAGTTCACCCATATGAGAATCCTACTTTTCATTCCCATTGTCTTGTTCGCATGCAACCCAACTCCTCATCACCATGCAGACTCGCCACTGGTAAACCTCGATTCATTGGCCATCGAAACAACATTTGCTGATACCAATAAGGTTTTTCAGCCACAATTCCCCGTGCTTCCAGATTCTAGTGACTATTTCATCCATTTTGGTGAATATGCTGAGTTAGATAAAACAGGAAGATCGTGGTTGAAAGTTGGATCTAGCTATAGTTACGACAGCGAACGGTACAACAGTTTGATCTCCAATCTCGCTTTTCAGCATAAAGACTCATTGCAAATGCGCGACCTCACGAATCGGAAAATGTTGTTCTCTGGTTTTGAGAAACTGCATCGGACAGGAAATTCTCAGGATGCCGTTATGATGTACAGTGCCCTGGAGTACGACTCCAATAAAAACGGTAAAGTAGATTTCAACGATAGCCATTCGGTTTATTTAAGCAAAATGGATGGAACCCAGTTTACGCGAATAACTCCAAACGGACATCACGCGCTTGATCCAGAGTATTATGCAGATGTCCATATCTTGTATCAGCGGTCGTTTATTGATCTCGATTCGAATTTACACTTTAGTGGAAAGGATAGTCTATGTCTATCGTATATCGATCTGAATGGAGGCGATTTCAAACTCAATTTGATTATCCGCAAAGCTTCCTGACCCCGAAAAACGGCATCCACAAAGTTTTAGTTAGCACCCACAAAGTCGTTGTCGGAGCAGTGTTTCTAGCCAGTATGTTTGAAGTAACATAAGCTAAAAACATGTGCAAGAACACC
>WGNM01000046.1 GCA_016124575.1 Cryomorphaceae bacterium
AGCTAAGGTTTACAAACAAGCAGCCTAGAAATGAACAAAAACACTAAGTTATGAGTCTCCCCCAAACCCCCTCATTACTATGGTTTTAACTGTTATATTTGTATATAAGATCTTGTCCAAACAATCCCGACCACTTCAAATAAAGGACTCTTCAATCTATCTTTTCCACTCACTATCGGTTTTGGTGGTGCAACCTACCAATACGTGAACAACATAGATGGCAATATTTATATAGGCACAATAAGCGATGAGTTTATGGTGACATCAATTGGAGCCGTAGGTCTTATCAATGTATTCAAAAACATAAGTTTAGGGGTTGGGGGTAGCTACCGAAATGTGAGACCATTGAAGACAACCATTGTTGATCCTTTGAATGCGTATTCCGTTCAACTGTTGCTGCGCCTTAAAATTGGTAGCGAGTCAGATGAGGAATAACTGAATGTACAGGTAGATAAGTTCTCCTGCACCATAGAAACAAATCGCGGTCTTTCAACCGATATGAAGTATGTTTGCTCTGGTTGAAGCTAAATACAACCACTTATCTACTTGCACCTTTCTAATTCGATGACACTAAAAATCATAGAACATCTAGAATTGGTTGATGTCCCTTCAGCTAGCGGAATTGCAAAGGTCAACGATCAGTTGTTTGTTATTGGCGACAACTCACCGTTTCTATTTGCATTGACTGCCGATTATCAGATTCAAGAGCGCATTCGGTTGCCGTTGGACGTTTACGACATCACAATACCGAAAAAAAGGAAACCAGATTTCGAAGCCATGACGGTCGTTGAGCGCAATGGTAAAAAACAACTTCTCATTTTTGGCTCCGGCTCGAAATCGCCAGAAAGGGATTTGCTGATGATGGTGGAAGTAGAATCGCGCGACATTCAGAAGTTCTCGTTGACAGACTTTTATGCGGAGATAATTGCGTCAACAGCGTTAACTCCAGATACCTTGAACATCGAAGCAGCTGCCGCAATTGAGAATCGGTTGTTCCTGTTCAACCGAGAAGAAAACAGGGTTTTCGAACTTCTGATCAGTCAATTTTTAGAATACATTGAAAACGCAGGTCCCATACCCTCGTTCCACCATTGTCGGTTGTCGCTACCAACCATGAACGGCGTGCAAGCAAAGATTTCGGGTGCTAGTGCCGTTCCCAACGAATCGACCATTGTTTTTACAGCTTCTGTAGAAGACAATCCCAACCCCATCGACGATGGCGCCATCCTTGGTAGTTTTGTAGGACTGTTGAATGTCAGCGACATTCGAGAACATTACGCGCCCGATTGTCGAATCTTGAAAGACAACAACCAACCACTCACCGTCAAAGTCGAATCTGTAGAAGTAATAAACCGAAATGCAGACCGTTCATTGCAACTTTTGTTGGTGACCGATAGTGATGGTGCGGCATCCGAATTGTTGCATGTCGTTGTTAGCGATTGACTTCAAAATTCATTGTAACTGTCATTCAACCAACGAGTTGAAGGCCAGTACAAACCAAACGACATGAAAGTTACTGAAGAGCACAACATCCGCATCGCGAAAATCATTTTTGCTACTGTTTATCCTTATTATGTTGTCAAAGTAGAAAAGAAAGGCCGCACGGAAGCTGAATTGCATGAGGTGATGCAATGGCTCACCGGATTTGATGCCACCACCATCCAATCGTTGATAGATGAGAAAGTTACGATGGAAGAGTTTTTCGAGCGTGCTCGTCTGAATCCGAATGCCCACCTCATCACAGGGGTCATCTGCGGGTACCGCGTAGAAGAAATCGACAATCCGTTGACGCAAAAAATCAGGTATATGGATAAGTTGATCGACGAGTTGGCGAAAGGGAAAAAGATGGAGAAGATCCTTCGTGGGTGAAGCAAACTTAATCCGACAATCACTAAGCTTTTTCGACCACCAGTAGACGTTCACAGACTGTGTGACTGAGGGTTTCGGCGGTGCGCTTCGCGTATTTGACCACCATGGAACGGTCGAAAGGCTCTACTGACACTACCAGTACTTCGAGGCCTAAACTCAACGCTCGGTTATTCAAAAACTTCAAAAACTCTTCGGAGGTGTTGATGACTGCTTCGAGGCGAACACGATCGCCAGCCTTGCAATCGCTTAACTTCTTGAATTCCTTCCAGGTCACGTTTCCATTGCGATCAGGAATGGGAGAACCATGCGGGTCAGACTTCGGAAATCCCAACAGCTCATCCATCTTCGCAAAAAACAAATCTGAATGGATGTGCTCGATCTGCTCGGCGATGTCATGCACCTGCTCCCATCCAAAACCCATCTTCTCAACCAAAAACATCTCCGTTAATCGGTGCTTGCGGATGATCAAAGCAGCTTCAATCTTCCCTTGCTCGGTAAGTCGCAATGGCTTATAACTCTCATAGTGCACCAATCCCTTTCCCGCCAACTTCTTCATCATGCTGGTTACGGTTGGCATCTTGATATCCAATCGCTGCGAAAGATCGTTGACGTTGACCTGTCCGCTCTCTATCGACAAGTTGAACAAGGCCTTCAAATAGTTTTCTTCTACCAGAGAATTCATTTCCCAAAATTACACTTTGAATGCAATATGCCTAATCCAAGTTAGAATAATACAAAAATTATTTTGTTTTACTTCTCTAACTTTATACTTTTGCGAATGTATTTTAAACATTCCCTATGACTTACTTGCACTTTTTTGGTCGGCTCATTGCCATGCTTTTCCTGTTTTCAAGTTTTGGGCTGAACGCCCAAGATGGGCGGATAACAGGCGATGTAACGTGCAACAAACAACCGGTGGCCTTTGCGAATGTATACATCGAAAGTCTGCAAAAAGGGGTATCAACCAACGAGCACGGACATTTTGAATTCACCGACATCCCACTAGGGACGCACAAATTGGTGGTTTCGATGATTGGATATGAGACTGCGACTCGCAAAATTTCTGTCGATGGCAGCTTGCACAGCTTGATCATTGAATTGAAGGAGATCACCACCCAACTCGAAGAAGTCGTGATATCTGGCACGATGAAAGAAATGTCGAAGCTCGACAGTCCAGTGCCCGTTGAAGTCTACACCGCCGAATTCTTTAAATCGAACCCCTCAGCCACCGTCTTTGAGTCGATGCAGAATGTCACTGGCGTCCGACCTCAAATCAACTGCAACGTTTGCAACACCGGCGACATTCACATCAACGGATTGGAGGGGCCCTATACGATGGTGCTCATAGACGGCATGCCATTGGTCAGCGGTCTTTCCACAGTGTACGGGTTATCGGGCATTCCGCAATCACTGATCGAACGCGTTGAAATTGTGAAAGGACCTGCCTCTACCCTTTATGGCAGTGAAGCGGTGGGCGGATTGATCAACATCATCACCAAAAAGCACCAAAACGCCCCGCTGTTCAGCGCAGATGTCTTTGCTACTTCTTGGGGCGAGATCAACGCCGACATTGCCGGTAAATTCAGCATCAAAAAAATGGACACCTTTTTGGGTATCAATGGTTTCGACTACTCCTTACCTACAGATCGAAACAACGACGGATTTACCGATTTGACCCTCCAAAAAAGACTTTCCATCTTCAATAAATGGAAATTGAACCGATACGACCAACGTGAGCTATCGTTGGCAGTGCGCTATTTTACTGAAGATCGGTGGGGAGGAGAAATGGATTGGACAACTGCCGACCGTGGAGGCAGTTCGGTTTATGGTGAAAGCATCTACACCAAACGGTGGGAAGTGTTTGGCGCGTATCAACTGCCATTTGATGAGCGGGTGATGGTGCAGTTTAGCGCCAACGGACACCTTCAAGACAGCTATTATGGGAATTTGCCGTTTGCGGCGCAGCAATACATAGCTTTCGGACAACTGACATGGAATAAAGAACTGAAAAACAACGACTTGCTTTTGGGAGGCAGTTATCGATACGTGTATTACGACGACAATACGTATGCAACCATTGACATCGACACCGCTGGTGGCACCATGAACCAACCGGCCCTCACTCATTTACCCGGCATATTTTTGCAAGACGAGATATACCTCAACGACCAAAACAAAGTACTGCTAGGCGTGCGGTACGACTATCATTCAGCGCACAGACACATCGTAACGCCCCGAATGAACTACAAGTGGACCAGTGAGAGCCAAAATCAGGTTATCCGCATGAGTGTTGGCAATGGTTACCGCGTGGTAAACGTTTTCACCGAAGATCACGCCTCTTTAACAGGCGCTAGGCAAGTAGAATTCCTCTCGGACCTCGAGCCCGAAACCTCTTGGAATGGGAATCTGAACTTCGTGAATAAAAAATACTTTGGCAGTGGCACGTATTTCGGACTCGACCTCACCGCGTTTTACACCCATTTCTCAAATAAAATCATAGCCGATTACGAGCAAGACCCGAATAAGATTGTGTACGATAACCTCAACGGATATGCGGTATCACGGGGCGTTTCTGTGAATACCGACCTCACCCTTCAAAACGGAATCAAGCTCACAGCGGGTTGCACCTTTATGGATGTTTTTAGCGTGAACGACAACGTGCGCGCCGACTTACTGTTCACCGAAAAATTCAACGGTACCTGGAGCATTGGCTATACCATAGCATTTCTCGGCATGAGTGTAGATTACACGGGCAATGTATACAGTCCGATGCAATTGCCCCTGCTGAGCGAGAACGACCCGCGACGTCCACAATCGCCTTGGTGGAGTATTCAAAATATCAAACTTTCAAAAAGCTTAAAAAACGGAATCGAAGTGTATGGCGGCGTCAAGAACTTGTTGAATTGGACACCCAACAATGGCAATCCATTCATCATCGCCCGCGCCAACGACCCTTTCGACCAGCAGGTGCAATTCGACAGTAATGGACAGGCCATGGTAACACCGAACAATCCGTATGGATTAACCTTTGACCCCACGTATGTTTATGGCCCCAACCAAGGTATTCGCGGGTTTATTGGAGTGAGTTATCAACTAGAGAGATAGAGGGTCAGATCACATTTCAATAAAAGATTGTACATTTCAGTCATGACCGAATGCAGACTGTACTTTCTTACAATTCTATTGAGCGTACCCTTCGCGCTTTTTTCACAATGTCCAGCAGGCGAAATTCCCGATTGCAACGGAAACTGCCACCCTGCTTCTTGGATAGGTGATGGGGTATGTGACGACGGAATCCAGTTTGAATCAGACTTCATGTGTCAACAATTCAATTGGGACAATGGCGATTGTGATAATTGTCCGCCCGGCATGCTTGCCGACTGCAATGGCAACTGTTGGTCAACCACTTACATCGGAAATGGAGTTTGCAATAGTGGAGCAGCAGGCGGTCCGAATTACAATTGTGAGGTTTTCAATTACGATGGCGGCGACTGTCCATATCTCGGATGCACCGACCCATTGGCCACAAACTTCAATCCCAACGCCCAAGCAAACGATGGATCGTGTTACTATACCGCTTGTCCACCCGGAGAATTCGCCGATTGCAACGGCACCTGTTGGTCTGATGCCTTGCTCGACTACCTTGGTGATTGGCATTGCCACAAACAAATGTGGGTTACCAACAATACCTATTTCAACTTTGGTCCACTCGCCCTGGATTTGGATTGCGAAATATTCAATTTTGACGGAGGGGATTGCCTAACACCGGGGTGCACCGATCCATTAGCGCAGAACTATTACGAACTGGCGGATACCGATGACGGAACCTGTTTTTACGGAACCTGTTCAAGCGGTATGACCGACTGCATGGGCAACTGTGTCCCCGAGAATTGGATTGGGGAAAACCAATGTACCGAGCAGACCGAGAACCCTTTGGAACATCATCTTTTGGGTGCCTACCCAAACAAACTCGTTTCAACGGTTGAGGTAGGCGTTGACCCAAGAGGGATGTGTGTATTGCCCAATGGCACCAAAGCCTACATCGGTTGCCAATCGGAGGTAACAGTCGTCAACTTGCTTGAAAATACCGCTTGTCCGACCACCACCTCAGTACCCATCAACGGACTTGCCCTTACTTGTGCTGCCTCCACCAATAGCGCTAGGGTGTTTGTTTCAAACCAAACCACTCAAAGCGTTGACGTTATAAGTACCGCCACCGATGTTGTAATTGCCAGCATTCCTGTTGGTGACCATCCATCGAAGATGTGGATGTCGCACAACGGATTGCACGTTTACGTCTCATGCAACTTTGCCGACCAGGTGTATATGATCAACACTGCTACACTGGCGGTGGTGCACATTTTTCAAACCGGTGAGCAACCTCGAAACATATGCACCTCACCCGACGACAGCAAACTGTACGTCGCTGACTGGCTGGGATTTACCATGTCGGCATTTTCTACCTCCCCACCCTATCAGCTTCTTGCAACGGTGCCTGTAGATTATTGGCCGCAGGCAATATGGGCATCGCCAGATGGTAAATACGTGTTGGTGGCCAATTTCGGATTCGATTACAGCTACGACCATTGTTCGGTGATACGCACTTCAGACTGGCAGGTCATTGCTCGATTGCAAACTGGCGCTGGTCCCGAAGACATGGTGAGCATCGGCCAATCGGGGCAGTACCTATATGTTTCGAATTGGGGTCAACCATGTTGTTTTGCTACAGCAACTGATTATTGTTGTTCATCAACCTCTCATGAAGGTTCAGCCACCATCATTGCACTCCCCGATTTCGATGCGATTGTCCCGCAAGGCACCATTCCCAACCCCATCCCATACCTCAACTACACCCTGACAACAGTCGCTTTAGAGGCGCAGTACAGTTTCGGCATGGCGACCCATCCATCAGGAGAATTCATCTATACCGTGAACTTGAACAGCAACAACATGTCGATCATTGGCTACGAAGAAACAGTTATCACCCTAGAGGGGGAAACCTGTGCAAATGCCATCGCCATAGCAAGTTTAAACGATTGTGAGCAAGGACAAACCAACTGTTATCACGACGACTACAATGAGGCTTGTGGATTTACTGAAACAGGCGCTATTGATAAGGTTTACAGCTATACAACAACCGTTAATCTGCATGGCTCTGTTGACTTGTGCACGTCGGGGTTCGATACCAAATTATACATCTATGAAGATGAGTGTGGCGCATACAATAGTGGCGAGGCGTTATATTGCAACGATGATTTTTGTGGGGAGAACGGATGGCGGTCGTCTATAGACGATATTGTTTTGACCAACAACCACACTTATTACTTCGTTGTTGACGGTTTTGGGGTAGAAGACAAAGGTGATTATGAGCTATGTTTCGATTTCTTTTGTTCATCGGATTTGAACGAAGACGGCATGATTTCAACTGCAGATCTAACGATTATGATCAGTGGATTTGGAAGTGTTTACCAGGTATCGCACCTCATCGATTTGCTGAGTGATTTTGGAAATGCTTGCAGTCCGTAATGGATTGAATCTTAGTAAAACCCGTTCAACATCCGCCGAGAGGCGTGAGTTGCCCCTCCAGGAAAGCTATGCGAGTTAAGACTCTCCCATACATCCCAATATCAGTTCACATTTTTTAGGTTGGACAAAGACCTAGCATATTACTTCCTTTGTGATAACCTCACATGCCTAGACAGAAATTGCATGAAAAAGTCACCAATTGTCCTATTTATTTTGCTGGCCTCGACCTTTGTTAATGCACAAAGCACCTTTGAACTCAGCCTCCACTCCCGCGTAGACAGCACAAACAAGGAGGTCATGGAAGTCGTTCAATTGTGGCAGAGCTACCTATCATCGTCACCAGATAAAATTTATGATAATCCCTTTTGGAATGAAGAAGAAAAAACCAAATACACCGATTTTGATTTTACCCGTGCGTCTCTCTATCCTTTACCTGCTGATCAGCTGCTCAATTACTACAAGCCCACATTGCTATCGGTAGAAAAAGACGATGTGAATTATGTGCTGCGCACTATCTTCAATGCTGAAGGGTTGGAGGGCCAGTACAAGAAATCGAATCCGTGGTGCATCACTAAAGTATATGCCGTGAAAGAAAACGGAAAGTGGCGGCTAAAGAATGCTCTGCCAATGATCACTGCTCACTGGCAGCGAAAAACTGTTGGGAAAATAACATTCATCTATCCTGCCAGCCACGATTTCAATTTAGAACTTGCCCACGACGCAGCAGCTTTTTGCGATGATGTGGCAAAGAAATTTCAATTTAATGATTGGCAGCCTTTTGACTACTACATCACAAAAAATGGCGATGAGCTCGGTGAGCTGATGGGTTTCGACTTTTTCTACTCTGGCTATACAACAGGAAAAGGACTACCTGAAAGTCGAATTGTATTCAGCGGTATCGGCTCTGAATGGTTTCCCCATGAATTCATTCATATGTTGGTTGAAGACCAGCCACGCCACCGACTAATCGATGAAGGATTTGCCACTTGGCTTGGGGGAACAAGGGGGCTGACATTTGATGAGAGTGCCCACATGCTCGCAAACCAACTTGCTAAAAACAAAACCGTTTCATTTAACGACATCCTCAATGGTTGGGGCAGAGAGTACGCTGCTTTTTATACAACTGGCGCTATCATTTGCAACTTGGTGTATGAAAAAGGTGGTATTGCTGCCATCAAAAAACTGCTCAACACAGCTCCAGATGACGAGGCACTTTTTGAAACTGTCTCTGAGTTGCTGGGTATAAGTAGAAAAAACCTGGATGCCGAGATTAGACAAGCCACACTGAATTATCGTGGAAATTAATCACAATACGAATCCTCTTTTATCTGCCCAAAGAAAAAAGAGATCGCCAAAAAGCGACCTCTTTTCAAAGAACTCTTCAATGGAGATTTATCCGTAACTCAACCCAAGCTGACCCAGGAGAATCAATAAATCGGCGGCATTTACAGAACCATCGTTGTTCATATCGGCAACGCCACAGTTGCTGGTGCAACCAAACGACGATATTAGGATCGGGAGATCTGCAGCATCGATAAACAATAGTCAAAAAGGCTTGTTATAAATGTATGCTCAACGAAGTCGACATAGACCGCATCATCGAAATGGCATGGGAAGACCGCACCCCATTCGATGCCATACTCATTCAATTTGGATTGAAGGAACAAGAGGTGATTGCCCTTATGCGCCGTGAATTGAAGCCAAGTTCTTGGAGAAAATGGCGCGAACGAGTGCAAGGGAGAACGACGAAGCACTTGGCGAAGCGGACGTTTACAGAAGGCCGACACAAGTGCAGCAGGCAGCGGGCTATCAGTGGAAATAAGGTGAGCAAACGCTGATTTATGCGTTCACTTTTGGCGATTCGCCTTTAAGGAAATCCATGGCCAACGCGTTGAACAAGGCCGATTTTTCGATATTGCAGATATGTCCACACTCTTCCAAAATCCGCAACTGAACATTTTGGTGTACACGAGCGAAATGACGCGCAGCAGCAAGAAAGACGTGATCTTGCTCGCCCATCACTACCAAACTCAACTTGTCTACCGGACGGTAAAAATACTCACGCAACGCCCTGAAAAAATGGCGATACAAACCCACCCATCGCAGGTATTCTTCGCGCGATAGCTTTTGAAACTGTCGTTTGAAAACACGGCGTGAAAACTGGTGGTTCTTACGCGGTAGCACAATCCAACTAAACAAGCTATACAACGATCGGTAAGGCAAAACAAAGTTCAACACCTTCGCAGAATGGATGAAGAAATGCATCTTGAACGACGCCTTGAAAATACCTCCTGCCATCACCATCTTATCGATAAGCTCCGGACGGAGGATGTTTAAGCGCTGAAGAATGACGCTGCCGAGCGACAGCGACATAAAGTGCGCTTTTTCGATTCCGAGGTGGTCGATGACGGTGAGGACATCGCGTGTCACCATTTCGAAATCGTACTCTTCTTGCTGCGGAGCTACATTCTTACTTCGTCCGTGATCACGAAGATCTAACAACAACAGGTTGAAGTCGGCACGAAACTCCTGGACCTGATAGCGCCACGTTTCAATGGCACCGCCAGCGCCGTGAATAAACACGAGCCAAGGCTTATCAGGGGTGTGGGTATACGTTTCGTAATAAAGCATAGCGAAGAATTACTGGTCGATAACCGAAAATGTCAGTGGTTTGTTTCACGAAGATCGAGAAATTAATGCTTATTTACTCAATTCGTTATTGGTATCGCTCAAAAATGATTTACTTCATTGATCGACATGCTCAATAAGATCTCGGATGAACACTCTATTTGTTTCGAAAGTTGAAAATACTCTTCGTTTTACCTCCACTTTTTAAGTCAAAACCGTGCATTTACAAAATAGTTGTCTGCATCCACAAAATGCCTCTTGACAAGACTTTTCTGAGGCTGTATCTTTGCAGTGCACGGTGTTGACGGCGCGGGGGAGGGAGGGCCCGCAGGGCGCAAAATGTCTGAAAAAAACCTTCGCCAATTTCAAAATTTCTCCACGGTCTTCCGCCCAATTCTGCCTCTCTGCAATTCGTTTTTATGTCCTCCGACAAACTTCTTTGGACGTGCTTTTTTATCGCAGAGATAAACTACTCCGCAAAGAACGCAAAGCGCGATACTAAACCATGTGTTTACTTAGAATACAAAGAAAAGATCTCTCTGCACTCTTCGCGCCTTCTCTGCATACTTTGCGATTATCTTTTGATACCTCCTTTTTTTCGAATCTAGAACAAAAGTGTTCGTTTTATCTCCACTTTTTAAGTCAAAATCGTGCATTTACAAATTAGTTGTATGCATCCACAAAATGCCTCTTGACAAGACTTTTCTGGGACTGTATCTTTGCAGTGCACGGTGTTGACGGCGCGGGCGAGGGAGGGCCCGCAGGGCGCAAAATGTCTGAAAAAAACCTTCGCCAATTTCAAAATTTCTCCACGGTCTTCCACCCAATTCTGCCTCTCTGCAATTCGTTTTTATGTCCTCCGATAAACTTCTTTGGACGTGCTTTTTTATCGCAGAGATAAACTACTCCGCAAAGAACGCAAAGCGCGATACTAAACCATGTGTTTACTTAGAATACAAAGAAAAGATCTCTCTGCGCTCTTCGCGCCTTCTTTGCATACTTTGCGATTATCTTTTTAAACCTTTTGCTTAACAGCTTTTTTCCATGTTAAAACCAATCATGTTGATACGATGCGATCTCTTAAACACGAAAGGAGTTCCAATTCACTCATCTGAAATATCCACCATCATTCGATGTGACGCGATGAAAATTCGCCATTCACCAATCGCATTACACCCTTTGGATTTTCGTTTCTAAGCACTTCGGGTAGCAGGTCATCCGGACAATTTTGAAATGCAATTGGTCGCAACCAACGCTTGATGCTCATCACACCCACCGCAGTATAGCGCTGATCGGTAGTAGCCGGATACGGACCACCGTGTTGCATGGCGGCATTGACTTCAACGCCAGTGGGGACACCATTAAAAATCAATCTTCCTACGCGCGATTTCAACAGCTCGATAGTCCTTGAATGCGATATAAAATCATTCTCAACCCCTATCAAAGATCCTGTTAACTGTCCGCCAAGCGACGCCACCACCGCCTCCAGTTGTTCAACATCCGCGCAGCGCACCACCAAACTGAGCGGACCAAATACCTCATGGTGAAGGTTCGGATTGTTTTGAAAATCACTTCCAGAAACTTCTAAAATGCGCGAAGACGCAGCAAATCCATTCGTTTTCACCCCCGAAGTAAGCTCCACAACGCCAGGCTGATAAACAAAATCAGTCGCTCCTTGATTGAACTTATGGTAGATATCGGGATGCAACATATCGCCTGCTTGAACGCCGTTTAACCGCTCCGAAAGTGCCTGCACAAAAGCTGTCAGGGCTTCAGAATGAACAGCGATAATCAACCCAGGGTTGGTGCAAAATTGTCCCACTCCTGCCGACGTCGATTCGGTCATTTTCACAACCCATTCGCTGCGAATCGCCTCATCTTTCAGGGCGCCGTCAAAAAACACCACCGGGTTTGTGCTGCCCATCTCGGCAAAAACAGGTATCGGCCGTGGTCGTCTAGCCGCAAGGTCATACAACGCTCGTCCGCCCCGTAAACTACCCGTAAATCCCACGCCTGCAATTGCGTCATGCAGCACCAACGCCTCACCCACCTCATAACTGCTCGCAGTGAGGTTTGAGAATACTCCATTCGGCATGCCTGTCGCGCGTGCAGCGCGGATGATAGAGCTTGCTACCAGTTCGCCTGTTGCTGCATGCATGGGGTGGCTTTTTACTATTACCGGACATCCAGCAGCCATAGCCGATGCCGTGTCGCCACCCGCTGTTGAATACGCCAATGGAAAGTTGGAAGCCCCAAAGACGACTATTGGTCCTGTGGGCACCATCATTTTACGAATATCCGGCCGCATTCCTCCTTGCGACGTTTCGATGATCGCTTCGCAATGATTCCCAGTTTCAATCCAACCCGCGAAGCTCCGCAACTGATGCAGGGTACGTGCGCGTTCAACACGCGCTCTTGCCATTGTTAGCGACGACTCCAGACAAAACACCTGCAGTAAATCATCACCCAACCCTTCCATTTCATCCGCGATAGCGCGAAGAAAGGCAGCTCGAGCATTAAAAGTCGTAGACTGAAAAGATTTGAACGCCTCTTTCGCCAGCGCGCATGCCTCATCTACCAAATCGGTATTCGCTTCAAAAAACTCCCACGGCGTGTTGGAGGCTGAAGCCGAATTAAAAGAATGGAAAATACGGTCAGAGCCGCGTTTTAGGTTTTCACCCACGTAGCTTTGACCGGTAATTCCGTATCTGTCTGCCATCAATTCAACGATGACAATTTTTCTTCGATGGTAGCGATTTTCATCTGGGCATCCGCCTGTTTCTTCTTCTCAGCATCTACAACGGCAGCAGGAGCGCTACTTACGAACTTTTCGTTCGACAGTTTTTTATCTACCGAGATCAGGAATCCACGGTAGTATTCCAACTCCTTCGTCAGCTTATCGCGTTCTCCTTCCAGGTCGACGTTATCACCAAAAGGGACGAAGAAATCGCTTGTCTTCACCAAGAAAGAAAAGGCATTGTCTTGTTTTCCGGATACGGCAACAATTTCTTCTACGTTGCAAAGGTGTTTCACCACAGCATCAAAGTGATCATTCACATCGCCGTTGTTGCGCACCATCAGTGTAATAGCCTGTTTTTGTGGCAATTGATTGTTTTTGCGAATCGTTCTTACGCCTGTTACAACTTCTTCCATAAGAGCGAAGTCAGACAAGATCATTTCATCTACCTCACCAGCCAGCGGCCAGTTTGCCACTACCAGAGCGTCGCTTGGGTTTGAACGATCGCCGAGGTATTGCCAAATTTCTTCGGTAATAAACGGCATAAACGGATGCAATAGCTTCAACCCGGTTTCGAAGAAACGCACTGTTGCCTCATAGGTAGTTCTATCAACAGGTGAGCCATACACAGGTTTCGCCATCTCCAAATACCAAGCACAGAAATCGTCCCAAATGAGTTTGTAGGTGGTCATGAGTACCTCGCTCAATTTGAATGATTCAAACAAATCATTGATTTCTGTGATTGCTTTCGACATACGAGAATCCATCCATTTAACTGCGATAGCTGCAGATTCCGGCTGCGGTTTATCAACCACTTCCCACCCGTTCACGAGACGGAAAGCATTCCAAATCTTGTTTGAGAAATTACGCCCTTGCTCGCACAGTTTATCGTCAAAAGGCAAATCGTTTCCTGCGGGAGATGTGAGAAGCATTCCAACGCGGACACCATCGGCGCCGTATTGTTTCATCAGGTCAAGAGGGTCGGGAGAATTCCCGAGTGATTTACTCATTTTCCGCCCTTGCTTATCGCGCACGATACCTGTGTAGTAGACATTTTTAAAAGGGAAAGTACCTTTATATTCGTAGCCAGCGATAATCATGCGTGCCACCCAGAAGAACATGATTTCGGGAGCTGTTACAAGGTCGTTGGTTGGGTAATAGTAATTTACTTCATCGTCCTTATAAAACCCATCAAACACCGATATTGGCCAGAGCCATGATGAGAACCACGTATCCATAACATCTTCATCTTGACGAAGATCGGTCATGGTAAGGCCTTGGTTTCCAGAAATATCACGTGCTTTTGCAAGCGCTTCATCTGCCGTTTTGGCAACAACATATTGCGCATTCCCTTCACCGAAGTAAAACGCAGGTATGCGATGTCCCCACCACAACTGACGACTGATACACCAATCTTTGATGTTCTCCATCCAATTGCGGTAGCTGTTTTTATATTTAGGTGGAAAGAAACGAATAGTATCGTTTTCCACGTTTTCGAGCGCTGGTTTCGACAACTCTTTCATGTCTACAAACCACTGCAGCGACAAACGCGGTTCGATCACAGCGTCTGTGCGTTCAGAGTACCCCACTTTGTTTGGGTACTCCTCTACCTTCACCACATGTCCTTTCTCTTCCAGATCGAGCACAATTTGTTTCCGAACCGCAAAGCGATCCATGCCTTTGTACCCCCCCGCGAGATCGCTCATGGTGCCATCATCGTTCATCACATCGATGGTTTCGAGGTTGTGTTTTTGTCCGAGTTCGTAATCGTTCACATCGTGCGCAGGCGTCACCTTCAGACATCCGGTACCGAATTCACGGTCTACATATTCATCGAGAATAACAGGTATTTCGCGACCAACAATCGGCACTATCACACGTTTACCGTGAATGTCATTGTAGCGTTCATCATCAGGATGGATACAAATTGCCGAGTCGCCAAGAATTGTTTCAGGGCGCGTAGTTGCGATGGTCAGGAACTTATCAGAACCAACTATTTGGTAGCGAACGTGGTAGAGTTTGCTTTGAACCTCTTTGTATATTACTTCTTCGTCTGAAAGGGCTGTTTTCGCTTGCGGATCCCAGTTGATCATGCGGACACCGCGATAGATACGTCCTTTCTCATACAGATCAATGAAGCAATCGATTACACTATCGTAATACTTTTCATCCATCGTAAATCGCGTGCGATCCCAATCGCAGCTAGCACCCAATTTCTTGAGTTGTTCGAGAATGATTCCTCCGTGTTTATGCGTCCATTCCCATGCGTGCTCCATGAATCCCTCGCGAGAGAGGTCTGATTTCTTGATTCCTTCGTCGCGCAGTTTACGTACCACCTTTGCTTCTGTGGCGATTGATGCGTGGTCGGTTCCAGGCACCCAACATGCGTTGAAGCCTTGCATGCGTGCTTTGCGCACGAGGACATCTTGAATGGTATTGTTGAGCATGTGCCCCATGTGCAGCACCCCCGTCACGTTTGGAGGAGGAATCACCACCGTATAAGGAGTACGACTATCCGGTGTAGATTTAAAGTAGCCTTGTTTCATCCAGTAGCTGTACCATTTATCTTCAATGGCTGCTGGATCGTATTTACTTGGAATTTCCATGCTCAAAATTCGTATTATTGCTCATCTCGGCTTACACGCCGGATGCTGCTGCCGCAAAGGTCGGAAAAGTAGATTAAAGTCTTTTGATAGAGATATGAATGGATTAACATTAAAATAAACAATCTATCTTACTGATTTAGTGCAGATTAGATGATATACGGTGTTAATCATTTGTTAATCAGCGAACAAAAAAAAAATTTTGGCGTTAGATTTGCCATGTACAGAACGAAAATACATTTACCATGAAAAAAGTACTTTATACCCTATTGTTTATTGCAGGCCTTGGCTTTTCAGCTTCAGCGCAAAATGCAACTACAGGAGCGATGATCACTCTTGACAAAGATGTTCACGATTACGGAACCATTTCTCAAGGAGCTGACGGAAGTTGTGAGTTCAAAGTTACCAATACTGGAACAGAGGCGTTAACCATTACAAGCTGCAAAGGCTCATGTGGTTGCACAGTTCCTAAATGTGATAAGGCACCAGTAAATCCAGGTGCATCATCTACCATCTCAGTGAAGTACGACACCAAGCGTGTTGGCCCGATCAACAAGTCAGTTACAATTTCTTCTAACGCTGCCAACGAGCCTACCAAGGTTATTCGCATCAAAGGAAAAGTTGAGGCAGGCGATGCAACGGGAGCACCTATCAAGGAAACGCCAGGTGGAGCGCCGGTAAACAACTAAGAAAACATGCTGAAAAGCATTGCAGCCTTGCTGCTTATATTGAACTCCGCAACTGTCTATGCACAGTTTGCGGAGTTTTCTTTGGATAAAAAAGTCCACAAATTCGCCGAAGCAAAAGCAGGTGAGCAACTTATGTGCACTTTTGAAATCTCCAACAAGGGAGAACTTCCGCTGATTCTTACCACATACGATGTGGCCTGCACGTGCACCAAGGCCGAATATTCGAAAGAGCCCATTACGCCGGGCGCATCCACTACCGTTACTGTTTCATTCGACACTACAGGAAAAATTGGTTGGCAATACCGATCGGTAACGCTTATGGCCAATACGAAAAAACCCATCGAACTAGAGATACGGGTGAAGGTTGTAGACTAACGCAAAATGGTAATTGTACCACTTTTCACTACAATGTCATTTTTGCAAGGATGGTGAAAACTGGAAATGTAGGTGTACACTCCTTCTTCCAATGCCTCACCCTGGAGCTTTCCATCCCATTGAAAATGAACATCTTCAGTAAGGTAGACCTGCTGTCCCCATCGGTTGAAAACCATGAATGAGAATGAAGTGAGATTCTCTGTTAAGTCGGAAGACAAAAATAAACGGTCGTTCGTACCATCGTCTTGGGGACTAAAAACATTTGGGAAATTGAATTCGATGTAGGGTTCTTCTCCAACTATTTCAGTTGAAAAGGTTAAAACGACATCATCACAATGAACGGAATTTAAAGTTGCGGTAATCTCATGGATCCCTGGCTCATAGTGCTTTTGAAAGTCTACAGATGTCTGAGTGGTACCTTCCGAATCTTCCCATATTATTGAATCAAAACCGACACCTTGAACCGTTAGATAAACTTCTGCACCTTGGCAAACGCTTTCCTCGAGAAGGCTGTACATTATCTCCGCATCAATCGGATTGTAAACTGCAATTGTTGCAGAAAGTTGCAACACTGTATCACAAAGTTCATTCGACACCTCCAACCATACTTCATGTTCGCCAGCTTGTTGAACTTCGTAATCAAACTGTCCACCGTTTGATGATTGTCCGTTTGAACCCAACCACAACAAACTATTTGCATTTGCTGACTCAGCGCTAAATGTAATGACCTGGGGTAAAACACATGGGTCAAATTCATCATATCCCAAGTCGGCCTCAGGTTCTGAAATGATTGTTGGTATTGAAACAGAAACATACGAAGTATCGGAACCATTGCATGTTGAAGCGTCAGAAACAATTAACGCAATGGTATACTCACCCGTTTGATTGTAGGTATGTAAAGGATTATAATTGTCATTCTCAGATTCACCATCTCCGAAAAACCACGTGACATTTCCATTTTCAGGCGACTGCAATTGGACATTTACGTAGCCACAACCAGGCTCAATTTCCGCGATTGTTGGCACAGACTGAATACTGCCGGAAAGTGTATCAGGAAATTGGAAAACAGTCATGCTGCCTTGAAGATTTCCTGCTGGGGCAGGTATCAAATTAAAAGCATTCTCAGTTGGATTAATTGATACATTTTGCAGCCCACTCAGCGATTCTACACAAACTCCAAAATACAATTTACCGCCAATCAACCTTTTGGTTTTCGAATTGTGGTTCCAACCTCCCCCGAAAGATGACGCAAATGTGAGGGTATTGGATACTCTATTTATCGAAAATAAGTAGGTAGGCCCTAAGGCTTGAAAAGCATCCAAAGTATGATTCCAAGAATTGAAGTCAGAACAATACGGCATACATCCTATTTTTTGCTGAATAAAGCAAACGAGATTTCCACAAGAATCAATTGCCAAATCGGAGAAATCGACATCATATTGGAGTTCATTGATCCTAACATTTGGCCCAGCGCTTCCAAACCACTGAACATTACTCAGTGTTTGATCGAATTCCGTAAGCCAAATCATGCTTGAAAGACCAATACTAAAATCCGCAGGAATACTTTCCAAAAATCCATCTGTCCTACCGCCCACAATCACGCCTTGTTCAGATTCGGCAATTATCGTTGCCTCTTCACTACCAGCTCCTCCAAAATAGGTAAATGCCAACAGCTCACCTTGTGGGTCGAGCATAGCTATCCATGCCTCTTCCTCTCCTTCGAATGTTGTATCAAAAGCGTTCGATGTCGCCTCAAAACCTGGACAAAATGCCCAACCGCACAAGGCAATGTTTCCATTTTGAAGTACGGTCATGTCCCCAACATGCATTCCGCATTTAAAGGAAAAGGTTTCCTCACAAGCACATTCTGCTGGCGTATTGCCTAACGTCGTCGTCCAATTCAGTTGTTGAAGAGAGAAATCAAGTTCAGAAATTAACGTGTAGCTTCCTGAGTTGCCACCGTAGTTGTTCGGAAATGGCAGGTTTACTGGGTTTCCATGCACTGTTCTTGCAACAAGATATCCTGAATTGGTGCTACCCATAAGAATCAATTTCGAATCGTAAGGATAAAGCTCTTGACTGGGGTAAAAATAATAATGAGAGAATGATTTCTCTTCTATATTCGAGAATTGAAATGCAGAGCTATGAGTAACCTCCTCACCATCACTAGTTAATGTAAAAAACACCGTAGATGAATTTCCAACAATTTGATTTTGGTAACCAAATTCGAGTTTTGGGAAATCATTTGAGGTAACTATCGATGCAAAGAGTATTCCATTTGAGGTGTTCACGGCTTCAACTGCAAAGGCCCCTGAAGAAGCACCAACAAGTGCCAACCACTCCAATTGGCTGCCATCGCTGCTTAGACATTGAATGGCCGTAAACAATCCAATCGCTCCTTCGGGGGTTGTCAGGCCCGGCCAATCGCTTTGAAAATCAAACGGCAAAACTCCCATCAAAATACTTTGACCGTTGTCTTTTACTACTGATGCTTCATTTTGTGTCACTAGTCCGTAAGTAGACCAAACAATTTCAGGGTCAATAACTAAATTCAAATCGTGATTGAAATCGCCAACCCCATACGAAAAGCGATTGCCTTGGATCAGATACTCAGCGTCGATCTGTTTCACTTTTGCATTTTCGATTTGGTACACCAGCGGCTTTGTTTCTGTAACACCCAATGAATCGATCAATACAATTTCACCGTTAATCAATTGTGGGTCAACCCCCACATAGCTCCATGAAATATTCCTTTGGTCGCCAAGTGGCCTGACAATAAAATCATACTTAATGCCTTGACTATTGGAATACACCAAAAGATCAATGTTTGGATAGAGGTCTTTGTAAATAACCCGAGAGCAGCTTGGCACATTACTCCGCCATTTATCAGCATCGCTCCCTATTAGAAAATTGTATTTTGTTACAAGTGTATCGGCTGCTTCTGGAATTACATGGTTCACATTCTCAAAGCGCACTGCCCAATTCCCGAGAACTTTCGGCGTTCTGATTTCTTCTGCAATTTCTCCGCTGTGGCTATGTGTATTTTCAAATAATGTAAATGCCAAATAGTCTTTTCCTAAGGTAACACTTGATGTCTGCGACATGCTCTTAAAAACCACATCATCGCTCCATTGTCCATGATTAACAACAAATTGGATACCCTGACTAAAAGATGTCAGTTGAAGGAAGAGAAAAAATAAGAATGAATATTTTTTATTGAGCATTGACTCAAAAGTAAAGATTATACAAAACAAATGGATTCACTATCCTAGAATACTCAAAAAAAACCCATCGAACTAGAGATACGGGTGAAGGTTGTGGCGTAAACGGTTTACCACTAACTTTGGGCATGGCAAATCTGTTTTGGCAGTACTTGTCGGACAAGCTTGAAGTGCGCGCTGCGAGTGGATTAAAACGACAGTTGCAAGCCCCGCTGCGCATTGATTTTTCGAGCAACGACTATCTTGGGTTGGCATCGCGACCGCTTGAGACTAACTTGGTTCAATCGGGCGCTGGTGCATCGCGGTTGATAAGTGGAAACCACGCACAGCTTGTGGCTTTAGAGCAATACTTATCTGTGTTTTACCGCTGTCGCCAAACGGTTGTTTTCGAATCTGGCTATTCAGCAAATCACACTTTGTTTTCGGCTCTTGCTCAGCAAGGAGTTGGTCTTCTGTACGATGAACTGGTGCATGCCAGTATTCGCGATGGATTGGTTGGTGCACGCGCGAAAACGTGGGCTTTCAAGCACAACGACATCACACATTTAGAAAAACTGTTGTTGAAAATACAGGGTCCGGTAGCGGTTGTTACTGAAGGATTGTTTTCAATGGATGGTGATTTCGGACATGTTGGCGACATCGCCACCTTGAAAAATAGGTACGACTTTGCATTGATAGTTGATGAGGCGCACACAACAGGTTGGCGCGGACCGAACAATCTAGGTCAAAGTGATTTCGCGGGTGCGATTGACGATATCGACATCCGCATTCATACATTCGGAAAAGCACTTGGCGGCGCAGGTGCTTGTCTGGCTGCGCAGGGTGAACTTCGCGAATTCCTTGTCAATTACGGACGTCCATTGATATACTCCACTGCCATATCGCCAGCACACTGTGAGCACATCCGTGCCGCGCACGAACGCATTCTAATGGCCGCTGAAGAGCGAAAAAAACTGAAAGATGTCATACTGCTGTTTAACGCTGCCATACAAAACAAACCCGGTTTCTACGGGGATTTGCAATCGCCCATTCGTTTTTTCAGCAACGGCGACCTAGAATCATTGAAAAAATTGGCGGAAAACTTGAAAAGCCAAGATATTGATGCCCGGCTCATTCTTTCGCCAACTGTGCCTATCGGACAAGAACGGATTCGTATTTGTCTGCACCAGTTCAACACAAAACAAGAGATAGATCTACTTGTAAGCGACACGTAAAAGACTTACATTTCGTTAACTAACTAGCGAATATGGAATACTTTGTAACAGGTATAGACACGAACATTGGGAAGACCATTGCCTCAGCGGTTTTGTGCGAAGCTTTGGGGGCCGACTATTGGAAGCCTGTACAAGCGGGTGATCTTGATAACAGCGACTCCTTAAAAGTACGTGGATTGATTTCACAAGACTTGGAAGTCTACCCAGAGGCATATCGACTTAGCCACGCTATGTCTCCCCATGCTGCAGCGGCACTTGACGGTATAGAAATACAAGTCTGCAACCTCGTGCTTCCCAAGCACAACAAGCCCTTGATCATTGAAGGCGCGGGAGGGTTGATGGTACCGTTGAATGCCCACCAAACCATTCTTGATTTGTTGCAAGTTTGGAGCATACCCGTCATTTTGGTGAGCAGCAATTACCTTGGATCGATAAACCACACCTTGTTGACGATTGAAGTTTTGAAACAGCGCGGCATCCCCTTGGCTGGCGTGATCTTCAATGGCGATGAGTATATTTCATCTGAATTTATCATTGAGCATTATGGTGGGGTGAATATTTTGGGACACGTCCCGACATTTGAATCGCTCGATCGCCAGAGTGTGAAGGCATTTGCTGAGTCGTGGCGCGATGAGTTGATGGCACGACTGGAGCGCACCCACCCCCTTCGCCCAGAGATTGAGAATCGCGTTCGCTTGATTCTTTAAAAATAACGAACAAAAAAAAAGCCTCCCGAGGGAGGCTTTTTCATGCAATATTGTTTTCTGTTACTGCTTCACGAAACGTTGAACAGCAGTTCCTTTTGCGGTAGCAACTTGAATGGTGTAAACACCTACTTCAAGAGCAGCAATGTTAAGAACAGCGTTCATGTTGCGAGGGTTAGAAGTCATAACCAGTTCGCCCAAAACATTGTAAACAGCTACTGAATTGATCATTTCGCTTGCACGAACGTTCACAACATCAATTGCTGGGTTCGGGAACAGAGCTACTTCTACAGCTTCAATTTCAGAAACGCTAACAAAAGTCTCAGTAACTGTTATGCAGAAGTCACCGGTTGCAGCGCTCGCACCAAAAGAAGTGTAATCGTACCCATCGACAAGGATGAAGTATTCAACACCAATTTCAGTTTCGAAAGTGATTTCACTGTAATAGTCACCACCTGTAAAGTCGATGTCTTCATTACATGCTACAGGAACCAAGTTACCACAGCTTCCAGTATAGATTGCCATTTGGGTATCACCTTCAAAGAATTCAGCGGTTCCACCACAATTGCCTGTTGCAACTGTGTACCATTCACCATCACCAGTCATTGAAAACCATACGGTATTGTTCAACAAAGCACCGGTGTTGTTGTTGTCTTCAAAACAGCTGTAACCAGCTGAAAAACCTGCTTCAGCAGTAGACCCAGTGTTTGTGTAAGTCTCGCTTGTCTGTGGCACATTCAAACCACCACCCGTGAGAGAGTTAAGATCAAAAGCACCAGCACATTCGTCGTTTTCAGGTGCTTCAGTAGCACAAGGGTTTTCAGGAAGGTTGAGGGCACAAGCCAAGCGAGGAGCAGCATAAAACTGGATTGAATCGCAGAAAGTGCGACCTTTCTCAGCCGTCATATCTGGGTTTGTCAATAATCCATTCGCGTTGTTTGGGTTGGTAGCAGAGTTCCACCATTCCCACGGAGCGCTGTCTGCTTCAGACCCAGCAGGACGAACCATAGGGAATAGACCATCGTAGCCATCGTTGTGCATGTTTGCAGCCATGGTGAACGGATCTGTTAAGCCAGCATTGGCAAATGGAGCGTTGTTACCCAACATAGCGCAGGTTTCTTGAACGCTGTACGAACCATTAACATCTACAACAGGCAGGTTAAAGCCTGGGACAATCAACGTACCTTCAACGTAAGGAGCAAAAGGGTCGGTAGGAGACTGGAAAGAGATGAACGGGCCATCACCCGCATCCAACCAAGAGATATCACCCAAAGCACCTCCCATGTTCACACATGCTTGGAAATCTGAAGAATATCCCGGGTGGTTGATGTAGCAAAGGGTGTCGTTATCCAAAGGATTAATTCCATAGGTCGTTCCATAGATATCGCCATTCACTTGCTCAATAACCATTGGCAACAAGTTTTCGCCGATAAACTTAGGGAGCAAGATATCAGAATAAGCATCCAAAGTAGATGCTGCCAAAGAGATGTAACCACCTGTTCCTTGTCCCCAAACAACAAATTTGTTTGGATCAATTCCATAAGGGTTGCCTTCTGCATCTTCAGTCATCCGGAAGAAACGAGCAGCAGTGCGCGCATCTTGAACACCGCGGTAAGCAGCGTTGATGAGCGTGTTAACGCGTTCTTCTTGCGTAGGTGCAGTTGGGTTCCAACCCAAACGGTAGTCACAGCTTGCCACTACATACCCCATACGCGCCAAACGAGAGCACATTTCAACAGTAGTTGAATCGGTGCGCAAACCGGTTGGACTGCCGTTTTGAGGATGAGGCAGAAAGTTACCTGTGTGGAAGTAAAGAACGAGCGGACGAGCTGTTTCGGTGTCGCCGGTTGGTTCATAAACATCCATCATCAATGCCTGAGGTATTGCCTCTCCCGTTACAGGGTAAAACAATACTGTTGCATTCATTCCGTACTGAACGTCTGTAGTAACAGTAACGTCAGTAAATACTTCCTCCAAATAGCGTTGTGCCTGAGTATCGACACTAACCACCATCAGAGCAATTGCTAAAAGTGTAAAGATTTTTTTCATAGTTCAACTGATTTGGGGTGAAAGTTACTTAAAACGAAAGTAACCGTGGTATAACAAACATAAATCAAGTTAACAATGCATGTTGAATAACATGCGTTTGTATAACCGACACATAGATACAATTTCGAACCTTATTTCCCTAAGTCATAGAGGATTGAGAAATAGGCAAGTCGTCCGATACGTGGACCACCGTAAGTCTGATACTGCTTATTGTTCAAAAGATTGGATGCTCCAATTTTAAATGTCGTGCTGATGTATTTCACGTAATAGTTCATCTGAGCATCTACAAGATTGTAAGAAGGCACAAAACCTGTGAATTGCGGTGAGCCTTCAAAAATGAATCCTTGAACCCATTTATAGTTCACACTGAACCCAAAAAGGTTGCCTGCTCCGAGATTGGATTTGATATCGCGCGCGCTGAAAGAAAGGTTGTACTTGTGTTCAGGAGTGTTAAAAGCAGGTATGATTGGATCATTCTCATCAACCTTGATTAGTTTATTCCATGAGTAGTTCCCGGAGATTCCGAAGATGTCGTTCAAATAGTAGTTTAGTCCGATGCTGAACCCTTGGGTACGGACGTTGTTTTTTGAGTTCGCACTATACCGGTAGGCCTGAATATCAGTAGGCAACCCTGTAGCGGCATCGAAGTCTGCTTGCAATCCGATATTGAAACCAATGAAGTTGGTATACGAACTGAAATAATAGCCTGCATCGGCGTACAGCTTTTTGCCTATTGTTGTCCGATAGCCGATTTCGAAGGTGCGCACCTGTTCCGGACGAATCGCATCGATGTTGAAATACTCTATTGTATCGGTATTCAATGAGCTGCGGTAGTTGTTGAATGATTCGAGCGTGATCAAGCTATCTACTCCTTGCAGGTTACCTCTTAAAATTGCAGGCCCGACATTCAAATCAAGATACTGGTCGGCAAGGGTTGGGTTTCGCAACGCACTTGAGAAAGATGCACGTAAATAGTCGTTTTCATGCGGACGCCACACTACGGATGCTGCTGGAGAGATGATGAGATCAAAGTTTTGATTTTTGTCGGCACGCACCGTTGCAGAAAGTATGATTCTATCTGCTTTGAGCTTTTGTTCAACGCCCATGTACGCGCCCCATTCAGAATTCGTGATGCGTGTGCCCGACGTATCTGAGAAAATGGTGCCGTCGGAATTCGGCTTGTACAACCGTCCGTTTGCACCCACCTTAATTTGATCTAAGAAGGTTGGTTCGAAGGTATACTCACCGTGGACATGGTACAACGCGCTGCGATCGAAAAACCGCGTACCACCAAATTCATCGTTGTTGTTTGCGCTGGTGATGCGCTGAAAAGCCTGATTGAAGGCCTCGGTGCCAGGGGTAAGGAATCCTATGTTTCCTGCGCCTGGGACATTCGCTGAGCCATTGTTGGTCCAATTCTCTACCAAGCCATGAAAATAAGATAACGAATCATTGTAAAAGCTCATCCATGAGTCGAGAGAATCGTAGTCGAACACAATTTGAAAAGGCGGACCTGGATCAATTTGAAGCTGTGGAAATCCCATATCTATGAGTTGATCCTCAATGCTATCAGCCCAGTATTTGATGTACACCTTTGACCAGTCTTCATTGCTCCTTGCCTCTTCTTGCAAACGCAGAGATGTGGCGTAGGGATCATACGAGCGACCGGCATCTTCTTTCGTCATGTAAGCACGAATGAAGTACTTATTTTCCTTTTTGAACTCGATTCTATTCTGGAAGAACACAATGTCGCGCAATGAAAAGCGGTTATCACCCTGGTAAACCGTAGTTCCTGTTCCGATGTTGAAGGCATACACCAATTCTGGTGAGTCGTACCCTTCCTCTGGCTTGGTGCGCAGGTGAAAAGAAGCGCAAGCCTTCATGTTGTTGGTGTTGTAGTCAACAACTTCCGACTCTTTGTAACCTGTTCTAAAAAAAGTACCAACGCCCGGATAGTTCCACGGAGCCGAGGTAGAAAAATCGTTCGCAGGAAAATACTCATCTCCGTAGATGTTCACAGCATTGAATCTGCCCGGGTTATCATTCGGCACCAATGAGCCATCTACCTGATCGTAATTTTCTGCTTCCCAATCGTACGCCTGCATGTAGTAGAAGTTCAACTTATATGCGAAGAAGTCTTTCCCATCTTTGTTCTCTATCGCTTCAGCGAAGCGGAAGGCATGTTCGAAAAGGGAGCGTTCACCAACCTTCATGGACACCGATAAACCCGGGAAAATGAATGGATTTTTGGTTTGCATGTTGATTACACCATTGAAAGCTCCAGGCCCAAAGAAGGCAGAGCTGGCGCCAGCAACGATGTCGACACTTTTCACATCCAGGTCACACGAACCCAAGAAGTTTCCAAGTGAGAAATTCAAACCCGGCGATTGGTTATCAACCCCGTCTATAAGCTGCAACGAACGCACAGGCGAGGTGCTGTTGAATCCGCGGGTATTGATGATTTTAAAACCCAGACTGGCAGAGGTAAGATCGACACCTTTAAGATTTCCCAAACCTTCGTAAAAGCTGCCTGATGGAGCTTCTTTGATGGCAATCGCGTCCATGGTTTCAACCGTTAGTGGTGCTTGTTTTTGTCTTTCCGATATACGTTCCCCCACCACTTCAGCCTCATCGATCATGATTTGGGCTGAGTTAAGCAATACATCCACACGCTGATTTGCTTCGCGCACGGTTACCTCTTTCATTTCATAACCAATGAAACTGATTTGCAAAGTAACAGGAAGTTCGGGCACTTGAATTTTAAACTCACCTTCGAAATCGGTTGTTATTCCTGTTGTTGTGCCTTTCACAATAACGTTGGCACTAAAAACGGCTTCTCCAGTGCCTTTGTCGCGCACACGGCCCTTGATGGTTGTTTGAGCTTGAATGGAAATAGCAGACAAACAAACAAGGACAAAAAGGATAATTTTCTGCATAGTCGGTTATAAGATTAGACTAAAATAGACACGAAGACCGATTATCCTTGCCGTGAGCAAGAAAAAAAAACAATAGTTACTCACAGTTCAGCAATTCAGGGCTTCGGCAACGGTGGTAAAACAGTAACGTTTTGGGTTTCGAATTGAACAACGTCGCCAGCGATGAGCTTTCTTCGTTTTCTCGACTCTACCTCACCATTTACTGTCACCAACCCCTCTTCTACAACAGCTTTTGCCATGCCACCCGACTCTACAAAATTCATGACCTTCAACAATTTGATGAGTTCTATGAATTCGTCGCGCAAATGAAACTCGTTCATAGCGCGGGAAATGCTGCAGGGTTTGCCTCGTGCATAACGTTGTACACCACCTCAACGATGTCGTCAACACTCGGTTTCGAGAAATAGTCGCCATCGGTGCCATACGGCGGAAGGTGCGGCTTGGCTGTTAGCGTAGCTGGGCGGCTGTCGAGTTTTTCGAATCCTTTTTGGACATTCAGTACCTGATCGAGCATGAAAGCGGTAGCACCACCGGGCACATCTTCATCGATGAACACCACGCGATTTGTTTTCGCAAGCGACTTCACAATATCGTGATCAACATCGAAAGGCAACAAGGTGCGGATATCGATGAGTTCAACGCTCACGCCTAATTCTTCGAGCACTTCAGCCGCTTGAGCGCAGATATTGAACGTGCTGCCGTACGACACCACAGTAACATCCGTACCTTTTCGCACCACCTCTGGCTTACCGAGAGGAGTGCAGAACTCGCCCAGGTTGGTAGGCAGAGCTTCTTTTAGGCGGTATCCATTCAAACATTCCACCACCAGAGCAGGCTCATCAGATTTTAGCAACGTATTGTACATACCGGCCGCCTCCTTCATATTTCGCGGCACACAAACATGTATACCCCGCACAGAATTTATGATAGCCCCCATCGGACTACCGCTGTGCCAAATGCCCTCCAATCGGTGTCCGCGCGTGCGAATTATCAACGGTGCTTTTTGTCCACCTGCCGACCGGTACTGCACCGACGCCAGATCATCGCGCATGATTTGCAGCGCGTAGTACAGGTAATCGAGGTATTGAATTTCAGCAATAGGTCGCAGTCCGCGCATGGCCATGCCTATGCCTTGTCCGAGAATCGTGCACTCCCGAATTCCAGTATCCGACACCCGCAATTCCCCAAAAAGCTCCTGCATGCCTTCCATGGCTTGGTTTACACCGCCAATTTTACCAGTATCTTCTCCAAAGGTCAGCACCTCTGGGTATTTATTGAAAATTGCTTCAAAATTCTGACGCAAGACAATTCTACCATCTACCATTTCCGGATCATCGGCATAGGTTGCTGGTATTGCGGGGATGTTGAGAGCGCGTTTTGCAGATTCAGACGACAAGTGGCTGCTGTATCTCACATCGTTGAGTGCCTGATGGTTTGACAACCACAGTTTCAGGGCATCTCTTTCATGGGTATTTTTTCCACGGGTATCGCGCAAAGCCTGTTTCACTGCCGAGAAAATATCTTTTCTGATCGGATCTGTCAGTCCTTGCAGTGCATTTGCTGTTTCTGACTCGCCCAGCACACTGATCAGCGTAGCTGCTTCATCTCTATCGGTGAAAAGAGGCGCTTGGAATTCTGCCCATGCGGCTTTTTGCTGGTCGCGGACATTCTTTTTCTCATCATTTCGGATGGCTTCTAGTTCATCATCGGTGGCGATGGCAGCCGACACAATAAACTTTCTCATCTGGTTGATGCAATCGTATTCCACAGTCCATTCCAATACCTCTTTCGACTTGTACCGCTCGTGCGAACCCGACGTAGAGTGACCCTGTGGCTGCGTAACCTCTTCAACGTGAATCAAAACCGGCACATGCGTTTCGCGGCAGTAAGCTATCGCATCTTCGTAGGTTGCCACCAAGTCGGGATAGTTCCAGCCTTTCACATTGTATATGCGAATACCGTTTGTACCTTCTTTTATTTCGAAACCACGCAGGGCATCAGATATGCTTGCTTTCACCGTTTGAAAAGCCTTTGGCACGCTAATACCGTACCCATCATCCCATACCGACATGGCCATAGGCACTTGCAATACCGCAGCAGCATTCATTGCCTCCCAGAACATACCTTCGCTGGTACTTGCATCGCCAATTGTACCGAAAGCCACTTCATTTCCGCCATTTGAGAAATTCGTCATGTGCGCCAATTCCGGATTGTTGCGGTAAATCTTGCTCGCTTGTGCCAATCCAAGAAGGCGTGGCATTTGTCCGGCTGTTGGCGAAATATCAGCAGAGCTGTTGTACTGCTCCATCAAATTTTTCCACTCACCCTGCTTATCAAGGCTCCGAGTAGAATAATGTCCGCCCATTTGCCGACCGCCCGATGCTGGCTCCACATCACTATCTGGGTGAGCGTACAAAGCCGCGAAGTATTCCTTTACGGTGAGCAAGTCTAGCGCCATCATGAACGTTTGATCGCGGTAGTACCCCGATCGAAAGTCGCCATGTTGAAACTGTTTGGCCATGGCGAGTTGCGCCACTTCTTTTCCGTCGCCGAAAATTCCAAATTTTGCTTTTCCAGTGAGTACTTCCTTACGTCCGAGTAGCGATGCCTCGCGACTTCTGCAAGCGATTCTATAATCAGCCAGCAGCTGTTCACGCAATTCTTCTTCAGTAAAAGTTGGAGCAGATAGAGCCTCTTTAGCCATGTGCATTGATGGGGTTAGGAGAATTATAGTTGCAAAAGTAGCCCGAAAAGCGCAAAAAAGCCAATGTGCCGAAGTTGCACCCTACAGATTTCCAATTTTTCGCCTCACTCGGCGGATGTGAGGGCCACTGCTACTTGTGCAGCTAGTCGTGCATTGCTGCGCACGAGCGCTTTGTTGGCTGTTAATGACCGTCCGCTTGTTAGCTCAGCAACTCGCTTTAAAAGAAATGGCGTTACCGCTTTCCCGCGGATGTTGAGTCCTTCGCATTCAGACAGCGCCTCGCCAATAAACATCTCTATTTCTTCATGCGGAATGGCATGTGCAGCATCAATTGGGTTCGCGACGATGGCACCACCCGGATAGCCCAACTGCCACATCGTATTGAGCATTGCGGCCACGTCATCCGGCGATTGAGCCGACATTTCGAGGACTAAACCCGACTTTTGGGTATAGAAAGCGGGGAACTCACTGGTTTGATACCCGATTACAGGCACCCCTTGCGTTTCGAGGTACTCCAATGTTTTCGGCAGGTCGAGCATTGATTTTGCTCCGGCGCAAACCACAGCAACCGGTGTTTGTGCAAGTTCTGTGAGGTCGGCAGAGATGTCGAAAGAAGTTTCAGCCCCACGGTGCACACCTCCTATTCCGCCCGTGGCAAAAACGCGAATACCTGCGAGGGCAGCGCCAATCATCGTAGCAGACACCGTTGTAGCACCATTGCTTTTCTGAGCCAGCGCAAAAGGTAAATCACGACGCGACAGCTTCATGCATTTTTCGGTTGCCAAACGATGCAACTGTTCATTTGAAAGTCCGACACAAATTTTCCCATCGAACACAGCGATCGTAGCAGGCACCGCGCCGTGGCTACGAATGATGGATTCTAAATCGCTGCCCGTTTCAAGATTTTCAGGAAAAGGCATTCCGTGGGCGATGATGGTCGACTCAAGGGCAACGATTGAAAGGCCTTCCGACTGAGCATCAGCCACTTCATCGGAAACATTCAGAAAACGATTACGCATCAAAACAGACATATATTTGCAACAAAAGTGGATATTTTTCGTAGAAGGCCCTACCATGATTACACTATTTCTCTTTCTATTTCTTTCTGTTGCGCAGCATCAAACCGACGAAATCGTTTGGCAACCTGGTATTGAACTAACGTGGAACGATTTTACCCGTCGCACAGGCGTGCCTGAATTGTACAAAGCCTTTTCGCATACAGGCATACGGTACGAGGTTACGGCACCCGATGGTGAGGTCGACATCGTGATCATTCCCTTTTTCTCTTCAACAAAGTCGTGGGTTCATGTAGACTTCATGAACGAGAGTTTGTTAAATCATGAGCGCGGACATTTTTACATCACAGTAATTTACGCCCGATTGATGGAAGATGCCCTGAAAGAATTCGAAGTTGATGCCGACACATTTATGCAGGGCAACTTGCAGGTCCAGGTGCAAGAAATTTTTCAGGCTTTTTATAACGAGATGGATTTAGCGCAAGGCAGATATGACAAAGAGACCGAGCATGGAACCAACGACGATATTCAATACAAATGGGACGAATGGTTTAAGACCAAGATGGCGCTCAAGTAAGGCAATTACCCTTACCACTCAGTACCCTCGCCGAAAGGTTTGTTCAGCGTTTGCCAAATCAAGTCTTTGAGTTCGGTGATACCATATCCTGCTACCGAAGAGATAAATATACACGGCAGATCTGACGGCAACAAAGGCTTCATTTCATCAATGAGTTCTTCGCCAAGCATATCAATTTTGGTGACTGCTAAGATCCGATCTTTGGTTAGCATTTCAGGATTGTATTCCTTCAGCTCATTCAGCAAGATTTCGTATTCTTTCTTGATGTCTTTCGCATCAGCAGGCACCATAAATAGCAGCAGCGAGTTGCGTTCGATGTGGCGCAAGAAACGTATACCGAGTCCTTTACCTTGTGAAGCACCTTCGATGATACCCGGAATGTCGGCCATTACAAACGACCGGTGATCGCGGTAAGAAACGATGCCCAAATTAGGTCGAAGTGTTGTAAACGGGTAATCGGCTATTTCGGGTTTTGCAGCCGACACAACCGACAGCAAAGTCGATTTACCAGCATTAGGGAAGCCAACGAGTCCGACATCAGCCAGCAGTTTAAGCTCCAATATTTTCCAAGCTTCAATGCCTTCTTCACCCGGTTGAGAGTAGCGCGGTGTTTGGTTGGTAGATGATTTAAAATGGTCGTTACCCAATCCACCTCTACCTCCTGGCATTAGAATGATTTCTTGTCCGTCTTCAGTAATTTCGAAGTGCACTTCACCTGTTTCAGCATCTTTCGCAATGGTACCAATGGGCACTTCCACTACTTCATCGGCCCCTTGAGAGCCGAATCTCAGGTTGCTTCCACCTCCTTCACCGTCTTGTGCGCTGATGTGTTTTCGATATTTCAAGTGCAGTAAGGTCCACACATTCCGCGACCCTTTCAATATGATATGACCACCACGTCCGCCATCGCCGCCATCAGGTCCGCCTTTCGCAGTTGTCCTATTGCGGTGAAAGTGCATGCTCCCTGCTCCACCTTTACCGGATTTGAAGCAGATTTTCACATAGTCGACAAAGTTTTCGTTGGCCATTAGGCGTGCTGATCAATTGCGTCGAAAAGACGTTCAGAAATTTCTTGTATTGTACCCACACCAACAACACCTTGGTATTTCCCTTGGGCGCGATAGTATTCAGCCACGGGTGCAGTTTCGTTGTTGTATACGTTGATGCGGTTTTGAATCACGTCGGGATTGGCGTCATCAGCACGACCACTTGTCAGCGCGCGATTTTTAAGTCGGGCACGCAGCTCTTCCTCAGGAACTTCGAGAGCCAACATGGCAGCAATACCTGTTTCATGCGATTCGAGGAAAGCATCAAGCGCTAGAGCTTGCGCACCTGTGCGCGGAAAACCATCGAAAATAAATCCGTTTGCTTCGGGGTGTTTGTTGACTTCCGACTCAAGCATTTTGATGGTCACCTCATCGGGAACCAGTGCACCGCGGTCCATATAGCTTTTTGCCAATTTACCCAACTCTGTTTCACCCTTTATATTAGCGCGAAAAATATCGCCTGTGCTAAGATGCACCAGTTGGTAACGCTCAATCAGCTTTTCTGACTGAGTGCCCTTGCCTGCCCCTGGGGGGCCAAACAGCACTATATTCAGCTTCGTCATGTGGCTTTCACCTTTAATAAAGAGGCAAAGATACTAAAGAGAAACGAGGTAATGAGCACTTACGGACAAGCGGTTCCGAGGTTTGAGAGGAAAGCCAGCAAATCTGCGGAGTTTACGAAACCATCGAAATTAAAATCGCCCGGACATAAACTACCTGGTACACATTGCTGCAGCGCAGGATCCCAAACGGTATTCTCACCACAAAAAATGGAGGCATACAAACAGCTACCATCGTCAGCATTTGCTAGTAGTGAAAAGTTGATCGCCGATGGATCGGTACAACCAGGGAATTCACACGTGCCATTGTCTGCCTCAGCAGTCGGACTAAAGTTCATAGCCAGCGGATATGTGCATCCTTGCTCGCCACTGCACCCTGAACAAGCCACACATGAACTAAAGCAATGCAGCGGAATGGTATCGGCACTCGCGATGGTAGTATATGAGCGCTGAAAACCATTGAAACCATCAGGCACACCACAATCGAGAGGCACAGCTTCCGCCTGACTCCAGTCGGTGCCGTTCACATACTTATATTCAATCACATATCCAGGGACAAAGGTTGTGGTATAGGCGTATATCCCACCCAGCAATTCAGGCATTCCGATAGCAGTTGGATCCCAGGCTTGCCAGTTACCAGCCAGGTGCAAACCTTCTGGCAACACGCTTGTATCGCTCATATCGACCAAGAACGTCAGGGAGTACACGCACGAGCCATCGTCTTCATTTGCCGCAGCATTGTAGTTGGCTGCACCGGCATCTGTGCACCCTGGAAACGGCACCGACTGACAATCGGCGCATGCCGCGAAACATACCACATCCAACGCAAGTTGAGAAGAAGGAACAAGCAGAGAACGATTTCCGCCAATTGCACATTCCGTAGGTACAGCTTCTTCTTGTCCCCACGCAATTCCATTTACGAACTTGTATTCAACCTCGGTACCCGGCAACAGTGCCACTGTGAAGCTCCAAATGCCGTTTCCATTGTCGATCATAACGTCTGTCGACGGATCCCACAATTGAAAGTTTCCTGCGATGTGCACACCTGCGGCATCGACAACTTGTTGTGACATATCTACTTGGAAAGTGACATCGACTGCTGGCAGAATGCACGCGGCGCACTCGCCGAAGCAATGAACAGGAATAGATGTTGGATTCGCCGCCGTTTCATGAAAGCGATTGAAGCCTCCGAAACCATCGGAAAAGCCGCAATCAACCGTCACCGTTTCCGCCCCTGGCCAGTCGTTTCCGTTGATGTATTTATACTCGATCGTAATCCCAGCATTTACTTGCACAGTGGCCGACCACGTGCCATCGCCATTGTCGGTCATGGCAGTGCTACCGGGGTTCCACCCTTGAAAGCTACCAGCGACATGAACGCCAAGAGGCGACACCGTTTGTTGAGACATATCGACATTGAACGTCAAGTTGTACAAGCAACTTCCATTATCGCCATCGGCCAAAGGATCGTAGTTAACAGCATTTGCATCGGTGCATCCTGCAGCAACGAACAAAGGCAAATTCCCATCGATATCTGGCGTAGCCAAAGGCTGGTCAGTGTAGACATGGTAATCGCCTGGCGCGAAATAGAAGCTCGCATTTATATCGTTCACTTCAAAAGAAGCACCAGTAAAGTAATCGTACCATGTCCCGGTATGATTGAACCCTGGTACCATATTGAAGCCATTTACATCGAAGTTCCCTACTACCACTGCATTCATGGCACCGTCGTACAGATGCAGACGCTTGCCCGAACCGCCAAAATCGGTAGAGAAGTTATAAGTGCTGAACGCGTTGTGGTTTTTTTTCAGCGCATTCAACGCGCGGACAACCTTGAACAGTTGCAGACGTTCAGGCACATCGAGGTACTCCCAGTGGTCAGGCTTTTCATCGGTTTTACAACTGTTGTTCAACGTTCCATTGCCGCAATCTTCGATGGAAATATCGTACCCATACTCACCCCATTGCCAGATCATTTTTGGACCTGGTGTGCAGATCAAGAACGCGAAGGCCATTTCGATGCGCTTCATCGCTGTTGCCAAATTTTTGACATCGTAGCTACCTGATGCATTGCCGTAGCTCAGGGCTTTGAACGCCACACGGTCTTTGTCGTGACTTTCCATGAACGATATCAGGTTCGGCCAGTTCCATCCGCGCGCTGTCCATGCACTCCAGGAAAGATCACCCCCATACCCCATTACAGCTTCACTGAAATTGGTATTGGCATCGCCCCACAGCATGAAACCTTGGTTGGCAAGCGTTGTTTCTTCAGGGTTATCAGCAAAGTGCTCGAGAATCACGTATGCGCCTGGGGTAATGCTTTGGATGTGATTTTTGTAATCATTGAGAATATCTACACGGCCCTGATCGTACTGATTCCAATAGCCGACATCGCCGCCAGAATTTGTTTGCGTCAACCCCTTGCTCAGGTCGATGCGAAAGCCATCGACATGGAATTCTTCTAGCCAGAAACCGAATACACGTTTCCAAAAGTCGCGTGTTAACAGCGTTCCATGATCGAAATCGTAGCCCACGCTATACGGATGGGTTGCTTGCTGATTGAACCACGGATTGTTCGCAGTTGGCGCCCAATACCCCATGCTGTTGTCATAATACATGCGCACCATCGAATTCAATCCAAACGCATGGTTCGGTACGATATCCAGAATAACCGCTATGCCCCGTTGGTGGGCTTCATCGACCAGCTGTTTCAGCTTCTCAGCAGTACCGTAGTATTTGTCTACAGCGAAAAATGAACCCGGGTTGTACCCCCAGCTTAAGTTTCCATCGAACTCATTCACAGGCATCAATTGTATCGCTGTGATGCCAAGCTCTTCCAGATAGTCCATTCTGTTTATTACATCCTGAAAACGTTGTCCACCATCGAAATCGCGCACCAGCAGTTCGTAGATAATCAAACGATCTTGGGGCGGACGAGCATAGCCGGCATCGTTCCATGCATAGAGGGCCGATGACGTTTCAAAAACGGAGACAGGCCAATCGGTGCCACTTGGATACGGCAGCAAACCAGGAAACGATGAAGAAGGTATGTATTGGTCGTTCCAAGGATCGAGCACCAGCGTCGCATAAGGATCAGCGACAGCCAGATTGCCATCGATTAGATATTGAAAACGGTATTTCACGCCCGGCGACAAATTTTCGAGAATGATCCAATGCGTATTTCCGTCTACCGATTTATTCATTAAATAAGCATCGTCTACCTGCCAGTTAGAGAGATCAGAAAGCACATGCACATACTGTTTTCCCGGTGCATGCAAACGCAGTAAAACGCGCGTTGGGTCGATGACCGTTACCCCATCGATACTTGCTGCAGGAGGATTGGCTATGATTGGCGATTGCGCCCAAGACACCATAGATAACAAGAAGGCGCTGAAAGCGAGAAGCTTCTTAAAAATTCTCATGACAGAGGTTGCATTTGGTTACAAGGTGTTTAAGATACACTTTATAGCTAAATCAACATGTCATTTGATTAAAAAAAGGTTGGTGTGGATTTTTTTTTTCGTGGTTGAGGTGTTTGAAGTCAGCTTAAACTGTGAGGACTCAAGTCCTATCTTGTTACTTTTTCTTGACAAAAAGCGAGGAAAAGACCAAAAGTCACGAGTGATAGAAGTCCATGAAAATTGGTATGTATTCTTCCCACGTGGTGTTGGACACCCAATTTTAGACTGATTTCAGCCACCCTGTGAGGCTG
>WGNM01000013.1 GCA_016124575.1 Cryomorphaceae bacterium
AATCTTGACTGCTAATCAAGCGACCAGTTGTATCGAAGATGCTCAAGTTTTTTGAGACCTCATTTTTAAGTCCACTCAAAAGGTAGGTTCCAGGCACAGATTCTGCTTGCAAACGCCAATTTGTCGGCTGTTCATATGCATGAATATCTACCAAAGGACCACTTCCCCAATGTATGCCGTACAAGTGTTTTCGAATATTCGAGTAGTAAGCGTTTATAACATTGTTGCTTGTATCGGGAGCAGGGAAACCCCATTCGTCTTCGCTGTATTCAGATTCAAGGATGAGATGCTCGTTGTATTCGATGTCACCTGTTCCGAACTCAATGATGTTCACTTTACTGCCTTCTTCATATGTGTAACTCGATGCGTAAATCCAGTCATTTTCTTCGTCAACACTTCCAGAAGCTTTATAATACCACGGGAAAGTGAGAGAGGTTGTAATTGGTGTGACAATTCCTGTCGCGGTATTTAAGTAGCCAATTTGTTTACCTGCCGACTGTTCATCGTTACATATTACAGCCAAGTCTGATGAATCAGTAGTCGCAAACATTGCGTGGATAATTCGGTTGGAAGTGATTTCATTCGAAACCATTCCCGTTTCTACATCAACTTCTGTGATGTACGATACGTTTAAAGTGGTTTCATCACTATGATGAAAGTAGAACTTGTTTGTTGAAGGGTTGTATTCAGAAAAGCCAATGTATTGAGTGCCTGTTTGTGTTGGGAAATAAGACAAATTTACTCCCTCGTATTCTTCTAATGTTGGATCAAAGTAAAAGATATCAAAAGAAAAGACGTAAAACAAAGTTGCTAATATTCTACCGTCGTTTACACGTAAAGGATCCCCAGGGGTTAATAATGGACTTGTATTAGGAAATGGTGTGTAATACAATGTCTCACCATATTCGACATCAATCGTAATAGCTGCAACTTCAGGAACGGTTTGAAAAAAAGTATATTGACCAAGGTCATCGCTGAAAGCTGGTCGGCCATAGGATACGTATTGTACCCCATCGATAGGACTAACAGTTTCGAAGGTTTCTTCAAAGGCGCTGATCTTCACAAAATATTCGCTTTCTTGAGCAAATGATGATAATGAGAAAATCAAACTTACCAATAAGAAAAGGCAGGGCTTGGCCGTTTTCGTTTTCATTGTCTTTTAGATGAATGTGTTATACCAAACTTAATAAAAATTCGGAAAAAATAAACACTTAATTTCTTGAGTTGAAATTCGAATGGGTTCGAGACGCATTTAGTACGACATTTCGTTAGCGATAAAACGATAATCATTCTTCAAGATTTTGATGCGACAACCTAAGTTAGCAACTATAAAGTGAGTTAAATGCTCTTTGCTTGTCTGTAAGATGTGAAAGATTTGTATATTGTATTTATATTTGTTGCAATTGTTAGCCAATATTTCAATTAAAACATTAAATAGATTATGACATCAACCAATATTCGGGAATTATGATATACCTAATTCCTCTTTTAATTTACATAATCCTTATCGCCTGCGTGATCTGGATTGCGGGTAAACTCACAAAGTCTAAGTCAACACTATTTCGCACAAGAGGCAAAAGATGGATCATTGTCATTTCAGCGATCTTGCTATTTCCAATAGGTGTCTTCTATTTCTCTTACATTTTCGGAATCTCTCTTGAAGATCATAACGACGTGCAGCCAGGGACGTTTCTATGGTTCGTAACCATGGATAACGAAGTTATCAATAACTTTCCAATCATAGATCCGGCAACTGATCCGACTTTTAATAGCATTGGAGGGGGTGGTCCGAATATCGCAACTGGATGGGAAATTATATATGAAAGCAAGCACGACCCTACAATCCTAGCGGGTGCAATAATTAATTATCTTAAAGCCAACGGCTTTGATGTTGAAGCAGTCAGCGAAACGCAGTACTACTGGACTGGGAAATTCAGGAAAGACAATTCAAATCTGCTTTTTTCCGGTTCTAATGAGAAAGGAGAAGGATTGGATTTGTTGATTGTAAAAGAGGGTGCAGGGAAGCAAACGAAAGTGGTGTGCTCAATTGTCTATTGATGAAAAAATTATTAGACAATCATCCATTTCTTTAGCCTTGGTCGATGCGTTATGTAAATTTCAAGATCGAAAAACGGAATTTTCATGGCTGATAAACCGAAACAATATCTCCAAATGGGAATTAGGACAATTCTTCCCCTAAATTAAGGGTTGCAAAAAGAATGTAATCCCATCCGTCACGCAAAAACACTAAATTCGCTGCGCTTCGTTCCAGATCATAAACAAGAACAATGAAAAAGGCGCTGAAAATTGTACTTAAAACAGTGGTGGGTTTTCTCGCGTTTTTGCTAGTGTATGCATTGTTCGCCTTGGTACTTTCGGTCATTCCTTCGTCTGAGAAACCAGGAGGTGATATCACCGTGTACTTGGTTTCAAATGGTGTGCATACCGATATCGCCGTGCCTACAAAAAACCATTTGATGGATTGGTCAAATTTCGTAGATCCTGCGGCGACAAGGGGGAAAAGGGAAGACCTGCCATGGATATCGCTGGGGTGGGGACATCGCGGTTTTTATCTCGAAACGCCAACATGGAGTGATTTGACCGTAGGCACGGCGTTGAACGCGGCATTCGGATTGGGAGAGTCGGTCCTCCACGCGACGTTCTACAAAGAATTTAAAGAAAGTGATCAGTGCTTTAAGTTGAATCTGTCGAATGAACAGTACGAGCAACTGATAGCTTTTATATCAGACAGCTTCGCGAAAGACGAGAAAGGAAAAACAATTTCTGTTGCAACCAATGCATTGTATGGCGACAACGATGTCTTCTACGAAGCCACAGGTAAATACAGTTTGCTTCATACCTGCAACACGTGGGCGAATAACGGATTGAAGGCATGTGAGAAAAAAGCAAGTTTTTGGACGCCGCTCGAATGGGGCATCTTTTACCATTATAGAAAGTAAGCAATGATTTCGAAATCAATCCGCATCATTCGGGAGTCTCTCTCGGGTGCCGAGCGCGACTATACTGAAGGAAGTATCCCAAAGGCGGTAATTTTACTCGCCATCCCTATGATTCTTGAATTGAGCCTGGAAAGTGTCTTCGCGGTGGTTGATATGTTCTTCGTATCGAAACTAGGTGAGAATGCCATTGCCACAGTGGGACTAACGGAAGCTGTAATCATGATCATATACTCAATAGGTATTGGTTTGAGCACAGGGGCCACTGCTATCGTTGCGAGAAGAACTGGTGAAAAAGATCCTGCAGCAGCCGCAAATGCTGGAGCCCAAGCAATCTTCCTAGCTGTCGTTATTTCTGTCATACTCAGTGTGCCGTCTGTTTTTTTTGCTGGCGATATTCTACGCTTGATGGGCGCTGCTGAGGATGTAGTGCGCGATGGTGCCATTTTTACTCAGATCTTACTGGGTGGAAACGTGGTCATCCTTCTGCTATTTATCATCAACGGTATCTTTCGAGGGGCCGGAGACGCAGCCATGGCCATGAGAAGTCTCTGGATCGCGAGCATCATCAATATCATTTTGTGCCCGATTCTCATTCACTACCTTGGCTTGAAAGGTGCTGCTATAGCAACAGTTATCGGTCGCGGTTCTGGTGTAGCATATCAACTTTATCACCTCTTCGGAGGCAAAGGAATTGTGAAGTTTACTGTCAAACAACTTAAGCCGGTTCCTGAATTAATCGCTTCGGTTATTAAGATTTCATGGCCTGCAACGTTGCAGTTTATTGTGGCCACTGGAAGTTGGATCGTGCTGACGAGGTTGGTGGCTGAAACAGGGGGGACATCCGCTTCAGCGGGATACCAAATCGCCATGAGAAATGTGATGTTTTTTATCCTGCCTGCCTGGGGGTTGAGCAATGCTGCGGCAACATTGGTCGGACAAAACCTAGGTGCTGGAAAGATTGATAGGGCTGAGAAAAGTATCATGCTGAGTGCAAAATTCAATGCGATCTTCATGGCTTTTGTTATGCTTTTGTTTGTCATCTTTCCAAAAGCTGTCATTTCCATCTTTACTACTGAACCCCTTGTTTCTGAATATGCTGTTAACGCATTGAGAATCATTGGTTCAGGCTATATCTTTTACGGCATCGGTATGGTAATGGTGCAAGCTCTCAATGGGGCAGGAGATACCAAGGCTCCTACAGTTATCAATTTCGTGGGATTTTGGTTGATTCAGATTCCGCTGGCATATTTTCTAGCTACCCAGACATCACTAAAAATCAATGGCGCGTTCATGGCCATTCCAATCGCGGAAACGGTGATAGCATTGCTGGCTTGGTATTATTTAAAAAGGGGAAACTGGAAGAATATCCAGGTCTAATTTTCAACAAATTTCCAACCAAAAAGAGCCGCCGTGACGCTCTACTCCCGCGAGGTTTTTATGATCCCAAAGTGGTGCCAATTGAGCAGATAAAGCCGTGTCTTCTGAAACAAAATAGTTCGGAAAAAGGGGCTTGAATCGATCTGGATTTGCCAAAAGATACATCGCCAATCCATACTGTTCGTTGTAAAATCGATCGCACATGAACTGGGGATAGTCGTACGGCAAATAGATGTCGTGAATGTGAACGATCACGCCTTTCTTCAGCATTGGAAGGACTTCCATGAAAAATACCATGGCGTCGGAATTGGGCAAGATGCGATGCGAGTTATCGATGAACAAGATGTCGTTGGCCTCCAAAGTTGTTGCGATTTCTTGCTTCGTATCTTCAAAGGGTTTTCGCACGACGACATCCGCCAACGTATCGATTTCAGCCCGTGGATGCGGGTCGATGGATGTTATTTCCATGCCGTGCGCATGCAAGTTTTTCGCTAAAAAAGCCACTTTGGTGGAATTTCCTGAGCCGACTTCCAAGTATTTATTGGGTTTGCGCGATGCGATGATGGTGAACAAAGCGGCGATGTCTAAACCTGGTAAAAAACCGTTGTTCCAGGCCGGACGAGATGCATCTGTTTCTGTGTGGCTCTGCTTAATGTCCTGAATATCGGTGCGATAACCCAAAATCTGATCAATGACTTCGGAATATGCACTTCGATGTCTGTCAATAATGGTATACAATGCGCCATGCGGCGGATGTCCATGCCCCCAGCGCGGTTTCATGTCTATCGGATAATCCAAGATCAATTTCTGATACCTTGGTGAAAGATGTTTGTACAGATTAGCTACCGACTTCTTCAACGACATACTGGGTTTCTTTAGAAAATTATTTTACCGATTTGAGCGAGAACGTTCTTGTAAGACCCGACTCGTCGGAAACCGAGCAGTCATAAATGTTTTCGTTACTATTGAGGATGATCCAAGCATTCATTCTTGCCATCGCTTTTACCTCTTTTCGCTTAATTCTTTGCTTTGTTACTGTCCCTTCCGGTGCCTGTTTGAACTTCGAGTGTTCAATCAATTTGACTACAAAAGGTGTTTGCAGCGCAAGTTCTAAATTCTTGGAGACATAGCTGTAGGTCTTAATATCTCCATCACCATTCTCATTTATGCTTCGCTCAATGACCAATTTATCAGTGAATTCAATTGTGGTGATGGTCGTTTTATTGTCTGAAATCATCACGTATTTTCCGCGAGGAAATGAATCTGCAAGGGGCCGCACCTCTGTTGCAGCGGCCGGTGGTGCAAAAGATACGCTATTGGACGTTTGAGCAGTCAACGGCAATGAAGTAAGCGGACTCCAACATCCGCCGAGTAAGGCGATAGAAAGTAGGTAATGTTTCAACATGGTGCAAAGGTAAAATTCATGCGCAATAACCCGACAATTTGTAAGTTTGAAAAGGTGAAAACCATTTTTCTCTAACCAATGTAGTAAACATCATGTGTAATCGCTTGTTATCCATTGTTCTAATCTGCTTGTTTGCGGTTTCTTGTAAGGAGCGTAAGACAGATAAGGCAGCTGAAAAAATGCAGGATTTTATAATTGCCATTTCTGATTATGCGCACGGCATAGATGATGATTTCATAGTGATTCCGCAGAATGGTTCGGAGCTGGCGTTCAATAATTTAGAACGTACAGAAGGCTTTAGGTCCGACTTCATGAATGCCATCGATGGTTTTGGAATTGAAGAGCTGTTTTATGATGGTGAGGCCGTTGATGATGCGTATCGTCTTGATAATGTGAGAGATATAGTAGGAGAGAAGGTTGTTATGGTGGCCGATATGCTGGGGTCGTCTTCGCAATACCAGTCGGCCATAAATAAGAACTTGGCTGAGGGATTTATATGTTTTCCGCGCTACCCCGATAACCACGACTACCTTTCGATTCCATCAAACGTTATCAATGAAAATGCTAGTGATGTTTCGGTGTTGGCGGAGGCGCAAAACTACCTGTATCTTATTAGTAGCGACAATTTCAGCAGTGCGGAAGATATGATTGCGGCCATTGAGGCAACAAACTATGATGTTGTTCTCGTCGATTTGTTTTTTGAAGATGAACCCCTAACCGCCTCACAAGTCAACCGTTTGAAGTTAAAAGCAAACGGTAGTTCCCGACTGGCAATCGCCTATATGAGTATAGGTTCAGCCGAGAACTACCGCTATTATTGGAAGAAGTCGTGGTTCCATCATTGTCCAACATGGCTCAAGCGCCGATACGACGGCTATCCCCATGAGTTTTGGGTGAAATTTTGGAACAAAACGTGGCAAGAAATCATTTATGGTAACGATGAATCGTATACCAAGAAAATCATAGATGCCAATTTCGACGGAGTTTATCTTGATAATGTTGAAGCTTACTACTTCTTATACCATCGGAATTAATCGCTTGCTTAATACCTCACAAACTCAGCAGTATTATTGGATGGCTATTTTATGAGTCTCCGTTTTTTCAGCAGTTGTAATCTTCACCAAGTAGTACCCTGCACTTAGTCCGTTCAGCTGAATTTTGTTGCCCGAAATAGCATTTTCCTCTGAAACGACAAGTTTACCATCTAGGTTCATCACAGCAAAAGATTGCACAGGGCGGTCAGAAGTGATGAAAAGCTCGCCATTGGTAGGGTTTGGGTAAATCACCATTGCGTTTTCTTCTGTAGCTTCAGCGATGCTGTTGGTAGGTAGAACGGTGATAGTGCCGAATTGGGTCAGCGCGTGGTTTCCAACTGGGCATTCGTAATTATAGAATCCAGGAACATTGAATGTGTGAGAATACACCCATCCTTGACCAGCATTGCCAGAAGTAAACGATTCAGGGTTGTTCGGAAAACTGTTTGTTGTACCATCAATGGCATGCGTTCCCTGAACATTGGTCCACTCTACAATATCCCCTTGATTGATGGTGATGAACTGCGGTGAAAAATAAGGAGGAGTGCCACCAGTAGGCATCCCACCAGCTTCTACAGCGTGAGTAGTTTGGGCCTGAACTCCCATAAAAGCAGAAATAAAGACAATAGAGAATAGCATTCTTTTCATAAAAGTAGATTTGATTAATGGATTTTACTTGCTGCTAAACACTTGATTATTAGCGATGTGAATAACAGTTTCGCACTGTTCATGCGCTGCTGTTGTTTTCGAAACAGCTTGACTGCAAATATGTTCAATCGAAAATTCAGTCTGAGAACCATTCGAAACGCATTCCTTGATTCCCATCATCTTTGTCTTCGGTTGTCCCATTTTCATTACCAACTCATTCTATGCTATCTTAGAGGCCTTCGAAATAGAAAATCCATGCTTAGAAATCTACTCTCTGCAACATGTGTGTTGCTAGCCCTGAATGTTTTTTCTCAAACTACTCCATCAAATGATCCTGATTGGTCGGCTTTGATGCAAGACCCTTCTCTTTCTTTTGAGGAAGTTCAAGCAATCTTTAACGAGCATTGGCAAGGCAGAGCAATAACTCCAGGCTGCGGTTGGAAGCCATTTAAACGCTGGGAAGCGCTTATGCAATCGCGATTGAATGAGAGTGGTATGGTTCCAAACGGACAAGATATCATTCGTGCGCATCAGGAAATGATGGCTGCAAAGGCGAATAGAAGCGAAGCCGGAAATTGGATGCCGCTGGGACCCATTCTCGATAGTCAGACATCTCGTGCAGATATACCAGGCGTGGGACGTACCAATGCCATTGCATTCCACCCAACAGATGCGGATGTTATGTTCGTTGGAGCGCCTTCTGGGGGCTTGTGGCGGACATACGACGGTGGGAATTCATGGGTGTCGAATACAGATCAACTGCCAACTTTGGGAGTGTCGGCGATTGTCTTCGATCCGATCAACCCGAACATTGTGTACATCGGAACGGGAGACCGTGATGCTGCCGATGCTCCAGGATTGGGTGTCATGCGATCTACAGATGGAGGTATTTCTTGGGAGCTCGCAAACGACGGTATCCAAAACAAAACGGTTACTGCAATGCTAGTGAACCCTGATAATACAGACATGGTTTTTGCAGCCACCAACCAAGGTGTTTATCGATCTCTAGACGGCGCGGTGACTTGGAACTTGGTGAGCAATACCATGAACTACAAAGACATCCACTTCAAGCCGAATGATCCGACCATCGTTTATGCGACAGGAAATGGACGCTTTTTTAGAAGCACCGACGGAGGCGAGAGTTTTCAATATGTAACCGATGGCATTCAGTCTGCAACACGCATGGCCATTGCTGTGACCGATGCAGACCCAAATCTGGTTTATGTTATTTCAACCTCCACCTATGCTTTCCGGTTCCTCTACCGCTCTACCGATTCTGGCGCAAGCTTTGAAACGATGTCTGACTCGCCTAACATCATGGGCTGGTCAGCAACGGGTGACGACGATAGCGGACAAGCATGGTACGACCTCTGCATGGATGCAGACCCTGTGAACCCAAATCGCATATACGTAGGTGGTATCCGCATGAAGCGCAGCGATGACGGTGGTGCTACATGGATGGATATCCAAAATAGCTACCTCCACGTCGATCAACATTGGTGCGAATTCAACCCACACAACGACGATCTTTATCTATGCAACGATGGTGGTGTTTACCATTACGTAGACAACCAGAATTGGGTAGATATCTCACACGGCATTGTGGCAGGACAGATTTACGCATTTGGTCAATCGCCCCATGAAGCAAATACCGCTGTTTCGGGTTATCAAGACAATGGTACTATGGAGTTCAACGGCGTCCGCTGGACGGATGTTGGGGGTGGAGATGGATTTGAATGTCAGTACGATCCTGTTGATCCTGAGTGGAGGTATACATCGCTTTACTACGGGCGTGTTTATCGCACTTCGCCGGATTTTTATGGTCAGCAAATTTGCGGATTTGATCAATTGGGCATCAACGAAGAGGGAGCTTGGAAAACGCCATGGCTCGTTAGTAAGCACAATGAAAATGTCATGTTCGCCGGTCTGAAAAACGTTTGGAGAGCAAAGAATATAAAGACTGAGAACCGCGACGACATCGTTTGGGAGAAGATATCGAGCAACCTAGCAGGTAATGACCTCACCAACATGAATCAGCTCATTCAGCACCGCGCAGATTCAAACATCGTGTATGCAAGCGAAGGCACGCGTCGACTTTTTAGATGCGACAATGCGCTAGCCGAAGAGCCAACATGGACAGATCTAAGCAACCTGTTACCATTCACACAAGTTCCAGTTACGGCCTTGGAATCGCATCCTACCGACAGTGCTACCTTGTTTTTAGGTTTCAATAGCAAGGTTTGGAAGTCGGTAGACGCTGGTAATTCATGGACAGAAATCGAAGGCGCTTTGCCAGGAGTTGCGGTAAATACGATATGTTACGACACCTTGACGAATGAAGGCTTGTACGTTGGAACCGACATGGGTATTTATTACAAAGATGCCGATATGGAAGACTGGATTTCGTTTAGCAACGGATTGCCAACAAACTCCCGTGTTACCGAAATTGAAATGTATTACGGCTCATCGCCGGATGAACACCGATTGAGAGCAGCAACATACGGAAGAGGTATGTGGGAGTCTGATATATTCAATGCTGAAACTTTCGTATTCCCAGCTACAGCATGGCTCAAAGCTGAAGACAACTCACCTGAGGTATATGGTGCTTTTGCTCTGGAAGCTGGTTTTTATCGCAACTTGATAAACATTGATGTAACTGGTTTTGATGTTTCAGATGTACATGCAGAAAACGCAACCGTTACAGGAATAACAGGCGGTCCGGATGTTTTTACAGTGAACGTTGCCCCAGAAAATTATGGTTTGATTACTTTGGTGATACCAACAGGTGCAGCAAACGACAACGATGGACAGTTGACGCTGCAAAGTGATACACTGCTTGTGCTTTATCGTCAGGCGCCAGAAACCATGGGTATTTACGGACCGGGTGGAGTAGGAAGTGAGGACGAGATTTCGTTCTGGATGCGTGCCGACAACAACCTTTTTTCAGACATAAACGGCTCAATAGTCGCTGAAGCGGATGGAGATAAAGTGCAGCGATGGAATGATTTGATGGGCGGAGATCTGTTTGCTGTTCAAGACACCCTTGATGACCGACCTACTTTGCGTACCAATGCCATCAATGGATTCCCAGCCGTAGAATTCAATGGTGAAAACGAGTTTTTAATTGGTCACGATTTCCCAAGCACCGTTGATTTGTCGGTGTTCTCAATAGCCAAAGGAACTGAAGTGAATTGGAACGACCATGGCTGGATAGCGAGCGCTCGTGTCCCGAATGGATTCCTCATCCACCCTTGGAGGAACCAAAGTTTGCTAAGCGTTAACATCTACAACAACGAAGGCGGCAACGTCAGCACACCACAACACTGGATTGTAGATGCAGCCCTACCGCAGATTTACGGCTTGGTATATGACTACGAGCCAGAAGCACAAATCTTCCACCAAGTGGTGAATGATACAAAACTAGATTTCAACGCAAACAACCATGGAGCGCGCTTGGCAGGAGTAAATGTAGATGTGAAATACGGGTGGGACTACAACAACCGTTTTGGAGAAGGACAGATAGCAGAGCACGTCATTTACGGACGCCGACTCTATGAATCACACCGCTTGATCGTATCCAACTACTTCGCTTCCCGATATGGAATTGATCTTGGTCCGTCGACTTTGTATCATCACCACACGTATCCGCATGATGTGGCTGGAATCGGAAGAAAGCACTTTTACGATTACCACGATGATGCGCAAGGGCGAGGGATTGTGCGTGTCTTGAATCCTTCCAATCTTGGCGATAACGAGTTTCTGCTTTGGGGACACGATAACGGAGCGTTGAATTGGGAGAACACGGGATATCCGCTTACATCACCTCATGTTGATCGCTTATGGGCATACGAACAAACAGGTGAATTAGGCAGTGTAGAAGTTCGTATTTACGCACCAGAGCTTGATTTATCTGAAGAAATCGGCTTAGTTGTTTCCGATCAGAACGTATTTGTAGCCGGACAGTTGCCACTTTTCTTTCCTCTCACCAACATGGGCGAATACCTCGTGGCAACAGTTGATTTTCCTGCTTCTGGGGTTTTCACCATAGGCACAGCGCCATCGGTAGGAGTAGAGGACATTAGCCAAGCCGAGATCGTATTGTATCCAAACCCTGCAAGCAGCGAATTGGCAGTCCGAGTGAATGGCATGGCTTCAAATGCATTCACCGTTCAGATTTTTAATACCATCGGAAAAAAAGTCTTGGAAGTTTCACCACAGTCTGCTAACTTCACAATCCCTGTTGCTGGACTAGCAAGTGGGATGTATATAATTGAAGTAGCAAAAGATGGCAAATCCACCCGTCTGTCGTTTGTGAAACATTGATCCGAACCTCAACCAAATAGTTAATTGATAAACGAAGGAGGCTGTCTGTAAAGACAGCCTTTTTCTATACTGCTCAGCATTGTCTTTATGCAGAAGCGACATTGTTGATATGTCGCAATCAAGGTGCTGATTGTGGTTTCCCAAATTCGGGATAGTTACAAATTAACCACGCAAATCAATGGACTTTCTAGGCTAACAATCTTTACACTTATTTTCAATAACACCTATTCATTCCCTCCGAAGCCTGAGGCTCTCGAAGGTAGAGGTTCTCGAAGGTGAGGTTCTCGAAGGCGAGATTCTCGAAGGCGAGATTCTCGAAGGCGAGATTCTCGAAGGCGAGGTTCCCGAAGGCAGAGGTTCTCGAAGGTGAGGTTCTCGAAGGTGCGGTTCTCGAAGGTGAGGTTCTCGAAGGTGAGGTTCTCGAAGGTGAGGTTCTCGAAGGTAGAGGTTCTCGAAGGTAGAGGCTCTCGAAGGTAGAGGCTCTCGAAGGTAGAGGCTCTCGAAGGTAGAGGTTCTCGAAGGTAGAGGTTCTCGAAGGTAGAGGTTCTCGAAGGTGAGGTTCTCGAAGGCAGAGGCCTTTTGCGCCCTGCGGGCCCTCCCTCCCCCGCGCCGTCAACACCGTGCACTGCAAAGGTAAGCTCTCCTCAAAAGCTTGTCAATAGGCACTTTGTGTGTGCCGGCGAAAACTTTGTAATCGTCAATTTTCCGACAAAAAATTGGAGATAACAAGAAGTCAATTTTCCAATGATACAGGAAAAGGTAACGTTCATGAAAAAAAAAGGCCGTCTAAAAAGACAGCCTTTGTATAATTTCTTGAAAGCTAAATTATTGCTTGATCACTTTCATCGTTTGATTGCTTTCAACCGAGCGAATGAAATAACATCCGGCGCTTAAGCCACTAAGATCAAGTTGAGTTGATTGCTTTACCGTTTCTTGCATCAAAAGTTGTCCGCTAAGTGACCGAACCTCAATTGTTAGAGGTACATTCACTTGGGTGCTAACCGTAACGAGACCATCGGTTACTGAAGGGTAGACTTTCAACTTTGAGTCAAAAGTAAACTCCGGTAAAGAAACCACAGTGCTGGCAAATCGGTAAACACGACCATTTTCAGGAGTTGCATCTAGCGTTGCGCTAAGCAGTGTGTTTTCATCGCCTGAAGAAATTATAGTAGGTGCATTTGTTGATCCACTCAATATATGACCAAATCCAATATTATTTGAAGTCAGACTGATGTTCTGAAGTAATCCATGAGTTAACCAACCGTCATAAACAGTGAAATCTTTTACAGAGTTTTGTCCATAACGGACTTCAAAATCATTCGAACCTTCGTAAATCCACAGTTGAAAGGAAACCCTGTCAGGGAATACGCCATCATTAACTTGATTATAAAATCCACAATTTTTCCACTCAACTTTGCAAATTTGAGAACCAGGAGTTCCAGAAAGTTGGTAACTGATAGGGCTCAAAACACTGCCTTCATTGTAACCTACATCGATAATATCTGCGCTGTGAGCTATAATAACATTGGCCATGTCAGAACCGTTTTGGAAAATTACAATTCCACCATAACCATAGCCGATGAATAATTCGGTATAACTAATGCCTTCAAAAAGAAAATTAAAACCGATAGGAACTAAAAGTTCGGGATCATCCCATGTCTCTGTAGAAACAACAGTCGGATTTGTTAAATCTGAATATTCACTCGTGAAAGTAGAAAAGTTGTAATTTAAAACTTGTGACTGACTTGAAATAGCCAGAACTAGAAGTATAGGAATTAGTAGATGTTTCATCATGGATATAATTTTGGTCTATAAGACGAATAAGTTGAGACAAAGTTACATCCTAGAAGTTTGGTCGCAATAGGTATTGACTGTAGAAATGATCAATGGCTTCCACAGCTTCTTCGGCGGTATCTACCACTTGCCACAGGTCAAGGTCGTCAGGAGAGATGTTTTGGAATTCATCGAGCAAGGTCTTTTTAACCCATTCTACCAATCCTCCCCAGAAATCTTTACCGACCAGAATGATTGGGAATCGACCTATTTTGTGTGTTTGAATAAGCGTCATTGACTCAAACAATTCGTCGAGGGTGCCAAAACCACCCGGCATTACAATAAATCCTTGGGAGTATTTCACGAACATGACTTTGCGGACAAAGAAATAATCGAAGTTGATGGATTTGTCGTGGTCTATCCACTGGTTTCCTTTCTGCTCGAATGGCAATTCGATATTTAAACCCACAGAAGTACCACCACCTTCATTGGCACCTTTGTTACCGGCCTCCATAATACCCGGTCCACCGCCAGTTATTACGCCATACCCTTTGTCAACCAAACGATGCGCTATGTCAGTCGCCATCTCATAGTACTTGGTGCCTGGCTTTGTCCGCGCTGACCCGAATATCGACACACACGGACCGATCCGTTGCATTTTTTCATACCCTTCAACAAACTCACTCATGATCTTGAAAATAGACCACGAGTCGTTCGATTTGCTCTCATTCCATGAGCGTTGCTTAAATTTTTCGCCTATGCGCTTATCTTTCTCCATGGGTTAGTAATTGAACGGGGAAATTAAGCAAAAATGCAATATCCGTGATAACTCCCTGTGCGTTGCCTTCGAGTGCCTCAATAAACCTTTGCCTTCGAGAGCATCAATAAACCGTTGCCTTCGAGAGCCTCAGGCAGCGGTTTATTGATCCTCCCGTTACGTTGCCTGAGGCTCTCGAAGGCAACGTAACGGGAGCCTGAGGCATATAACAAAACCGGGGGCTGAGGCTCTCGAAGCCCCGGTTTTGCACTATCAAAAAAAACATTACATTGCATTACTTATTCTTTTCACTAAATACACTCCAATGAAAACAATTGTATTAATCATTTCTAGTTTCTTAGCTGTAAGCGTTAGCGGACAGTTGAGTCAAATTGTTGTAGAACAGTTTGCTTTAACAGGTCCAGAATCCGAACAACCAGAAGGAACAGTAACCTATCGTGTATATGCAGAATTGATGCAGTCGAACGATAAAGTTGTATCTGTTTTTGCGTCGGATAACTGTCATTCGTTGGATATTTCGACTTCAACCCATTTTTTCAACCACGACTTTGGAGCTATATATGGAAGTACAATCAATTCCGGTTTCTATTTCTTTTTTCCTACTTATGAGGCTGACTCTTGGGTAACTATTGGTGCTGCCAATTCCACCGTCTTTGGAGCAATGGATGTAGAGATTTCAGTTGCCTCTTCTGATCTGTTCAATAATTCTTTCGGCGTGAACAACCCTGAAGGATCTAGCTTTGTTTTGAACGATGGCCTTTGGTTTACTTCAGCCAATTCTCAAACGGCTTTGCCTGTTGGGCCGGATAATCGTGTTTTGATCGGACAGTTTACAACGTCGGGACAACTCAGTTTCCACCTAAATATGAGGGTTTTGATTGGAGGTGATGAAGTCAACGGAATTGTCGACTATGTATGGAATGAATCGTGCAATGAGGCCAGCAATCTTACTGGATTTGAGCAGTACCATAGCCAGCTTACATACGGGGAGTGCAATGATATCAATGCTTGTAACTATTCTACAAATTCTACGACTGATGAATTCTGTACGTATATAGAAGGTTGTATGAACCCTGATTTTTGTGCATACAATCCGCTAGCCTGTATCGACACAGGTTGCCTTCCCAACAATGAAGGTTGTATCAACGAGAACGCTATAAATTACGACCCGCTCGCAACTTGTCCTACACCTTGTACTTTCAATTTTCACGGAACAGTATACCATGATTCTAACATCAATGGCGTTTTGGACGAAGGAGAAACGGGGATACCAATGCAGCAATTGAATTTTAGCCAAGGAAGTAATTTGGTTGTTTATACCGACGAGAATGGATCATTTAGCGTTGAACTTGAAGAACTGTCGACTTTATTAAACTTAACGTTTAATCCAAGTTTTCCTTTCATTACAAATTCTCAGTTCCCTTTCACAATTAACCCGAGTCAAATCAATGGTCCATTCAATATTGGATTGAGTTTTGATGTCCCGAATTTTAGCTTTGAATCAGAAATTTTCTCTTTGTTTGGTGGTGCTTTGTGTGGCTCTGCTACGCCCATAGTGGTGAGTGTTGAAAATAATTCAAATGTGCCATAGTCTTGCTACTATGAGCTTACTTTTGACGATGTATTGTTGATGCCAATAAATCCCGAAAGTCCGGATTCTATAGTAGGTAATAAGTTGTATAGATCATTTAATACCGGCATTCAGTCACCAAATTTCCCCTATTTTCTGGAGGTTTTCGATCCAACTGGTAACTTGCCTGAAGGAGAAACAACCATCCTCAGCTTGAAGACTTATGGCTTTTATGAAGGGGTTCAAGTGGCGTACGGTGAAACGGCAATTGAATTGATGATACTTTGCAGTTATGATCCAAACGATATTACGGTTACTCCTTCAGGTTGGGAAGAACCAAAATACGTTGATCCTGAAGAAACGTTGGAATACCGAATTCGTTTCCAGAATACAGGTAACTATCAAGCATTCAATGTTGTGGTAAGAGACACAATTTCGGAACACCTCGACTTAAGTACGTTCGATTTAAAGGCATACAGCCACAATGTTGAACCTGTAATTAATCTCGATACCCGCGAAATAGCATTCTACTTCAATGATATTAACTTGCCTTATGAAGAATGTTGCGAATTAGAAAGTCATGGCTTTATCGTCTACGATATTCAACCTTATGCTGATCTGGCTCACAATACTGTTATCGAAAACACAGCTTACATCTATTTCGATTTCAATGATCCAATTATTACAAATACAGCGTCTTCTTCTATATACGTCTGCCCTGAAAACTTAGCAGAGTTTACCAGCGATGTTGAAACGCTTTGTCTGGGTAGCATACTAAATCTTGAAGCAACGCAGCCGTGGGTAGAAACGTACTTATGGACAGTAAACAATGTGCCAAATGGCGCGGAACAGTTGAATAGCATTGATTTCACAGAAGCAGGCATGCATTCAATTAGTCTCACAGCATCCAATCCTTTTTGCGCTCACAGCAGCGCTGTGGATGTTGAAGTACTGCCTCTTCCAACTGCTGTTTTTGAAACGAATAGTAACGTCCTCACAGCATCCGATGCTGCCAACTACCAATGGTTCAACAACGGTATCCTCATCGACGGTGCTACCGGCCAAACGCTGGAAATAACCGAAGACGGCGACTACAGTGTAGAAGTAATGGGCGACAATGGTTGTGTGGCGATGTCAGACGAAGTATTCGTGGCTTATGTGGGCATCAATGAACAGTGGAAAGAAAACCTATCTGTATTCCCAGTTCCTGTTGGTAAAAACGATGTGTTGAATATCGCAGGCATAAACCTCACCGATATCACCTACATCCGCATTGTCGATAGAGCAGGGAAGGTGGTCTTCGAAGCAGCCAACGGCATTCGCCAAATTCCAATCGGCAACTGGGCAAGTGGAAACTATTCACTTGAAATATACAGAGGTGCAGATAAGGTGGTGAAGCTGGTGGTGGTGAGGTAGAAGTTGGTTTGTAAACCTTTGCATTTGAGACTCCCAATACGCAGCCTTCGAGAACCTCAATAAACCTTTGCCTTCGAGAGCCTCAGGCAGCGGTTTATTGATCCTCCCATTCCGTTGCCTGAGGCTCCCGTTACGTTGCCTGAGGCTCTCGAAGGCAACGTAACGAGAGCCTCAGGCTCTCGAAGCCCCGGTTTAAATCTCCATCGCCAAAAACTTGCCTGTATGGCTTCCGTTGGCTTTGATAACTTTTTCAGGTGTGCCTTCAGCGATGATCTGTCCGCCGCCTTTGCCGCCTTCTGGACCAATGTCAACGAGGTGGTCGGCGACTTTTATTACGTCGAGGTTGTGCTCAATAACCAAAACGGTGTTGCCTTGGTCGACAAGTCTGTTTAAGACATCTATCAACATCTGGACGTCTTGAAAATGCAGACCGGTAGTGGGCTCGTCTAATATGAAGATGGTGTTGCCTGTGCTAATGCGAGCCAACTCAGTGGCTAATTTCACGCGTTGTGCCTCACCACCTGATAGGGTGGTGCTCTGCTGGCCAAGCGTGATATAGCCTAGGCCGACGTCTTTTAAGGTCTGCGCTATGCGGCGGATTTTCGGTATGTTCTCAAAGAAATCAACGGCGTCTTCTATGGTCATGTCCAATATGTCGGCGATGGATTTGCCTCTGTAACGCACTTCCAAGGTCTCTCTGTTGTAGTGTTTGCCATTGCATGTTTCACAGTCGACATAAACGTCGGGTAAAAAGTTCATCTCAATAACGCGAACTCCAGCCCCTTTGCAGGTTTCACAGCGTCCGCCGCTGACATTAAACGAAAACCGACCTGGTTTATATCCTCTTACCAAGGCCTCTGGTAATCGGGTAAAGAGGTTGCGTATCTCACTGAAAATTCCAGTGTAGGTGGCAGGGTTTGATCGCGGCGTTCGTCCAATCGGACTTTGATCAATCTCGATTACTTTGTCTAGATGCTCCAAGCCTTTGATCTTGTCGTATGGAAGGGCCTTTCTGGTTTCTTCGTAAAAATGGTTATGAAGAATAGGGTAGAGCGTCTGGTTAATCAGCGATGATTTGCCACTACCAGAAACGCCGGTGACGCCTATAAATGTCCCCAATGGTATGGTCAATGTGACGTTCTGCAAATTATGACCCGTAGCGCCTTTCAAGACAAGCTTGTTTCCGTTGCCTTTTCTGCGTTTTTTGGGTGTTTCGATCTTTAAGGCTCCTGATAGGTAACGCGCCGTGACAGAGGTGCTGCTCAAATGCTCTTTTGGTGGACCTTCAGCAACGACATTGCCACCGTGCTTGCCAGCACCTGGACCAATATCGATCAGGTGGTCACTCTCAAGCATCATGTCTTTGTCGTGTTCTACTACAATAACGGTATTGCCCGCATCGCGTAGCTGCTTCAAACTGGCGATCAATTTATGGTTGTCGCGCTGGTGAAGTCCGATGCTTGGCTCATCGAGAATGTAGAGCACGCCGACTAGCTTGCTGCCAATCTGTGTGGCGAGTCGAATACGCTGGGCTTCTCCACCCGATATGGTTCGCGCACTGCGATTTAAGGTGAGGTATTCGAGTCCGACATCTAACAAAAACTGAAGCCTAGCGCGGACTTCTTTCAGCGATTCGCGCAAAATAACTTTCTGTCGCTCCGAAAGGGTGTCTTCTAATTCGTTGAACCATGCAGCCAATGAAGCTATGTCCATCCCCGCGAGGGCAGAAATGTCGGTGTCGTTGAGTTTGAAATATGTTGCATCAATGCGCAAACGTGTTCCTTGGCAAGTTGTGCATGTCTTCCGATTCATGAAGCTCGATGCCCAGCGTTTTAATGTGGCATTGCCACTATCTTGAGCTGCACGCTCGATGATTGAAATCAAACCTTCAAAGCGGACGTTGTACGAGCTCGCTCCTGTATTCGATTTAATGACCAAGGGCTCGTCTGTACCATTCAAAAGCTCTTGCAAAAACAGTTCTGAAACGTCTTTGAGTGCTGTTTTGACGTTGAAGCTGTGCTTCTCAAGTAGCGCTTCAACCTGCGTCAATGCCCACGAACTCTTCAATTCTCCCAATGGTGCGATACCTCCTTGACGTATGTTCTTGGATGGGTCGGGGATGATTTTTGATGGGTCAACTTCGGCAACGTCGCCCAAGCCGTTGCAGGTGGGACAAGCACCGTATGGACTGTTGAAAGAGAATAAATTTGGTTCTGGTTCTGCGTATGATATGCCTGTGGTCGGACACATCAAAAAGCGCGAAAAGTGCCTTACTTCGGAGCCTTCATGGGGTAAAACCAACATGCTGCCTTTTCCCATGCGGAGGGCCGTTTGGACTGATTTTAAGACCCGTTGATAGACATCTGAGCCTGCCTGAAAGCGGTCAATAACCACTTCGATGTCGTGTATTTTGTATCGGTCAACTCTAAAACCAGGCTCTAAATCAATCAATTCACCGTCGACACGGGCTTTGACATATCCTTGCTTTAATATTTGCTCAAATAACTCTCGATAATGTCCTTTTCGACCTTTCACAAGTGGAGCAAGAAGTACCAATTTTTGTCCAGACATGTCGTTGCAAATGCGATCAGCAATCTGCTCGTCGGTGTAGCGAACCATTTTTTCGCCAGTATTGTACGAATATGCTTCACCAGCACGGGCGTACATCAATCGCAAAAAGTCGTATATCTCAGTAATGGTGCCTACGGTAGATCGAGGGTTTCTGGAAATGGTTTTTTGCTCGATGGCGATGACAGGACTCAAACCGGATATTTTGTCGACATCCGGTCGTTCCAATCCTCCTAAAAACTGTCGGGCATACGCAGAAAATGTCTCAAGGTACCGGCGTTGTCCTTCAGCATAAATGGTGTCAAATGCCAACGAGGATTTCCCACTGCCGCTCAATCCGGTTATGACAACGAGTTTTTCCCGTGGAATGCGGACGTTGATATTTTGCAGGTTGTTTTCTCGTGCACCCGTTACTTCGATGTATTCAATGTCATCGATTTTATAGGCAGAGGTTTCCAGGACTTTGGTTTCGTGGTTCATCTTTTCTTTTAGGGACGAATCTTAATAACTCTTTTGAGTGGCTTGTGTTCAATCTTCAATGGCTCCGTCGCTACCTATTTTGGGAGGTAGCTTTTTCATCCTCCACCCCATGATTCCAAATAGAATGGTCATGAACGGACTAATGATATTGAAAATGCAATAGGGGGCATATGCCAAGGTTGCTATTCCTAGCACGCCCGATTGCGCTACGCCACAAGTATTCCAGGGGATCAAGACTGATGTTACTGTCCCGCTGTCTTCTAACACTCTACTTAGATTTTCAGGTGCAAGCTGTTTGTCGTTGAATGCTTTGCGATACATCTTGCCGGGAACCACGATGGCGAGGTATTGATCGGCTGCCAAGACGTTGAAAAGTACACATGTCCCTGCCGTTGCTGCAATTAGACTAGCAACGCTATTTACACCACGCAATATTACTTGTGTAATGCGCTCCAACATCCCTGCTGCTTGCAGGATACCGCCGAAGGTAAGTGCGCACAAAATGAGCCAAACCGTATTCATCATGCCGTACATACCTCCGGTAGATAGGAGTTTGTCGACCACTTGGTTGCCGGTATCGATATTGACGTCGAGCGCCATGGCTTGCATAACAGCTGAGTATGATGCGCGAAAGATGTTGCCGCTGCCTCCAATGCTTTCAATGATTTGTGGCTGGAAAATGATTGCGAAAAGTCCGCCCAATAATGTACCGACAAACAACGCTGGTATTGCGGGTACCTTTCTCGCAATCATAACGATAACCGCTACTGGAACGATAAAGAGGTGGAGGCCGATGTTGAACTTCTCGTGAATGACCGCTTGCATATCACCAACCGAGATGGCCGATTGTCCGTAATCACTGAACATACCAACAAGCAGAAAAACGATCAACGAAATGCCGATGGATGGACCTGTTGTCCATATCATATGCCTGATGTGCGTGATGAGATCAGTGCCTGCAACAGCAGGGGCGAGGTTCGTAGTATCTGATAAAGGCGACATCTTATCGCCAAAATACGCTCCGGAAATGATGGCTCCTGCAATCCAACCGTCTTCTATGCCGAGTGCTTTGCCAATGGCTAGTAAGGCGACACCAACGGTGCCGATGGTCCCCCAACTGCTGCCTGTAGCGAGTGAAACGATGGATGCAACGATGCATGTAGCAAACAGGAAGATGCTGGGGTTAAGGACATCTAAACCGTACGATATCATGGCAGGAATGACACCTGAAATAAGCCACGTTCCGGCCAGACAGCCGATCAAAAGCAAAATCAAAATGGCGCCCATGGCTGAGCTGATGCTTTCTTCGATGCCGTTGTACAGTTTCTCCCAACTGATTTTACTCGCCATGGCGATACCTGCGGCAACTGCACCGGCTGTGAGAAGCGCGATTTGATTGGCACCGTAAGATGAATCTTCGCCGAATATTTGGACGTCGAACCACAGTAAAACAATTAAGACAACAATAGGGATGAGCGATAGCACCAGCGACCATTTTCCTTGCATAACGAAGATTTTGCCCTAAAGATAGCACTTCATCGGATGATGAGATACTCAATTCGCCCCGGATCCAAAGAAACATCGCGAATGCCCATTGGAATGCTGTCTAACATCAATGGAAGTCGCGTAGCGCCTGATCTGGCGATTGATTCTGGGTCTTTTTCTCGGACAACAACCCGGAAGTCGGCAGGCGATAACATGCTCGCTCGTTCAGATCCTGCAAAGAAATGGATGTCGACACTGTCAGGCAATAGCTTTAATTCATAGCCATCGCGCTTGTGGACATCTGTTATTCCTACCCTAATTACGTGCTCCGTCCATTGCTCAATCGTCCACCGTATCTGTGTCTCGGTTACTCCGTCGATGCTACAAAGGTGCGGGATGATCAAAGGGACTCGTGCTTCTTCGGATTCATCGGCAACGAAGGGCATTGTGCGTATGAAGTTTAACGTGTCCAATATCTCTTTTGGTCCACGTACGACAACAATCTCAGGAAGAGGTGAGGGGTGTTGCTTGAAGAAATAGCCACCGCCGAGATTTTCAGTAAATGTAGGGACGACTGGTATGGATTTGTTATTGAGAATTGAAAGGTTGAAAGACAATGAGTCGGGACGGATGCGCACCAAATCGCGGTAGTCTCCAAGCAATTCTTTTACATCGTCGCTAACTACATCACTGCCTATTTTCAATCTGCCGTAACGTCCAGAAAATGATGCAAGTGAAACTTCTATGCGGTCGTCGGCACCCAATAGTTTACGACCTATCAAGCCAAATCCGCTGGAGTTCACGTCAACCAACAATTGAGTCGCCGAAGATTCCATCAGACAAGCGCCTTCAGGTATTTCAGTAAATGTAACAGGTATGGCGATGGTTGATGTTGCGTCTTCAGTGAGCGTTCGCAACAGCCAAATAAAGAACGAAATGCCAATACAAATTAGCAATACACGTCCTTCTCTGCGCAACCAAGATGCAGGCCGATTAGCACCGGCAACCATGCTTATTTCGCTGCTGTTTGGATATCTTGCTCGCTGGCAGCCGCGTTTGGAGAGATCGCTGATTTCTCAACACGGATCTTACCACTTTCAACGGTTAACATCACACTTGTTTCGTAAATTTCTGTGATCTTACCGTGAATACCACCAATGGTAACTACTTTGTCGCCTTTGGCCATGCCTTCGCGGAATTTCTTCGCCTCTTTCTGACGCTTCATTTGCGGACGGATCATGAAGAAATACATGATCAAAAACATACCTCCTAGAAGGATAAAGAATTGAAGTCCACCACCTTCTGCTGGTGCTGCTGCTCGCAATAAAATTGTGCTTTCCATATTATTCAGGCTTATCCGGTCCAACCACTTCTCCTCGCAAGGCAAGAACTGTTTTGGCTGGACGGGTATTTGCTACTACTGTAATCGATTTGTTTTGTGTTCCAATGCGCTTATCGCTATTGAATTGTATGTCAATACGGCCTTTTTCACCGGGAGCAATCGGCTCCTTTGGCCACGTCTTCGCGGCAGTGCAACCACATGTTGTTTCAACAGCCGTCAAAACGAGTGGGGCATCTCCTGTATTTTCGAAGATATAGGTGTAATCAACCAGTTCACCTTCAGCTATTCGTCCAAAATCGTATACTTCCTCCTCAAACTTTATTTCGGGCATATCAGCATCCGAATTTTCATCTGGGAAATGAATCATATCGACGGTTACCTCTTCTGGTGTGTTCCCACAAGCAGAAAAGAAAACGATGACTATGGCTAAAAGTAAAGTTCTCATTGCAATAATCCGCGACCCACTTTTTTAATGGTGCCGTCGTCTTTAAGTTTTGTGAACAACTGATCAAGCACTCCGTTGATGAAGCCATTGCTTTTCGGTGTGCTGTAATACTTTGAAAGCTCGATGTATTCGTTCAAGGTAACTTTCAAAGGTATCGATTCGAATGTCCGCGCTTCTGCAAGTGCCATCTTCATCAATATCATATCGATGACAGCGATGCGATCGAGCTCCCAGTTTTTGGCCGACTCTTGAATCATGTCTTCACTTTCTTTCCCCAACGCTAATGTTTGGCGGAAAAGACGTTGCGTGAAGTCTTTCTCATCGTCGCCTTCTTTCCAAAGCAATAGAAGTTCGATGTCGTCGGCATCTTCTTCAATTAATTTCAATGATTTGATTACCATCGATGAAATCAAATCAAGGTCGTCGTTCCAGAAAATGCTTTTCTCTTCGAAATAATCGTGGATTTCTTCAACGTTGATCATATGACGTTTGAAGAATCGCAACAAATACTCCTTGTCATGATCGAAGCCACGCTCTTCTGAGGCCATGTATTCCTGATAGTCTTCTGTTTCAGTAACAGCTTTAAAGACACGCTTGAGGAGGTCGCGGTTGTCTGACCAGCTAACACCTGTATTGTCACAAGCCTTTTTAAGAATTTTGCTATTTACCAATGCACGCAAAGGCTTGTTGGTAACGAACTTAGTGTTCGGATGCAAGTCTTCTTTGGTCGGTAACTTCTTATTTCGCCCTGATTCAATGCGGTCGATGGCTTGTCCCTGCATCTCAACAATGAGTAGCAACAGGTAAAGATACATCTCCCTCATTTTCTCGATTGAGAAGAGTAAAGCGTCTTCAGATTTTTTAGCATCGCCGTCGTCGGCCGTGTAGTGGCTATACAAGGCCTGCATGATTTTAATGCGAAGGTGCCTGCGGTTTAGCATGGTTGAGTCGTTGGTAGAGAGGATAGCTGTAGGTATTAAAATGTACTTTTTACTTTCGCCATTGCTTCGATTCGGGATTCTGCCATGCGGTTTGCTGCAAGGTAGGTAGGCATCGATTCGTCAATAGACTTCTTAAATATCGTCAATGTGGTGTTGTAAATGTCTTGCGCTTGTCGCATTGCTGCATCGCGATTGTAACCGATCACTTCCCAATAACAGTTGATGATTCCTCCTGCATTCACCAAATAATCGGGTGCATACAATATTCCTCTATCCATTACTGCTTGTCCGTGCACCTGCTCATTCGCCAACTGGTTGTTTGCAGCACCAGCGATGATTGAACACTTCAAGCGATTCAAGGTGTCGTCGTTCACGGTGGCTCCCAAAGCACATGGCGCATAGATGTCCATATCGACATCGTAAATGGCTTCTGGTGCAACGGCTGTAACTCCATGTTTTGCAACCAATGCCTGAACACGGTCTTGAAATATATCGGTAATTGTTACGTGAGCGCCTTCTTTAACGAGGTGTTCAATCAAGTATTGGCCAACGTTTCCTACCCCTTGAACAGCTACTTTCTTGCCTACGAGTGAGTCGTTACCCCAACGTTGATTGGCCGCAGCTTTCATTCCCATGTAAACACCATAAGCCGTTACGGGCGATGGATCACCAGATCCTCCTAGATATTCAGGAAGTCCGGCTACGTGCTTGGTTTCCATGCGCACCCATTCCATATCGCGTGTGCCGATGCCCACATCTTCAGCAGTAATGTATTTACCACCCAAGCTATTGATGAACTTTCCGAATCTGCGGAAAAGTGCTTCGTTTTTCTGTGTCCGCGAATCTCCGATGATAACAGCTTTACCTCCTCCGAGATTTAAACCTGCCAACGACGATTTGTATGTCATACCACGAGATAAGCGCAAAACATCCGTTAATGCTTCTGCTTCAGTCGCGTATTGCCACATGCGGGTGCCCCCAAGACTTGGACCTAGGGTGGTGTTGTGGATGGCAACAATGGCTTTCAAACCCGTTGCTTGATCCTGACAAAATAAAATTTGTTCGTGATCATAAGTGGCCATCTGACCGATGACGCCTGAGGTGCCCGTTTGAACTGATGCACCATTTTGATTGACATTAATCATACACTGCAGATTTGGTGATGTCGTTTATCACCGCCGCAAAAGTACTCATTTTTCCCAATTTTATGTGGTATCTGTCGATTTTACAATGCACTTTACTCAAGTGGTTGAATGTCTATATTTTGGGGCGCTTTTAGGATGAATAGTCCTAGATTAATTATCGATTTTGAAGTATTTAACATTCTGATACTATGTTCACCTTAACTTTGCACCATGGTTCGCAAGGCATACTTCTTTATTGGTTTGGTGGTGTTACTTCTTTTCGGATGTGAAAAGGAAATCACTGTTGATGTGCCCGAGTCTGATCCAAAGGTGGTGGTGCAAGGGAGTATCGAGCAAGACCAACCGCCGTTTGTTATGCTGACGTGGTCTCAAGGCTATTTTGATCCGATCGATTTGAATGGTTTTGCTGATCTCATGGTGCGAGGCGCTGTGGTAACTGTTAGCGACGGTGTGAACGTTGTTCAACTGGATGAAATTTGTTCATCTGATGTGCCTGAGGATTTATTGCCGTTGGTAACTGAGCTTACCGGATTTTCAATTGAACAATTGGCGGCGGCAGATATCTGCATCTATACATCGTTCAATCAAGCAATCTGGGGACAACCCAATACGGTGTATGACCTTAAAGTTGTGGTTGAGAACAATACGTTGACGTCTCGTACGAAGATCAATACGCCGCAAATGCTGGATAGTGTATGGTTTGAAACGCCGGGGTCGTCGGATTCACTTGGTTTTGCATATGCGACATTGACCGATCCCGATACGCTGGGGAATGCTTACCGTTGGTTCGCCCGTCGAATTAATCATTATCCTTCTTGGAGCGCTCACGCAGGTGAAGTGAAAGACCCAACCTACATAGCGCCCATCGGAAGCGCTTATGATGATGGCTTTTTCAATGGATTAAGTTTCGAGTTCGCTTACTATCGCGGTACTTTGCCCAATTCGAATAAGGAAGATGACGTAAATGAGGAAAATAGCTTTTTTAAAGTCGGCGATACCATTGCTGTAAGAGGCACTGTGATCGATCGTGGAGCGTATGCTTTTATTTCGTCGTTTGAGAATCAGGTGAGCGGACAAGGATCTCCTTTCGCTTCGCCAGCCAATGTGTTGACCAATATCAATGGTGGGTTGGGTGCTTGGATCGGTTATGCAACAACGTACGACACAATAATCTGCGTTGAGTGATAGTTTCTTAGTGCGACTCTTCTTCATGAAGTTCGTTTTCACCACCTTTGTCTCAAACTTTTCTGCTATGAATCGATTCCTCTTGTCTCTATCTGTTTTGTGCTGCTTTACTTTAACCACTACTGCACAGAATAAGGATCAAATAATTGATATTCAGTCTGTTATAGTTGATGCTACAGTCTACTTGCAAGGTGCTGTTATTGTACACAATGCGGAAGTAAATCTGAAAGCAGGTGAGAATATTATTCGCTTAAGCGGATTGACAACAAATCTAGATCCTGCAAGTGTTGTCGTAAAAGCAACAGATGGAATCACCATAGCCGGTGTATCGCATAAAAATAATTTTTCTGGCGCTTCGCGGATGTCGAGTCTGGCACGTGCTAAAACAGACAGTCTAGAAGATGCCCGTTTTGAACTAGAAGGCAAGCAGGCCTTGATGGCTGTTTACAACGAAGAGATGCTTTTCCTTCAAGCAAACCGTGCTATAAAAGGTTCGGATGCCGCCTTGATGGTTGAAGACCTGGAAGAGATGGCAGATTTTTATCGCGAACGCGTGCGAGAAATAAAGTACAAATCAATTGAGCTGAACCAACAGGAGCGTGAACTTCAAAAGCTGGTGCAACGTCTGACCAATGAATTGAACAACATGGGCGGATTGGAGAACATGAACCTTGGTGAACTCCAAATTCGTTTGAAAGCTGCTACGGCAGGAAAAAAGACGATCGAAATTAGCTACTTCACCTACGATGCGGGTTGGTGGCCGATTTATGATCTGCGTGCGCAAGATGCTACGAGCAATGTGGAGTTGACTTACAAGGGCAATGTATACCAAAGAACAGGCATGGATTGGGAAAATATCAACCTAACGCTTTCGACCGGTAACCCGGGGATTGGCGGAAATCCACCTGTGCTTTATCCTTGGCAGCTATATTTGAGAGAAGAATACCGGAAGGATAAAGCCAATGCTTTTTATGGTATTGATCAGCCTCAGAGCCGACAATCCGATGATAATTATGAGCTTGGAGAGATGGTGTTAATGCGCGCTGAAGTTGGCAACGCAACCATTCGCGATGTGATGGTAAACACGGAGTTTGATTTGGTAGGTAAATATGATATTCCTTCGGATGGGGAGTCTCACGAAGTTGAAAATCAGCGTTTTACTTTGCCCTCTACTTTCCAGCATTTGACAGTGCCGAAATTGAATAAGGAGGTTTATTTAACTGCGTTGGTGACTGATTGGGAGAAATATTCGATCATTCCAGGCGAAGCATCAATCTATTTCCAAGGGTCGTTTGTGGGCAATAGCTACATCGATCCTGCTACTGCTGATGATACTTTGCAATTATCGTTCGGACGCGATGGGTCGATGGTTGTGAAGCATGAACAAATTAAGGAATTCTGCAAGACGAGTGCACTGGGAATGAAGACGAAGACAACCAGAGCCTATTCGATTAAGGTGGTGAACAATCATAAAAAAGCAATGAAAGTGGTTGTTGAAGACCAAGTACCTTTGTCTTCTACTGGAGATATTGAGGTGGATGTTGAAGAATTGTCTGGTGGTAAATTGGATGCTGTTACTGGAAAGGTAACGTGGGAATTGATCCTCGAACCAGGCGCGTCAAAAGAACTTATTTTGAGGTTTTCTGCTAAACATCCGCGCAAGCGACCAATAGCCAACTTGTAATTTACATTTGGCGCCATCGGATTTTGTAGAAGCTCTCGTTCTGCTCGAATTCTGGAGGCAGCGATTCTGAAATGGTTGTTCTGAGGACTTCGAGTAATCTTTCGCGGACAAAAGAATGGTGCACTACAAGGCTTACTTCGCGGGTGGGGACAGGTGATTTGAATTTGCGGAGGTACTGCTGGTCGCCGTCGTTGGCAGACAAAGCAGGGACAAGTGTATACCCCAATCCTCGTCTTACCAAAGCTTTCAAGGCTTCTATAGAGCCACTCAAATAATGAAGCCGGGGAATGCCTGAGCCGTGGTTGTGCCGACAAATTTCAAGCATCTGAGACCTGAAACAATGGCCCTCTTCGAGCAACAACAATCCGTCCATTGGCAATGTCTCAACCTCAATTTCATCAAGGCTGTGGCTCGTTGGTCCGTAAAACAAAAAGGGTTCGTTGAAAATTGGTATCTCACGTATGTCGCTATCTTCCAGCGGCGTAACCAATAATCCGATGTCGATCCTATTCTCTTTTAAGGCTTCTATAATATGAGACGTCTGCATCTCCCGAATGTCTAACTCTGTCTCGGTATAGGCTTTCAGAAAGTTTGGGAGGAACTGTGGCAACAAATAAGGCGCAAGGGTAGGTATTACACCCAGCCTGAACTTACCCTCTATCTGCGTGTGTATTCCGTTTATCTCCCCGAATAATTTGTCTGCTTCCATTAGCATTTTGCGGGCGTGTTGGACAACCAAAATGCCCGTAGGAGTCGTCTTTACAGGTGATCGCGAACGATCAAATAATAAAACCCCCATCTCATCTTCTAACTTCTTAAGCTGCATCGTAAGTGTTGGCTGTGTAACCATGCACGCCTCAGCAGCTTCACCAAAATGACGGAGGTTGTCGAGCGCTACTATGTAACGCAGTTGTTGTAGTGTCATAACGAATATCTATCAAAGTATAAATATAATCAATTTGACAAATGAAAGTAATGATTAGACCTTTGTGGAAACATTTTGATGATGAAGACAACAGATATAAGCGCAGTAAGCGCAAAAAATAGCCAGGCAATAGTAGCAAGTTTAAATCAACTTTTGGCTGATTACCATTTGTACTACCAGAATCTTCGTGGCTTTCACTGGAACATAAGTGGACCGTCTTTTTTTGAACTGCACCGTCAGTTTGAATTGATGTATACGGAGGCACAGGTGGTGATTGACAATATAGCTGAGCGGATTTTGACGTTGGGCGGACAGCCATTGCACACGATGACTGATTATTTAGCGCACGCCTCAATTAAAGAAGCGAAAGGATTGATGGATGCAGAGTCGACAGTTAAAACGGTGCATGAGAATTTAGGATTGTTGCTAAGCATGGAACGAGGCATTGTTTCGCTGGCATCGAAATCGGATGATGAAGCAACAGTGGATATGCTCACACCACTGATTTCAGCGCAGGAGAAGGTAGCATGGATGCTGCGCGCATTCAACGGAAAGAAGAAATAACAAAAACAAAAATAAAAATCAAGATAACATGGAGTTTTCACGTGTATTGAATGTCGGACAACCATTTCCGTCATTTACAAAACAGGCAGTCGTTTCGTTGGAGAAAGGGAAGGAGTTCGCCACATTAACAGATAAAGCAATGGTGAACAATGAAAATCGTTGGCATGTCATTTTTTGGTGGCCGAAAGATTTTACGTTCGTTTGTCCAACTGAGATTGCTGCATTTAACAATAAAGTCAGTGATTTTGAAGATCGCGACACTACGCTAATTGGAGCGAGCACTGATTCTGAATTTGTGCATTTGGCATGGAGAAAAGACCACGATGATTTGCGCGGATTGAATTTTCCAATGTTAGCAGACACTTCGAAATCGCTTGCTGGTGAATTGGGTATTCTGGAGCAGGAAGAGAAGGTTGCTTACCGCGCAACGTTCATTGTTGACCCAACAGGAATTATTCGCTGGGTGAGTATTTACGACCTGAATGTGGGCCGCAATGTGGATGAAGTGATTCGTGTCCTCGACGCCCTACAAACAGATGAACTTTGTCCGTGCAACTGGACGAAAGGTGAAGAAACACTAACCGCATAACCATGGAGACGACAACCGCAGGTTTACCAGAATTCATTACCCTTTCTGACCGTTTTGCTCAACTCGAAATTGGCGAGAGTAGATTCGTTCGCGACCTTTCGATGAATTGGAAGGGTATTTTGTCTTCGACGATTTTGTCAACAAAGGAAACGGCCTTGCTCGGTTTGAGTTTGGCAGCGAATGCGAAAGAGGAGGGCATGATCGCTCATTTCGATCTTTTGTCTGATGAATCGCAAGCAACTGCATCTGAAAAAGCCGATGCCATTGCCTGTGCGTCGATGCTGACTGCCAACAATGTCTTCTACCGTTTCCGTCATTTCATGAACGATCCCAATTACGATGGACTACCTGCTCGTTTGCGTATGCAGGCGATGATGAACCCGTCTTGTGGAAAGGAGCTTTTCGAGCTGATGAGCATAGCTATTAGCGCTGTGAACGGATGTGAGAAATGCGTTGTCGCACATGAGCATTCGCTGCGAGAACTGGGGACGAGTAGAGAAAAAATATGGGAGAGCATACGATTTGCTTCTGTATTTGAAAGTGCAAGAAAACTTGCTATATAGAGAAGGAGGGCAGCAGCCCTCTTTTTTTGTCTTTATCAGCATCGACGCTTTTTGAAATAAAGAATCAATCCAGAATTTCTATGCTAAGTGTTCTAAGTTTCGATACCACTTGATCTCGCGAGAAATGCTCGGTAGCAAATTTTTGACCTTTCAGTCCCAATTCTAACCGCCGCTCTTCACCGTATAATTCCTTCATTTTCATTTTGAAGGTCTCACTATCGCCAGGATCGTACAACAAGCCGTGATTGCCATACCCTAAAATCTCTGGGGTTCCCGATGAGTTGGTGCCGAGCACAGGCAATCCTGAAGCCATGGCTTCAATGGTTACCATCCCGAAGGTTTCTCCCTGCGACGGCATGATGAAGACGTCCATTGCTGCATAGGCAGTTTCTATGTCTGTTCTGAACGGACTAAAAACAACATATTTGTCAGAACCAAGATCTTTGGGAAGCGTTTTCAAAAGATTGAAATAATCGTCTCCCTCGTTTCTTGTAGGTTCACCCACTATCAAAAGGTGCATGGGGTAGCCTTCATTCACCAATTCCGCATGTGCTCGTATTACAAATTCCTGTCCTTTCAGTGGGTCTATCCTCCCCACAATCCCCATTGTTATGGCGTCTATCGGAATTCCGAACATGTCTTTTGCCACAGCATTTGGAATGCGATTTTGGAATTTTTGAGTATCGATGGAAAGCGGAACGATGGCGATTCTGTCTTGCGGAAAGCGTGTCCGTTTCTTTACTTGATCAGCCAGAAATTGCAGTGTCGATATCCACAAATCGATGCGTTTGAATCGCATGGTATGGAAAAGATCTCTTTTATCGATTCCCAATTGCATGGCTTGCTGATAAACGAGTTTGGCATGTCCATTTATACGCACAGCCAACCCACACGTGTCAATATCCCGCGTATCGCGGATCCAAGCGATATCAACCTTGTGCATTTTAAGCTTTCGCGACAAAAGCCAGGCTTTGCCAAATGCAAAATACTTTCTGTGACGGGGAATGGTAACAACAGTGATGCTAGTTTTCTTAGCTGCTTCATGCAACGGAGAATTTTCTACGCACCACAAAGTAGTTTTAAACGTATCATTTGCCATCCATTCTGCGTACCGCAGGATGTTCATTTCCAAACCACCCCAACTAGTTGAGCTGCAGATAAATGCGATGTGCTTTTGGGGATCCACTACTTCCCGAAAACAGTCTCCAAGAATGTCAGTTGCTCATCGGTCAGCACTTTCAGCGTTATGCCTGATGAATTGATTTCACCGTTTTGTTCACTCAGCAGGCTAAGGAATTTTTCTTCAGCACAAAGTGTGAACACTCCACCGTCATGTTTTTTCATCAGTTCCATGATGCAGTTTGAACAGTTGCCATCGATAGGGATGAAGACCATTTTTCCGTTTTCAACTTCGGTAACTTCGAAAGGACGAGCACCCGTTGATATTTTGCAAAAATCGGTACGGTGAGCTACACCCCAAGTTGTTTGAACGTGAATCGGATCAACGAAAACAGGGTGAATTGGGAATAGCTTTTCCCATGATTCTAGCGGAAGGAGGTTGATGCTCACTCGATCTACACGCGGCATGAAATAGAACCCCGCATCAATGGGTTTTTTATAGGTATATTTCAAACTGTCGATATCACGAGCGGTGAAGTTGTTTACACCATCGGTCATGACAACCTCTTCAGTTTTTGTTTGTCCACCTGCGGTAGATTGATCTTCTCCTGGATTATCTGTAGAAGGATCTCCACATGACATGAAAACTGCTAAGACAGAAAACGATATGAACCACTTTTTCATAATGTAGCTTTGTTTGGACGTATAATGATTTCACTTATTACCGCTTCTTTCGGAAGTTCGATAATGGTTTTTATTTGTTGTGCTATAATTTCTGGAGACAGTCCACTTTCAAACGAAGGGACATAGCTCTCTAGCAATTGTTCATTCTTCGTTTGGTGTATAAATGCAGTGTTGACCGAACCCGGACTAACAGTAGACACCTTAATTTCAGAGGAGAGTTCAACACGAAGTGCTTCAGAAATGGCCAATACAGCGTGTTTTGAAGCACAATACACTCCAGAGTTTGCAAAAACGTGGTGAGAGGCAACAGATCCGATGTTTATCAGATTTCCCTTTCTAGCTCGAAGATGCGGAAGAGCCGCATGCACACAACTCAACAATCCTTTTACATTCACATCAATCATGTGGTGCCAGTCAGACAATCGTGCTTCAGCCAATGGATCGAAAATACCAAGTCCGGCATTGTTCACTAAGACATCAATACCACCGAAATGAGCGATAACTGAAGTAAATACATCAGAAACTTGACTATCGTTGGTTACATCGCAAGCGTATGCTTTGACGTTGTCGAAAGAAGCTTCAAGGTTTCGCAGTGGCTCAAGGTTTCTCGACAAAAGGGCAACATGATAGTTGTTTTCAGCCAATAATTTTGCAGTTGAGAGTCCAATCCCGCTACTCGCACCTGTAATGACAATAGTTTTGCTCATAAGGCTGCAAAGTTAAGCATCTCAGACCTATTTTCGGTATGAAAATATTTCGCCAAGTGCAGATTGAGCAGGTTTATTTTGCGGGGTGAATCTATTGTTTTGAGTTCCACCAGCGTCCTCGTGCTCAGGGTGCCATTTCCACATAAAACCACCTGCAAACCATGGTTGGCTGTATAGGGCAATGTACATGGCTTGGTAGGCATTTCGTTGACCATTCAAGTTTATGTCTTCAGTACGCCCAGATTCCCATGGTCTTCGCGCACAGTAGTCGATGCTGCGGTATCCCCATTCGGTAAAAACAATGGGTTTATTTGTCTTTCGACTGAATTGCTGCATTTCGAACACGAAAGGAGTCCACCCCACAACCAGCTCATCAACCGTCGGTGTTTGCTCTTCTGATAGCGGGAAGTACGCATCAACACCAATGAAGTCAAGTTCTTTCCAAAACCAACATTCGGAATAGGTATCCCAGTTGGCCGCATACGTAAGTTTTCCGGAGTAGACAGCTTTGACATCCGCGATAAGCGATTGCCAGAATTTTGGCCGTTGGCGAACGAATTCACACAGTTCAGTTCCGATGCAGAAAACAGGTAGATTGTGTTTCTCACTCATCCGCGCGTAGATCATGATGTATGCGCGGTAGCTTTCTTCGAAAGATTTCCAATCTTCTTCAGACGCGTAGGTATGATGTCCGGTAAAACTTCCTCTATCAAGCCAAATCTGTGGTTTCAACATCACTTGAAAGCCATCTTCTTTTGCCATGACAATGGATTCTTCAGTACCCTCAGCGCTTTCACCCCACCATTGCCAGGTTAAGTTTTCAAACACCAGCTTTGCATCGCTTTTTTGTCCGTATGCGAAAGGCATAAGTGTTATTGCATTGCAATTCAGGTCTTTGAGTGTGTTGAAGGCATCGTTATTAACCGGTCGAGGATTTCCCATAAAGGACACCCCATTGAAGAAAACCGAATCACGAGCTGCATTGTTTGGTAGACCGAATCCCAATACTAGCAGTAACAATAGAAGGGCGATTGAAGTGATTTTTAGTTTAAAAGCCACGGTACTTCCATTATAAAAAGTGGAATTTGCACTTGAATTCGCTCACGGCTGATGTGGTTGCGCATGACATAATAGCCCGACATGTTTCCGATAGGTGTGGTGAAATCGCAAGCAGACTCGTAAGAAAAAGTGGTATTGGGTTGAATAACAGGTTGCAATCCAATCACACCTGGGCCATCTACTTCTCTTATAAATCCGGCGCCATCAACAATGTCCCAATGGCGATCGAGAAGTTTCACAGGATCTGTCCCCAAGTTTGAGATAGAAATCTTGTACCCAAACAAAAAATGGTTCAGTTTCGGATCAGAAAAGGCAGCGTTGTAGTAGGTTTCAACGACCACCTGGATACCTTCGGTGACTGCGATGTTCATTAAAGCGCGGTTTTCTCAAAGATACGGAATAGGGTTTGGGTGGAATGAATCAATTGTTAAAAAATATTATTCATACACGAATAAGTCTCAAAATAAAGGGAAGGCTAGAATAAGCGTCATAAAATCAGTGCTTCAGACAATAATTCTCAACCGGCGATAATTTTTACCTGTCCTTTCACCGAAAGTCTGATTCGCGTTTTGATAGCACCTCCAACAATCATCAAAGGTGCTTTTACACGTCCAACAATGTTGGAGATTTTTTGATCCGTTGCAACAATACATCCCACGTAATCATCACCATAAGGCATCTGGTTAGCGCCTTCCAATTCAACGATAATGTGTTTGTCTGCTGCCCCGAAAAGATCCCATGCCACCTCGGGTACTTCTTTAAAAAAACGTTCGAGGCTGGCTTCATTTTGAAAAATCAAAGCTACTTTTTCCGAAGAATTTTTGAAATACTCTTTGGCTGTTTCACTGGTTGCAGCGCAGACATCCCCGCTGTTTGCGGGATTACCTGTTAAATGCGAAAGAGGTGCGAATTCTCCGTTTAGCAGCTGCTGCAAAGCCTTTTCGTATGTGCCATTCATAAAGCGAAAGTGATGTTTTTTTGATAAGAAATCAAATAAGAACATTGAAATATCACTGTTCGCCTGATCATGCAAAACCATGGAGTGACTGAGCTAATTCAATATCAGAACTTACAAGTCTTTTTCACCCCCATCCAAACTTCTACCCCTTTTCGCCGTATAATCGCAGTATGGATAAAGCAATTCGGTTTTTGGCGCCCGTTAACGGACAAACAGCAGATATGTTGTTCAGAGTGATTGATGAGCTGTGCGGACAAGGCATGACGCGTTTGCACTTGTTATTGTCGACCCCGGGAGGTAGTGTGTTTCACGGACTGAGCATACACAACTATTTGCGTGGAATTCCAGTGGAGGTGCACACCTACAATTTCGGTAGTGTGGATTCAATCGGTGTCGTGATCTATTGCGCAGGCGATAGAAGATACACGGTGCCACATTCTCGATTCTTGATTCACAGCGTGAAACTGACCATCAACAACAAGGTGACGCTGGATGAAAAACAGATTGATGAATACCTTAAAAGTGTTCAAATCGACCAACGAAACATTGCGCGTGTGATGGCAGATACGACAGGTAGGAGTGAGGCAGCCATTGACGCCGACATGAATAACCGCACAACATTAGGTCCTGAACAAGCCATTGAATACGGTTTGTCTCACGAAATAAGAGTGAAGCTGTTGGAGCCAGGAATTCCGGTTACTGTGATCGGTGAACCGCAGCAAAATCAGCCGTTTCAGGCAAAGCAATTCAAAATGGCGTAATCAAAACATGCGGTCGAGCATGTGCTCAACTCCTCTTTCGATCATGCTAAGGTGTCCGTTTGCAGTCATGATATCGTGAACCTCCTGTTTCATGCGGCTGACATCTTGTTCCGTTATTAAGAAATGACCTTTGTTCACTAAGACGACATCAATTCTTTGAGCGTCGTTTAATTCCGAGAACATTTCTTCTACTTTCTCATAACCATCACCAGCTTTCGCCTTGATGATTTTTAATTCTTTGTTGTCGGTCTCTAGGTCGGCATTGGCCGCAATCATCAAAACGAATGCTTCAAACTCGTTTGTTGTCCAACCTGTTAGTTCGTGACTCATATGGATTGCATTTGTGTTTTTAGGTAAGCCTCAACATTGACTTGCACACGATCGAGAAGCGTGCTTTGATCGGCAGGCACGAATGCTTTGCCCGTCACTTTCTCGTACAATTCGATGTATCGCTTACTCACGGAATTTACGAAATCATCGTCCATTTCTGGCTGCAATTGTCCGTCTTTTCCCATAAAATTGTTTTCCATCAGCCATTCACGGACAAATTCCTTCGATAATTGGCGTTGTGGTTGGTTCGTGTCTTGACGCTCTTGGTAGCCTTCTGCGTAAAAATAACGGGAAGAATCGGGAGTGTGTATTTCGTCGATCAGAATGACCTTGCCGTCGCGGATACCGAATTCATACTTGGTATCTACCAATATCAATCCTTGCTTGGCAGCAATCTCAGTGCCTCGGGCGAAAAGTTTGCGGGTGTAGTCTTCCATTTGAAGATAAATGCTTTCAGGAACAATGCCTTTCGAAAGTATGTCTTCTCTTGAAATGTCCTCATCATGTCCTTCATCGGCCTTCGTAGCAGGGGTGATGATAGGCGTAGGGAAGCGATCGTGCTCTTTCATTCCCTCCGGCATGTTCACGCCACACAATTCACGTCCACCCGCTTTGTAGGTGCGCCAAGCATGTCCTGTCAAATAACCGCGTATTACCATTTCCACGCGGACGGGCTCACATGGCAAACCGACTGTTACATTGGGGTCTGGCGAAGCCATTTTCCAATTGGGAACGATGTCGGATGTCAAATCAAGAAAATAACCCGCAAGCTGATTTAATACTTGTCCTTTAAATGGAATTCCTCTTTTCAAAATGACGTCGAACGCTGAAATGCGATCGCTGGCAACCATAACCAATAGGTCGTTACCAATGGTGTATACGTCGCGCACTTTTCCGTGGTAAACAGCCGTTTGTCCGCTGAATGTAAAATTGGTACTATAAAGAGTGTTCATGATGCAATCTTCTCTGCTGGTGAGAGTTATTCGGGTTTATTATCTGAAGGAATATTGAATGTTTGTCGGCGTTCCTCATCTTCTTCAAAGGCGTTGATGATGAGCTTCACGAGTTTGTGTCGCATGACGTCTTTATCGTTAAAGCGGACAATAGAAATGCCTTCTTTGTTTTCTAGGATGTTGAGTGCGCGGATCAAACCTGAAGGTTGCTTGCGCGGTAAATCTACTTGACTGGCATCACCAGTGATGACGAACTTCGCTTTTTGTCCCATACGGGTCAAGAACATCTTCATTTGAGCCACGGTGGTGTTTTGCGCCTCATCGAGAATTACAAAAGCTTTATCAAGTGTTCGTCCGCGCATAAAAGCAAGTGGTGCTACCTGTATCACGCCCTTCTCCATGTAATCGGCAACTTTTTCATACGGCAGCATATCGAGCAACGCGTCGTAAAGTGGCTGCAAATAGGGGTCTAGCTTTTCTTTCAAATCGCCAGGGAGGAAACCGAGGTTTTCACCTGCTTCAACAGCCGGACGTGTAAGAATGATTTTGCGAACTTCTTTGTCTTTGAGGGCGCGAACTGCCAAGGCAACCGCTGTGTATGTTTTACCCGTCCCAGCCGGACCGATTGCAAAAAGCATATCGTTTTCTTCGCATGCTTCTACCATTTTTCGCTGGTTGGCGCTGCGAGCGGTAACCTTCAATCCGCCAGGGCCATAAACCAATACATCGCCCTCTTGGGTTGACTTCTTGAATTCTTCAGCATCGCTGGTCATGATGCGTTCGATGTTGCGCTCTGTAAGTTGGCTGTATTTCTCCAAATGCCAGAATACAAGCTCCATTTTGATCTCAAAATGATCGATGTCTTCAGGTGCGCCCATGACCTTTATCACATTGCCTCTGGCAACCAATTTGAGTTTTGGGAAATACGATTTTATGAGGTTCAACTTTGCATTGTTCGATCCGAACAATTCTAAAGGATCCACAAGTGGGATGAGGATATCTTTCTCTTGCTGCAATTACTTCACTTTAGTGTGTAACATTTGATGCCTGCAAAGTACGTAAAACGTTATGGAATTTGCACTTTTGCAAAACGACCAGCATTATGGGAATTTTAACACTGATTTCAGATTATGGATTGACCGATCACTACGTAGCAGTAGTGAAGGGTGCTGTTTTGGCTGAATTGCCAGACGTGAAAATTGTTGATATTTCACACAATGTCGTTCGATATAATGTCCGCGAAGCTGGATATATGCTGCGCTCAAGCTTCAATGTCTTCCCAAAAGGTACCGTTCACTTGATCGGTGTAAATGAAATTGAATCGGAAAAAACGCCACATAGGATTGTGAAGTTTGGTGGACAGTATTTCATTGGGGCCGATAACGGAATCTTTACGGAACTGTTCGACGATGTGCCTGAAGAGGTATGGACGCTAACACTGCCATCAAATTCGACGTCGATTTCATTTCCCATGTTGAATAGATTTGTTCCAGCAGCATGTTTTATCCTCAATGGAGGTGATTTGAATGAAATAGCTACTCCTGTTGAAGCGTTCAACGAGGGCGAACGACTTCGTCCGATTGTAGATGCTGATGGAATTAGAGGTTCCATCATTCATGTCGACTCATACGGAAACCTAATCACCAACGTGGATAAAAAGCTATTCGATGAAGTTTTTAAAGGGAAGACATTCATGATCGAGCTGCGGTCGAAGAAAAAATTGGTAAACAAGATCTCCGAAAAATTCATGGAGGTAGTATCGGGCGAACAGCTGGCATTGTTCAATAATGAAGGGTTGCTGATGATTGTGGTTAGTTTCGGATCTCCAGAAAAAGGAGAGGGAGGCAGCGCTCAACAACTCCTTGGAATGTCGGTTGGTAGCGCATTTAGCATAATATTTAAATGATTACTCGCATAGTAAAAATGACCTTTGACCCTCAAAAAGTGGATGCTTTTTTAGCACTTTTTGAAGAGTTCGAATTCAAAATCCGTCAGCAACCTGGCTGCTTCTATCTTGAACTTTTGCGTGAGAAAAGCGATGGAAATGTGTTTTTTACTTACTCGAAATGGGTTGATAATGAGGCACTTGAACGCTATAGACATTCGGAGACCTTTAGAATGGTGTGGCCGCAAACGAAGGCCTCGTTTATTGCCCCTGCGGAGGCATGGACGTTGGACGGACGAGAGGCAGGAGTTATTTAATGCCACTTTGAATTGTTAAGAAATGGCGATTTAGTGCGAAATCGACTGCTTCAGAATACCTTACTTTTGTTACTTATTTGAATCTATGAAGGCATTATTGCTCAAAGAAATTCGTTCGTTTTTAAGTTCCCTCATCGGATACATCGTGATGGCAATTTTCTTGCTCATGATCAGTCTGTTCATGTGGGTTTTCCCCGGCGAATACAATACGCTCGAATCGGGGTTCGCTAACATCGATACCCTTTTCCTCATTGCTCCTTGGGTGTTCATGTTCCTTATTCCTGCGATTACCATGCGGAGTTTTTCTGAGGAAAGGCGGACAGGTACCATAGAGATGTTGCTCACGCGCCCAATTACCGACTTCCAAATCGTGTTCGCAAAATATGTCGGCGGGTTGGTTCTTGTCGCCATCAGCTTAATCCCCACGCTTTTGTTTTTTGCAACAATCTATTACCTCGGAGATCCTGTAGGTAATATCGATACCGGAGCAACGTGGGGAAGCTACATCGGACTGCTTTTCTTGGGGTCTGCATACGTTAGCATTGGCATATTTGCCTCTTCAATTACTCCCAATCAAGTTGTCAGCTTCTTAGTAGCTATAATACTTTCGTTTTTTATGTTCATCGGTTTCGATTCCATCGGGTCATTCAATTGGTTCGGTGATTTGGATACGTTTATCATAAATCTCGGCTTGAACGAACATTACAAAAGCTTGCGAAGAGGGGTTGTCGATTCGCGCGATGTCATATACATCGTTGTGGTTTCGTTGTTCTTTTTATTCTCTACACGTTTGATATTGCAGAGCAGAAGATGGTAAAGAAGAAACATACTTTCAAAAGAGACGACCTACTGCAGTTCGTTCTGAGTAGTGCCATTCTGGTTGTCGTATTAATCGCTGGACAATTCGCGTTTTTCAAGTTGGATCTAACTGAGGAAAAGCGTCATACGATAACGAATGCGACAGAAAATCTGCTCGGTCAGCTAGAAGATGATATCTACGTCAGATGCTACCTCCACGGGAATTTTCCTGCGAAATACAAACGACTTGAACAGGCTTTTCGTGAGCTGCTAGACGAGTTCAATGATGCCGGCAACAACAATATCAAGTATGAGTTTATCGATATTTATGAGTCGGGTGACGATAAAACCATCGGTGAAATTGAACAGGCTGTGTACAAAGAAGGTTTGCGCTTTTCGCGGATAGGGTACGATGACAATGGCGCTAAGAAGTTTCAAAATATCTGGCCTGCGGCGATGCTCACGTATAAAGGGAGATCGCTGCCCATTCAATTGCTTAAAAGCGATAGCCCAGACCCAACTGATGAAATGATCAATGGATCGATAAACAACTTGGAGTATGAAATGGCAGCCAGCATGCAGCTGCTGTTGAGGGAGTTTAGACCGGCAATTGCGGTGCTAGACGGACATCGTGAGCTGCTACCAGTTGAGATGGCTGACCTGGAACTGTCGTTGAAAGACAACTACGATGTTGAACACATAACTATCAATGGTTCAATCAATGCACTGACAGAAAAATTAGAGAATATCAAAGATCGTCAGTTGAAGTATGATCTCTTGATCGTAGCGAAACCAGATAGCGTTTTTGATAATAAAGACAAGCTGATTATTGATCAATTCATCATGAATGGCGGCGCTGTATTGTGGATGGTAGATCCGATGCTAACCGATTTGGATAGCCTTCGGGTAGCACAACAAACAATGGCGGTGACAAACGAAATGGGTTTGTACGACATGCTTTTTGATTACGGGGTGCGCATGAATCGAAACTTGATTCTCGATTACAATGCGGCACCCATTGTTTATGATACAGGCCCCCGCGGAAACCAGCGTGGAATGGAGGTGTTTCGCTGGTATTTCGCTCCAATCGTGTTGACATCAGATAGCGCTCACCCGATTGCCGCAAACCTCGACCCAATTCACTTCGATTTTGTGTCTTCTCTAGATGCTGTTGGTGAAAACAAAAAGGTTAAACATACGCCGTTGTTGCAGACTTCAGATCTGTCTGTAGAACGTAAAACACCGGTCCGCGTGCACAGCGGAATCAGCGAATATCAATTGGATTTCTTCCAAAACTCTCCCCACCAACCATTCACGGTAGCAATGTTGCTTGAAGGTGAGTTCAATTCAAACTTCACCGGACGAATTCCAGACGTGATCGCTCAGGATCCAACAATTGCGTTCCGCGAGTCGAGTCCGTTTACGCGTATGATCGTTATCGGTGATGGTGACATTGCGCGCAATAAAGTAATGCAAAGTGCCGAAGGACTAACACCAATTCCGCTGGGATATGACCGCATGGCAGGTAGGGTGATATACGACAACAAAGAGTTTTTACTCAATGCCATCAACTACTTGTTGAACGATACTGAGCTTATCGCCGTGAGGTCGCGATACATCAAATTGAGAAAACTCAATGACGCTGCAGTCACTGCAAATCGTAAAATGTTGCAATTGGCAAATACGCTGGTTCCAATTTTAATTATAGCCACCTTCGGGTTGATCCTGCTGTGGATCAGAAAAAGGAAATACGCACAATGAATAAGAATTTAAGATTACTGGTTATCTTGATAGCCCTTGCTGCTGGCGCAGGAATTATGTGGTCGTTGAACGGCGGCAGTGATGCTCGTCCACTTGCGAACTTTGAAATTGCCGACACGCTGGCAATCACCAAATTCGTTATTCAAGACTCAGATAACAACCGTGCGGTGCTAGAAAGAGACCCTGACAGTAAATATTGGGATCTCAATCAGACATACAAAGCCCGCGAAGATGCTGTTAATCTGATTTTAAAAACGGTGAACCGCATTCGTGTAAAAGGACCTGTTCCAACCACGGCGCGTCAGAATGTCTTGCGCCAAATAGCAGGAACTGGAAAGAAGGTTGAGTTCTACCAAGGTGGCGACAAACCTGTGAAAACGTATTATATAGGGACTGCTACGCAAGACCATACAGGCACTTATATGTTGCTCGAAACTCCAGAAGATGGTAAGTCTACAGAACCTTTTATCCTCTACATGGAGGGCTTTGTTGGATTCCTCAATACACGATTCTTTACAGATGTTGAAGAGTGGAGGTATACCGGATTGTTCGATTACCCGGGTCTCAATATTAAACAGGTTGATGTTATTAATCACGAGAACTTAGAACACTCATTTACAATTAATTACGGTGGTGAGAATGATCTAAAACTTGAAAGTCGTTATTTCAAAACGGGCGTTCCTGATTTCGATACGTTAGCTGTTAAAGACTACCTTTTGTTGTACAAGAAAGTACACATTGAAACGTATGTGAGTCATTTGACGCCTGCGGCGGAAGATAGTTTATTGAATACTTCTGCTGCTTACACAGTATCTGTTACAGATAATGTTGGAGGCAAAAAGAAGATTGATCTTTATTGGAAAACGGGTGGAGCGCCGCTGTACGATGAATTGGGGAATTTGCTTCCTTGGGATGGCGCGCGCATGTACGGTGTTGTGAATGGTGATGATGTGGTGCTGGTGCAACGTTTTGTTTTCGATCCTATCCTACAAAGTATTGAACGTTTTTTGAAACAGTAGTGAGATGAAAAAAACACCTTATACCGATGTTGCTGCTTTCATTCTCAGGGTAGGAATGGGGGCGTTGATGATTCCGCATGGCATCGCTAAAATTGATCGTTTTAATGGTTTGACGGATGTCGAATTCGCCGATCCCGTTGGTGTAGGCCCACTCATTACTCTTGTCTTTGCTTTGTTTGCAGAGCTGCTCTGTGCAACGCTTCTAATTGTTGGTTTTAAAACCCGCTTGGCGAGTGTGCCGCTCATCGCTACCATGGCAATAGCCGCTTTTGTTGTCCATGGCAACGACGCATGGCAAAAGAAAGAACTGGCAGTCGTCTATTTGGTCGGCTATCTCGCTGTTTTCGCTCTCGGTTCGGGCAAGTATAGCCTAGACCAGATGAAGTAATCTCACTTCATTTATCTACTTTTGAATATGGATGCTTTTATTTATGATGGGGTACGCACCCCTGTCGGTAATTTTGGAGGAAGTTTATCTCCAGTTCGTGCCGACGATTTGGCGGCTCACGCCATTTCTGCACTGGTTGCTAAATTCCCAAATCTACCGCTTGAACATATCGAAGATGTAATCATGGGTTGTGCAAACCAAGCTGGTGAAGACAACCGAAATGTCGCTCGAATGTCGCTTTTGCTAGCAGGTTTACCTTTCTCAGTGCCGGGCGAAACAGTGAATAGATTGTGCGCTTCTGGTTTAGGTGCCGCCATCAATGCTTCTCGCGCTCTAAAATTGGGTGATGGTGATTTGTATATTGCAGGTGGTGTAGAACACATGACGCGGGGTCCGTGGGTGATATCGAAGACAAGTCAACCTTTTGGTCGCGATGCTCAGATGTTTGACTCGAGCTTCGGTTGGAGGTTTGTCAATCCGAAAATGAAGGAGCTATACGGTGTAGATGGAATGGGAGAGACGGCCGAAAACCTCGTTTCTCTCTTCAATATCTCTCGCGAAGATCAAGATTTGTTCGCCTACAACTCTCAAATGAAAGCGGCCGCCGCGCAGAGCAATGGACGTTTGGCGAAAGAGATAGCAGCGGTTCACATCCCTCAGAAAAAAGGTGATGCCATTGTTTTCGATACCGATGAGTTTATCAAATCAAATTCGTCGCTGGAGAAATTGGGTTCGTTGCGGGCAGCTTTCAAAAAGGATGGATCTGTAACAGCAGGAAACTCAAGTGGATTGAATGATGGAGCCGCGGCTTTACTCATGGGGAGTGAACATGCCGCAAAAAGCTTTAACCTCACTCCAATGGCTCGGATTCTAAGCTCTGCGGTAGCAGGCGTAGAACCGCGTATCATGGGAATAGGCCCTGTGGAAGCTTCGAAGAAGGCGCTGAAAAGGGCGGGTATTTCAATGGATGAAATAGATGTCATTGAAATCAATGAGGCTTTCGCTGCCCAAAGTCTGGCCTGCCTGCGTGAACTGCATGTTGCCGACAATGATCCGCGTGTGAACCCGAATGGGGGCGCAATAGCAATTGGACATCCACTTGGAATGACGGGGGCCAGAATTCTATATTCTGCTGCTCTTGAATTGTCGATAACCAAAAAGAGGTATGCGCTGGTGACGATGTGCATCGGCGTCGGACAAGGTTATGCGGCCGTAATAGAACGGGTATGAATGAGTTGAAGATGTCTGATAAGGTAGAGGCATTCTTCTCGAAAGCCAATCCGGATGTCCGAGCAACCATGGAAGCTATTCGCTCAACAATTTTGGGTTTGCCAATAGAAATTGTAGAGGAAGTGAAATGGGGAGTGCCTTGTTATGCTCACTGCGGACTTATCATGGGTATGGGAAGTTTCAAAAATCATGTGGCCCTCAATTTTTTTAAGGGAACCATGTTGGATGATGGATTTGGTGTTTTTGATGACAACAATTCAGGTGAGGTCATGCGATCCGTGCGGATTGTTCATGGTGTGAAACCAAATTTAGATGCCATTGCAGACTTGGTTTTGCAAGCTGCTAAGGTCAATGCCTCAGGCGCCGCGGTAGAGTCAAACAGGGTTAAAAAAGAGCTCGAAGTTCCAAAATGGTTTGAAGAAGCTTTGAAAGCTATCCCCGGTATTTTCGATTTTTTTGAAAGTCTATCTCCTTCCCATAAAAAAGAATTTGTGGAATATGTGACGTCTGCAAAAAAGGAAGAAACACGGCTGAAGCGACTAGCGAAATCCATTGATCTGATGCAAAGGGGAAGTGGGTTAAATGACCAATACAAAAATTCATGATCTATAAATTCAAAGGCTTCATTCCTGTTGTCCATGAAACTTCATTTGTCCACCCGCAAGCTTCGGTTACGGGCAATGTCGTCATTGGTCCGAAATGCTACATCGGTCCGGGTGCTGCTCTGCGCGGTGATTGGGGAGGTATTGTTTTGGAAGAGGGGTGCAACGTGCAGGAAAACTGCACGATTCATATGTTTCCGGGTGTTACTGTGCGGTTGGAGAAAGGGGCGCATATCGGACATGGTGCCATCATCCATGGTGCACAGGTAGGAGAGAATGTGATGGTCGGAATGAATGCCGTAGTGATGGATGATGTGAAGATTGGTGCCGGTTCAATCATCGGCGCCCTCGCATTTGTCCCTGCCGGAACAGATATCCCCCCGCGTAGTTTGATGGTTGGCAATCCGGCAAAAGTCATTAAGGTTGTTTCTGATCAATTACTTGAATGGAAAACCATGGGTACAGCGCTGTATCAGGCCCTGCCTGGTGAAATGCAAGCCGAATGGGAACCGTGTGAACCGCTTCGTGAGCTACCTGCCAATCAACCTTCTCAAGATGTTCTCTACAAAACATGGAATGAAATAAAGGATGGCAAAGGATAAACTGCTTCCTTTTCGATTCAAACATTTTGAAATCCGCCACGATCGCTGTGCGATGAAGGTTGGTACCGACGGACTTTTATTGGGCGCATGGGTAAATGTCGGCAACCACAAATCAATCATCGATGTTGGCGCTGGTTCGGGTTTGATCTCTTTGATGCTCGCGCAGCGTTCCCCAGATTCACTTGTCCTAGGTGTCGAAATTGATGAACAAGCATATCAACAGGCCCTTGAGAATGTCGAAAATTCTAGCTTCAAAAGCCGAATCCGCCTCATCCACAATTCGATTTTAAACGCCGATGTCCCACAAGGACCGCATTTGGTAGTTTCCAATCCACCTTTTTTTACCGGTGGGTTAAAATCTGATGATGCCAAAAGAACAATGGCTCGTCATGACGACGAGTTGTCGCTGCATAGTTTGCTTTTCAAGGCTGCTTCTATGATTGATTACGCAGGTGTCTTCGCGTTGATTTGGCCTTTCGATAGGAGGGAAGAACTCCTAGATGAAGCAGAAAGAGTAGGATTGTTTCTAAGGAGAGAAACCAGCGTTCTAACTACCAAGCATAAACATCCAAGCCGTGTGCTTGCAGAATTTACACGTGCGGCTCACTCGCCGGATGTTGATGAAATCGTGATACAAGAAAATGGGAAATATACCGAAACGTATACGCAGCTTTTAAAAGACTTCTATTTGGATTTTTGACTAGCAGCCGAGTATGCGGCGTAGGTTGTCGACGAGGCTATCCCACAAAAGCGATGATTCTTCAATTTCATCCTCATCCACGTAATCGTTGACGATGAGGGCTGTTTCACCGGTCATGGCATCAATGCGGATGCGCATATCGAAATAACTATCGTCATCTTCGTCATCCAACCACTTGAATTTGATGTATTCGTCACGTTTCTTGGTTATCAGCTTGGCTTCTTCTTCAGAATCATCCCATTTAAACGTATAAACCTCATTCCGAATGTTCACATCGTCGGCGAACCATTCTGATAATCCGCTTGGCGTGCTAAGGCAATTAAAAAGAATGCTTTTCGAGGCATTCAGCAAATACTCTTTCTGCAATAATACTTTTTCCATGTTGTCGCGTCAGGTGCTTAGTCGCCTATGAAGATACGGTTTTTTCAATGAACACCTATATTTTACGACATTTTGAAGTCGGGATTGTTTTTTTTCAAAAACCTTATCGGTTGCTTAAAGAATGTGTTATATTTGCGCCCGCAAACGGCGAGGTAGCTCAGCTGGTTAGAGCGCATGATTCATAATCATGAGGCCGAGAGTTCAAGTCTCTCTCTCGCTACAACAGAAGGTCACATTTAATGTGACCTTCTTTTTTTTGATAGATTTTGAGCTTGACAGAAGGAGATGAGGAGTGTCGGATTTTGACAAATCCATCTAACTTACAATAAAGTAAATAGCTGTATATCAACACCATACGGTTGCGGAGTTCGGGGGCCACCATCCTCCTCCCCACGGTGATGGTGGCTGAGCCTGTCGAAGTCACGATTCTCCCGAAATTTTGAACTATAATAAACGCTTATAAATGTTTAAACTTTATTGATCGTAAATACATGTTAATCAGTAGTTTAATGATATTTTACATTCAATAAAGCAAAGTAGACATCTCTATTCATCCAGACCCAAAAACAGCGCACAAAAAAAGCCACTCATTGCTGAATGGCTTCACTGCTTTTGGAGGAAATCATGTTCCTGTTTCCAGGAATCGATCACATTGATTGAGAATTGCGATCAACCTTTTTTCTACATCTCTCCGGGTGGGGAAAGAAATGATCCGGGTGGATAGTTCAACCAAAAACTGAATGTTATACAGTCCCACCGATTCAAAGGTTACAATGTCGCTATACTATTTTTACATTCCTCCTAACTCTATCACTTGCTTCATGATGCTGGTGTTGCCACATTGATCCTGAGCAGTCCATGTGCGTATAATTCTGTCTTTCTCTTTGGTCTCGTTAAAAACGATATCTATCTCTCCTTTGCTATTGTCTGTAGCTGTTACTTGCTCAACTTCTGGTATTGAACTCAGTGATGCGGTAAGGGTTGCTGGCACTTCATTCATAACAGGTGGTACTTTGTCGTCGAGTATTAGGAATTGCTGCGCGCGGGCTGTGTTGCCGCAGTCGTCGGTGAAGACGTAGGTGCGGACTAAATTTCCGAGACAACCGCCAGAAAACATGAGGTCTTCATACGAGGAGGTAACCATGCCACATGTGCTGGTAGCAACTATGGGTGATACTTCCAATAGCTTGTCGATGTCGGCGCGCATCTCGATGGTATAAGGCTGCACTGTTATTTGGGCGTTGGCCATGAGGCCTGCTCCAAGAAACAATAAGGTAAATAGGTTTCTCATTTCAGATGTTTTGTCGTTGTTAACGCAAATTTAGTTCCGTTAATTCATCAATTGATCACAAAAAAATCTCATTCTGTCGATTTACCATCTAACAAAGGCGATGGATAGATGAAAACTGCGGGGATCAGCAGGTATGATGCCGGGACCTGGATAACCACTGGCGCGTCGTGTGAAATAACTTGCGTCGGTCAAATTGTCAATACCGGCAGTTAATTTAAATGATTTGAAGTTTAGCTGCAAAGCTACGTCATGCACTGAAAATGCGGGTATGGCGCCTACTACGGCGTTAGGGTCGCTGCCAAAGGGTGAATTGCTGGCGTCGCTGAATTGGGTTGAAACGTAATTCGACATCCATGTAATTGTCCACCGCTCACGTTCATACGTGATTCCTCCTCGCAATGTCATCGTTGGCGCGTACTCAACTCTATTCCCGTCGGTTTGCAAATTCTCCTTGCCGCTGTAACGCCCGTCAAGCAATGCGGCATTGGCGAAAAACTGCAAGGTGGATTTCCGCAAATAGCTTTTCGCATTGGCTGTGAACTCTAAACCTCGAATAATGGCTTCTGAAATGTTTTTTCGGACTTGGACACTCTGCGGACCGAGCATGGGGTTCAGCGTAGCGGTGTCGCTGATGTTGCCGATTTTATCGTTGTACGTAACTTGAAAAATGTTGACGTCGAAACCGATGTGCTTGTTTAATTTTTTTCGTACCCCGATTTCGAGTGTATAGCCATGTTCATCGGTTATCCCACTGTCTACAAGCTGATTGGGATTGCTGATTCGAATGTCGCTGAAGTTGATTGCCCGATAATTACGTGTGCCAGAAGCATACAACTCGGCTCCTTTTATTTCTCTCTGCACTCCGAAGCCATACAAGAATACGTTGCGGTCTCGTTGGTCTGTTTCATCATATGTTCGTGGATAAGTGGGAAGTAAATTTCCAGCGCCGTCGTAAACCACGCGGCTGTATTGTCCTGCTGATTGGGTGCTTATAAATTCATACCGCACGCCTGGCGTGAGTGTCCAACCTCCCAAGCGAACAACGTTCTCAGCAAATAAACTGATGTTCCTGTTTTTGAAGTCGAAATCTGAACTGTTCGATATTCCATTTCCTCTTCTGAAATCGGCGTCCGAACCGGCACTCCCAAGTCCTTGAAAAGCAGTGGTATTTCCTTGATACAATCGTACGCCTCCAATGAAATTCGAAATCGATGAAAAAAGGTCGTAAGCTACCGACAGGCGCGTCTCCAATCCGATGTTGTTAAATGTCCCTTGTATCAAATCTCTTTCTCCGCCACTGTCTGCTCGGGTAATCTTATCCAATATGCCCAAGGCTGATCGTGATGCCGACAATAAATAGGGCTGTACTTGCCATTTTACGCGGCTGTTGAAGGTGTGCTCGTATGTGAGCGACAACAGGTGCCAGTCGACTGCAAACCAGTTCCGATCTCGCAAGGCTAAGAAAGGGGTGCGGGTAAATTGGACATCTGTTAAGCCGCCCGGCTGCCGCGCCAATGAATGTGCAAAGGTGTATTCGAATTTTATACGGTCGTTGGTGAATTGCTTGCCAAGGTTAACATGCAACTGATGGGCTTTGAATTGGCTGTATTCCCGCCAACCGGTTCCGCGGCGGTGATGGTAATACGCCATGGCCTCAAAGCCTTTCTTTTGGTATCCGACGGCGTTGAAATACGACTGCATGCCGAATGATGAGATTCCTTGTTCTGATTTGATGCTCCATTTTTGCTCTTTCGATGCGCTCAGCAATCGGAAGTTAATCATGCCGCCAAACTGTGGTCCAAACTGCAAGCTAGCAGCTCCTCGAATGATCTGTATCTCTTCCAATGCTTGCAATGATGGGGTGTAATACGATTCTGGATATCCGAGCGGGTCAGCACTGATGTCGTACCCGTTCTGTCGGGTGTTGAAATTCGATGAGCGATTGGGGTTCATGCCCCGTCCACCTATAGAAAGCTGCAATCCTCCGTCGCCATTTTCCCAAATGTTCAACCCCGGAACTGATCTGAAAATCTGCCGGGCACTGCCTGTGGTGGTATTCCCAACAATAGAGGTGGGGGTAATAATGTCGATTTTTCGCGCCGCTAATATGGTGTAGTCGTCTATGCTTTTAAATGTTTCTTGCGTCTCCCGTATCTCTGCAGCGTCTAAAAGTAGGGGGCTCATTTGTATGCTTATCGCGCGAACTGCGCGGATGATAGGTGCCGTGAAGGTGGTGTCTATATTGGTGAATCCTGCATGGCTGATTCGAATGGAAAGGTCTCCTACCTGATGATTCACTATCGCTTTACCGTGTATGTCGGTGGTGTAAACGGTGTCTTGAACGATGATATATGCGTTCGGAATGGCAATGTTATAGCTGTCAACAATCTCGAATGTTATTTGCGACTTGCTTTGCACAACGCAAAAAAGCATGCTGATAATAAATGCTATGTTTTGCAAATATTTCATTTCAATACGGCAACAGCCATGAAAGGCGATCGCCTTTGTCGGTAACTTCAAGTAAATTTATGTCGGGGTCCACAAACGGTCTGCTTCCTCTGCCGTTTAGATTTACGTATGATGCTGCATGAATAGCAGTTACTGCGCAATCACTGGAGTTCAGACTGGCGATGTGGTGCGCATACTGCAAAATAAGGTCTGGCTGGGTAGCCATTTGTGTATACTGCAGTTTGGTTAACTGTTGCGAGGGTTCTACAATGTATGTCCGTCCGCAGTCGTCTGAAACGCGAAAATGGACATCCCCACTTTTTTCCATGAGCATCACCCGCCAAGAAAAACGAAAGCCCAATTCGTCCCAAAATAGGTTCTCGCTGAGGACAAAAAAACGGAGGGGAAGCAAAAATTGAATGGTGAAAAATATTACAACCATTGCCGATACCAATTTTTTGTATCCTGAGGACATTGAATCTGTTGCAGCCGCTGTTCCTGCTGCATGAGTAATCCGTTTCCAAAACTGTGCATGTGCTTCTGGTGGAAAAAAAGCGAGGGTCATGAAGATCATCACCCACGGGAAAATTCCAATGGGAAAAAGTATCCATGTGAGAATGTGAAAGACAACAACAGAAAAATAACCGAAAACACGTGTTGGCTTGTAGAGCAATATGAAGGGTATCGACAAGTCATAAATGCACCCAGCCCAGCTAAATATGTAGGCCGCAATGGGGTTTTCCAAGAAAGGACCAATAAGTGGCAGGTGCGCTCGCGCAGGCAACCACAGTTTTAACGGCAAGGCTTCAATCAGCCAGTCGCTGTGCAATTTGGCAAGTCCAGCAAAAAAATAGACAATACCGATTTGCAATAAAAAAATGTTGATGGTCCATGCCGGTACTACGTGTGATATACTTTCTCTTTTTCGCAAGGCATCCATAGAAAGCATCCGTGCCGCTGGCACGAAGCAAAAAAAGAATAGGGCGATGGATACGAAATAGTAGTGGTTGAGATAAGTGGAAACGTCTACCAGTTCTATGTAACCGAAGGTGAGAAACAACAATGGTGCGACAATTCGAAAGAAGAATCCCAAAGTAAATAAGATGCTCAATAAAACGAAGAGCATGAAAATGAAGTACATCCCAGCCTCTGAGAGAATTGGCATCTCAAATCCGAAATAATGGAAATGAAAGGTGGGTTTGATGTACAACTCTTCGATCCAGCCGTAATACCAAAATCGCAAAGCCCCAAAGGTCATTAGGGCACCAAAAGCCACTCTCAGAGTGATGAGTGGCCAGGCGCTGACGCTTTTAAATAGGTATTTTTCGAGTATATCAGTCACCGTCGTTGTCGGTTGAAGTCACGCTGACTCCCAAAGCTGAAATCATATCGGTTTTGAGCAAGACAACTACTTGTTGCAATTCGTTGTAAGCGTTTTCTACAATTTCAGGATCGGTGCCAATGGCTTCAGATAGGGGTGAGATGATGAATGCAAGGGCCACACGTGCTTCGTCAAGCTGTTGGTTGATGCGTTCTGACAACAACATGTTTGATGGTGAATGCCAGGCGTCTCGCGCATCCAAAAGATCGTCGAGGCCGTATGAATCGCCGTTGTTAAATAGATTCTGGACGCCATCTAATTGCGCCAAAATCAATGTCATCGATTGTTGACTGTAATAACCCTCCACTTTTTCAGGCAGCTCGATACCAAGGGTAAGCAATCCAAGTGGCAATGCTACTTTTTCGCGTTTCAACTGTTCGTAATCTTCTATCAATCCGTTGGCCAACAAACTTAGTCCGCCAGTAACCGATGGACCGTCAGCGTTAACAAAGGTCGATTTGTACCCATTCGCCCAAGCTGTTTTGTATTGGGTTGCCAGGGTGCTTACTTCGGTTATCCGCGCCAACAAGTAATTCTTACGACTTTGATCGAAAAGCTGTGCTAGTATTTCATCGTTGGGTTGATGAAAAAGCAAATAGTCAATCGCTGGCAATCCTTTGGTGGCATTCGGCAATCCGCTCGTCAATCCACTTTGAATGGCGTTCTCTATCTGGATGTAGTCGGTAGGAAAGGTGTTCATCTTTCCAAGGATATCAAACTCGGTAGCCGGTCCATACCTGAACTGACTGACTTTTTGCCATGCAACATAAGCATCGATAAACGCTTCTTGCACCTGTGTGAGGTTTTGAGCTGTTGTCGATACGTCGAATATCGCTGCAGCGTCGGCAAACTGTGCGGCCGCACTTTCAAAATCAGATAGGGCAGGAGCTATGAGGTCGGCTTCAGTGCGAATGAGCAGCGTGGCGAAACTCTCGGTCTGTGTTTCGTCTTCTTTCTTGTCTTTACACGATGAGAAGAGAAGTGCTATTATCGCGATACCAATTAGATGATTGGTTCTCATAAAAAGGCTATTTCAACGAGTTCGATTTCACTGTTATCGACAACAAACAAGATGGCTGCGTCGATCATTTCATCTGTTACCAAATACAAATTATCGCCAATAATAGCTCTGACTTCGTTGAGCTCATCAACCGTCCATGATCTATCAGGCCCATTGTGCAGCATGTTGCCCATAAAGCCCCAAGCTTCAGAAAGAACGTGGCATTTCACAGCGAGGTCATCTGTTTCTTTTGCTTCAATGAAATAGTGAATTATGGTTCCTGCGATAATGCGCTGCCAGTGTTTGCTGATATTCTGAAGCGAAGGTTGGTCGACTTCTCCATTAACTAGCGCCTTGCGAGTCGTAATGAAGGATGCCATGATTTCATTTGTTGCGATGGCTGCATTTCGACCATTGCAATACTTCCCGTAATACTTCAATCCTTCGGTATTCGATGGGAAATCAATCGGGACACCAAAATATCCAAAAGCCTCGTCGAATGCGTGTTCGGCTTCTGAGTAATACTTGCCAGCTGATGGGTCAACGGCTACTCCAGTTTCCAATGCACCCGACGAAACAGCAGCCAAGTAAGTGCTAAATGCTTGATAGTAAAATATGTCGCCCATAAGTCCTTTCTCCAAAAGCTGGGCATATTCGAAACCGTTGGCGTCGAGCATGTACTTTTTTGTAGGATTTGCCATTACGGTCGCAATTCCTGCTACACCGTTAGATGCTTCGTTTGAAGTGGCAGACGTTTGAGCAGCTTCAATAAACAATTGTTGATATGCTGAAACACTTGGCAAAAAGCACTTGTTGTCTAAGGCTTTGCCAGCAACAGCGGCTTCTTCAGAAAAGTAGATGCTACCAGCTCCATTGCCGTTTGTAAACATGTCGAGCAGTTGCACAGAAGAAATTGTTTCACCACTGGCAGCCGATTTAACATAGGCGATCATCTCATCCATCTGTATTAGTCGGGTTGTCTGTCCTGAATAATCTACGGTCGAATGTCCGCTTCTCTGAAAGCAATAAACATCTGCAGCACAGGTGCTAACTATTGGCGTTTCTTCTTCTTGTTTTTCTTTCTTGCAAGCAGCAAGGATGAGGATGCAAATGAGGGAAATGTAGGTGAGTTTCATTATTTAGACTGATTTTAAATTATGTCGCAAATCTAAAGTCAGTCTATGGATAGGGCAATACCCCATTTAAGCGATTTTGATGAAAAAGGTGAAAAAAGTGAAAAATGTGATCCTTACTTTCGAACTCGAAAATCCAAACGAACAGGCTGATGGTCTGAGAAAGCGAAGTCTAAATCGATGGTTTTCACACCTATTACTTCCACATTTGGTGAAACTACAAAATGATCAATGACGCTGGTATAGCTCGTTTCTGGATTGTAAACGGTATTCATTTTCCGATTTGTAGGTGTTTCAATGTCTGCTATCCAATGCCAATTTGGTGGCAGTTGATCATCAGAAAGCATGTATTCGTTGTAGGTTTTGGGGTCTTTGGGTTGGTATCCGGGCGGACATTGATTCCAGTCGCCGCCGATGATTACGGTTGTCCCTGTCTGGTACACGCTGTCGGCATAGCTCATCAAACGTTTTATCTCGTTGGCCACCATCACACCTGCTGTGTCGTAAGCAGAGCAATGGGTATTGATGAAGCAGATGTCGGTACCATCATCTAGCTTCGCCATCTGCGCAAGAAAGCAACGATCGAGAAAAAACAAGCGCGTAGGCCATGAGAACTGACTGTCGTATGACCGTCGCTCGGCTTGAGTTGTGCTCAAATTCGAAAATGATGCCAGTCCGGATTTTACTTTCCCCATGGGATCGAGGAAGGGTATGGGCACGAAATCGACGTTGTAGTTGAGGGCAAACGAGCGGACAAATCCCGGCAAGGAGGCTGATAGTTCTTCAACCATGTTGATGTAATGACTGCGCTTGGCTGCGCTGTCGACTTCCTGAAATAAGAAGACATCCACATCGGCGTTAGCCGCTACAAATTTGCAAATGCCTTCTCTGTTTTTTTTCACCAGCGCCTCCGTTTGGGTAACCACCGTTCCGCCGTCATAAAAAAAATCTGTTTCAGCCCCTAACCCCGTAAAACCAACATTCCAGGTAATGGCGGAATAAATGCTATCCTTTGCCGAGCGGACAATCTGTCCGTCTACCTGAATGGCCTCTTTAAACGGTGGAGTGAAGTCTGTAGCTGTTGCATACAAAAGGACAGCCGCCACGTACAAAAGCGGCAAGCCGATTAAGATCAAGGCGATGCGAACAATCTTTTTTCTCATTTGAACTCGGGTAGTGGCAAACTCCATTTACGCAGTACTGCAGATATGCGTAAGGTAGTTATAATACCCATTGCAAGCAGCATGTTGAATATGGGGTGATCGAATTGCGACTGCAAAACGATGTATACAATTCCACCAGCGAAACAAGCGGTTGCGTAAATCTCTTTTCTGAAAATCAGCGGAACACGGTTTACGAGTACATCGCGCACCACACCACCAAAAACGGCTGAAACAGTGCCCATCATCACCGCAATTGCCGGAGAAAGTCCGTACTCGAGGGTTTTTTGTAGTCCCAAAATCGTATACAGTCCAATTCCAATGGCATCAAATAGGAACATTGTTTTCTGCAGCTTCGCAACGCGGTGGCGAAGAAGAATAGCCACCAGAATTCCGGCTGTTATCATCACCAAATAGCTGGTGTTTGAAGTGGTCGGGATTGTTTGGACAAGATCTTATATACAAATATAACAGTTAAAACCATAGTAATGAGGGGGTTTGGGGGAGACTCATAACTTAGTGTTTTTGTTCATTTCTAGGCTGCTTGTTTGTAAACCTTAGCT
>WGNM01000056.1 GCA_016124575.1 Cryomorphaceae bacterium
ACCATCGTTCGACGAATGGGTGTGTGCAATTGATGAATTCGGCGACATTCTCCCTGTTCCTAGCGCTTGCTTCGCTGCATGCATGGGAATGGAGTTGGCTGATTGTGGCGACAACCTCCCTGGTGATGGAAATGGTGGTGGCGACCCATCGGGTTGCGATTGTCCGGAACCTACCGATGGTGAACTCATCTGCGTATCTGATGAAATGGGAAATGTATTCGCTTTCCCGAGCATCTGCTTGGCTGAGTGCCTCGGTTTCACTGTGGCCGACTGTGGCGATGGCTTCCCTGGCGATGGCAACGGTGGCAACCCAGATGATTGCGGCTGTCCGGAACCTGCCGATGGTGAACTCATCTGCGTATCTGATGAATACGGAAATATATTCCCTTTCCCTAGCGCATGTCTTGCTGAATGCTTCGGCTTGACCGTTGTTGAAGGCGATTGCTTTATTGATTTCCCTGGCGACGGCAACGGTGGCAACGGTGGCGATTTCGAATGCGACTGTCCTGAACCAACCATTGACGACCTTGTAACAATCACGCTTGAAGATGGTACAGTGATTTGCCTTCCTAGCCTCTGCATCGCTGAATGCTTGGGCTTCACAGGAGATGATTTCGAATTCCTTCCTGGAGACTTGTTCGGAACGCTGAGCTTCGAAGTAGCACTCAATGGCGACAACGATTTCGGGGGTGCAATTGAAGAACTCGATATCTACCCGAACCCGGTTGAAGATATGCTGTATTTGAGCATTAAAGCCAATGGCGATGGTGTTACAAATGTGAAGTTGTACTCACTAATCGGACAAATCGTTTACGAAGAGCAAGTTACCCTCTCTTCAGGAACACAACGTCTCGAATTACCTTTGAACAACTTGCCAAGCGGAAGCTACATCCTCGGCGTGGCCGATGGAAATGGCAAATTGGTGACAAAGAATGTAGTGAAAACCAATTGATGATTGTATAAAAGTTGGGGCTCTGTTCATCGGTTAAGTTAACGGGGCCCCTTCTTCTACATTTCCATTGTGAATCCAACAGAAAAAGAACTTATCGAGGGTTGCCTGAAGAGAGATCGTAAGGCCCAGTACGCTTTTTACAAGCTGTACTTTTCGTATTTGTTCTCTATTTGTCTGCGCTACACGCATGATCGCGACGAGGCAATGAGCATTGTAAATTTGTCGTTCGCACGCATCATGCTAAACCTTAACAAATACGATCGCGATCAACCCCTGAAATACTGGGTGCGACGCGTAACGGTTAACTGTATTATCGACGAATTCAGGAAAAATAAATTGTACAGCGAACACATTGATCAAGGCATCGAGCTGAATGCTAACGCTTACACTGCCTCGGCCGACTTCGAACAATTTGGAAACAACCTTTCCGAGATCGTTCAAAGCCAACTTAGCAAACTTTCGCCGGTTACGCGAAGCGTTTTCAACCTACATGCTGTAGATGGATACAAACACCGCGAAATAGCCGAAATGTTGCAAATTTCTGAAGGCACCTCAGCCTGGCACTTGAGCCTTGCACGCAAAACAATTCAAGATTTCCTCTCGTCGGAAAATAAGCATATCGAAAATGGAAGAGCAACTGCATAACGAACCTTTCAAAGAAGAATACTGGGACGACGCCCTCGCTGTTCTCATGGAAGAAGAACGCAAGGTGGCACGCAAAAAACGCGTTCCTTTCTTCATCGCGTTCGCTGTCCTGGCACTCATTTCTGCAGTCATTGTCTTTTTGCCAAAAAGCGAAACTGGCAAACGCGCACTTTTAATGCATGAGTCTCAACATTTTTCTAATCTTCGTGCCAGCGGCACGGATGTGGATGCCGCCACAACATTGGAATCCTCCTTTGTTCCCAAAGAAGAACCGCAATCAATAGATCTCGCTCAAAAAACTCCTTCATCTGAATCTAAACAACAAAACAACGCAGACAAAAAATCAGATAAGGCAACTTCAACATCCGCTTTAGCGAAAAAGAAAACCATTGGGAACGAGAATGACTCAAAAGGGGGAATTGCGCTGAACGAAGCAGCCAATCAACAGCAATCAGAGGGCGACGAGCAGGGGTGGATTAATGCCCAAAATGAGGCTGTGCAATCTGCAGAAATAAGCGAAACCAAGGAAAATGCCGCAGACATCACGATGTCTGAAAACGATGAAAATAGACAAGCGGGCTTTATGTTCAGAACCAATCCTGAACTGTCAGATTTCTCAAATGCTACATTGCTGGCACTGATTCCGAAAAACTCAAATAGCATCGATCTATATCTGAACAAATCAGTGATAGAGCCGAAAAAAACGAAAGATAAATTCCGTAAAATACTCCGACTACCCGTCCAATCACACCAGTGGATGGTTTACTTCGGAAATGCTTTTGCCCCGGGATACGGCGTAGTTAAAGGCAGCCAAAATTTCAATCCGCTAGCAGGTGTTGCTTTTGAAAAACGTGTTGCAAACCGGCTGTGGGTGCGGGTGGCAGCGGGCGGACAGCAAATCACAGAGACGAATAAGACCCGTATTTACCTCGAAGAGCAACCAGGTTTTGGTTACGAGGCAACAGAAACGCGAATCTCCGCCGATCGGTTGTACGTTTTTGATGTACCTGTAAACGTGGTATATGATGCGAATCCACGCCATAGCTTTATGGCTGGTTTGGGAGTGGAAGGCATTGTTCAAACGGTGAATACGGTGACTGAAAACAAGATTACGATGTTCGGAAATACAGAACTGAGCAAAACGCAATCAAAAGGGTACCTGGCTGGCAATAATCCATTCTTCTATAACTTTAATCTTGGTTATCGTTTCCGCATCACGAGACGAAGCTCGGTAGACGTAAATTATGCGAATGGGTTTAGAAGTATTAACGACGACGGACAAACCAATCAGCGATTGATGGTAAAACTAAACGTGAACGTCAAATGAAGAATCTCATATACCTATTTATCGCGGTGGCTCTCACTTCTTGTTTGAAGCCCGAACCGGAAGTCTTGGTGACCCTATCGCCCAACTTCACCGTTGATGGCACACTGGCCGCCACGCCATTTTCAATGTCGGCAGGTGTGAATGGCATGTACCTTTTTACAGATTACATAGATAACGGATACGGCCAAGTGGAGTATGTTGCGAACTACAGTAATTTCGAAAACCAAGACGGTGAGGCACTTTCATTTCATTTGATGGTGCGTGGAAACACGAACAATACAGCCGGCGACCTCGAAGACCATTTATCGGTTGGAAACGTTAACATCAACCCCGAATTATCTCCCGCAGGAAACTTTATTTTCGAAGTGGTTTCTTCTGAATCACCCTGGTTGTGGTCAGATGGTAATATCGCAACCAGCGATGCTGTATTCTCAATTGAAAACATCCTAGGCCTAGTTCCTCTGGTGTCGTGCTCGTCGACATCACCTTCTTGCTTTACTTCTACTTCGCTGCAAATGTTTCCCAACACGAATTGCAACAATCTTTTTTTAGTTGGCGCAATTAACCTGGAACATGGCGAAAACAACACTTTAATATTCACTCCCCCTCCCACCCTTTCGAATGCTGATACGCGGATTTGGAGCATTGATGGAAACGACTTTTTTACTTTTGGTAATGCGCCCCTTATCATCCCAAACTTTGGTAGCGATGCGCTTTCAGTGTTGTTAACGACAACCGACATGAACGGAAATGAGGCGGTGGTGATCATCCAAAGTTTTTCAGGCATCTCGTTGAATTGTCCGTTCCCTCAAATAACCGCCGGATTTAATCAGATTGCTGAGCCCCTCATGCACGTTGAATACCGCGATCCAGAAGGCGCCGTTTATTCTTCGTTGTCGGATTGCGACAATTTCTTGCTTCAGCCCGGCGACGCTTACTTCACCATTCACGATGTTCAACCTTATGGAGAAAACGAACACGGAGACCCCACTTTTGAAGTTATCTTCTCAACGAAAATCCAACTTTTCAATGTTTCGTCACCTATACCAGGGAACAACCCCATCTGGTTGGAAATAGACCGTGGTAACATGGCCTTTTCCTTCCCGCAATAACATATCAAAGAGAATTATTACTCTTTGGTATCTTCTTTTTCAGCTCCTTCATCAGTAGCGTTGCCCTCGCTTTGAGTGTCTGGCCCTTTCAAATAGGTCGGCAAATTCAAACCCGCCATGTTGAAGAGATCATTCAAAGGAGGCACTGTTTTCATCATGCCCGAAACGAAATTCGCCGTCGATGAATTCCCGTTGTCTGATCCGCCATTTGAATCCCAAACGGTAATCTTGTCTATTTTGATGTTCTTCACAGCATCTACCTGCGTTCTTACCAATTCTGGAAGCTTTTCAATGAGCAACAACTGGAATGCTTTTGATGGATCTCCACCCGCTGCTGAAACAACGTCTTTGTATCCTTCTGCTTGCTTTGTCAATATCTCGAAAAGACCTTTCGCTTCTGCCTCCATTTTCACGTAAACGGCATCCGCTTCTGCCTTTGCCTTGAGCTTGATTTTTTCTGCTTCTGCCTCCGCTTCGATGATCATTTTTTGCTTTTCGATCTCGGCAGGGACAACAATGTTTGCAATTTGAGATGATCGCTCACGCTCAGAACGGGCAGTTTCTGCATTTCGCTCTGCCAAGTACGATTCTTCAAGTGCCTTCGCTTGCTGCACTTTCTCAGCAGACACCGCAATCTTCAGCGATTCTGCTTCTTTAAGTCGACGCTGAGCATCCGAATTCGCAATAGCGATTTTGGCTTCGTTCTCCCCTTGAATGGCCACAGCGTTGGCTTCTGAAACTCGTACCCGGGTATCGCGCTCTGCTTCTGCTTTACCTATCGACTCATCTCTGTTTGCCGATGCTATGCTCACCTCTTTATCTTTGGTGGTGTTGGCTATCTTAACGTCACGATCTCGCTGCGTCTCTGCAATCTGAGTGTCTTTTTCACGGTCAGCCAAAGCCTTACCCGTTTCCCCAATCTTCTCCTGCTCTGCAACGCTGATCTTCGCTTCGTTGATGGCTTTTGCCGCAGCCTCTTTACCCAATGCTTCAATGTATCCCGATTCATCTTTGATATCGGTTACGTTTACGTTGATCAACTTCAATCCTATCTTCTTCAACTCGCTGTCGACGTTCTTCGAAATGTTATCCAAAAATTTATCGCGGTCTGAGTTGATCTCTTCAATGGTCATGGTTGCAATCACCAAACGCAACTGTCCAAACAAAATGTCTTTGGCTAATTCTTGAATCTGCTCCGGCGACAAGCCCAACAGGCGCTCTGCAGCTGTATTCATGCTGTCTGGCTCTGTTGAAATGGCAATGGTAAATCGACATGGTACATCAACACGTATGTTCTGACGACTCAAGGCATTTGTTAAGTTGGCTTCAATAGACAATGGCTTCAAATCAAGAAAAGCAAAGTCTTGAATCACTGGCCAAATAAAGGCCCCACCGCCATGCACACAGCGTGCAGATGTCCCACCTGTGCGTCCGTAAATAACCAAAATCTTGTCCGACGGACATCTTTTGTACCTAGAAATAAGGGCGGAAATGGTTACGAATAATACAACCGAACCAACAACAATTAAAATTAACGGACTCATACTGGTAGTTTATAGAGGGGTTACAACTAAAATTCTTTCGTTTTCAATGCGGACAACTTTTACGAGTGTCCCTTGCGATATGGAATCATTGTCTGAAATGGCATCCAACTCATGTATCGACCCGCGAATGCTGATCAAAATTTTTCCTTTACCTGATTTTGAAGCCGGTATCTGCAGGTATACTTCTCCTGTTTTATCAACGGTTTCAGATATTTTAAAGGTATTGTCTTCTGAAAGCTTCATCAACTGGCGAATGACAAGGAAGAAAAAAGCCACAAATACTGCTCCTACTGCAACCGACACCGCGATTAACAGTGCTAAGTTGCTGATTGAGTCGTACAAAGACACCCCTGCCCAACCAAAACCTAACAAAAAGTTGATCATGTTGCGCAATGAGAAAATCTGGAAACCTCCGTCGGTATCAAAATCTCCGTCAAAATCGGCATCCAACCCATCGGTAGCATCGGCGCCAACAAAGGTCAATATGGTCTGAATAACAAATATCAAACTTGCTGGCAGTGCTATGAACCAAAAGGTTTTCAGCACAATATCCATCCCTTCAAAAAATTCCATAAGCCTGTTTTAGTGCAAATTAAATCTGAGTCTAAATGTAAATAAGAATTGGTGCCACACGTAAAAAAAGTGTGACAACGGCAATCGTTTACTTCTGAACGGTAATTACAACGTGGTCAATCGGGAAACACGCCCATCAAAACCAAGAGTAAATCTTGAGAGTTCACAACACCGTCGCTGTTCACATCGGCAGCACAATCTCCTGTGCAACCGAAACCGGCAAGAAACAATAAAAGGTCTTGAACATTGCCTGCAAGATCATGATTTACGTCGCCATCAGCCTCTAAACTGCTGCCTTCAATAAAATGATAACGTTCATTGGCTGAGAGGTTCGTGTAGGTTTCTACCAAGCCGTTTGGCCAACGTATGAGCACACTATCTACAACTTGTCGCTCTCCCAACCCAAAGGTCTTGCGTGAGGAGTTTTGCTGCGAATATCCGCTAGGACCTGTCCACTCGTCTGTTTGCACAAACCCCTCAGACCATACCGTAACTCGGGTCCCAAAAGCATCGCGGTTTGAAAGTACCCCCTGGAAGGTTAAAGCCAACCAGTTGCCGCCTTCGGTTTGATTTAGCAGCAACTCAACACCCGGACTGGAAGCGCTGATGGGATTGGCGATTGCGATGTCTTCACGACCATCCAAATTGAAATCGGATATGGCGATACCAGCTCCCGCATACGGACTATCCAAGGCGCTGCCTTGACCTACCTGCGTAAATGTACTGTCGCCATTGTTGTGGAAGAGGGCGTTGATAAGCGGAGAAAAGACATAGTTATTGGCCATATAAAGATCTTGTTCGCCATCGAGGTTGTAATCAAACCAACTCACACCCCACCCCATGCCGATGTTATCAACGCCAGCAGACTCACCAATTGAAGTGAAGGTGCCATCGCCATCATTCACCAAAAGCGCGTTGCCATCGTAATTGTTGGTGATGTATATGTCAAGCCATCCGTCGTGATTAAAATCGGTTACATCTACACCCATGCCCTCCCCCTGATAAGCAGCGTTGCGCTGCACAGCTTGGTTGCTAAACACGCCGTTGCCGTTGTTAATGAACAACTTGTTGGCCTGGTAGGCATCGTGCAAGAGGTACAAATCAGGATCGCCATCGTTGTCGCAATCAAAAAAAATCGACCCCATGCCAATTAAATTGTCTGTTGCCTGAGAAGCGTTGTAATGATTAATGAAACCGCCGGATCCGTTGTTGAGGTAAAAGGCGTTATCCTGCGAAATGTTGACGACATAAATATCCAACCATCCGTCGCGGTTGACATCGGCGACAGCCAGCGAACGACAATTTCCCGAATTATTAACTCCCAAGGTGGCGCCTATTTCAACAAACCCCGCTTCGCCCACATTCAAATAAAATTTGTTCGGCTGTCCCCAATTACCAACATATAAATCTTTGTCGCCATCGTTATCAAAATCAGCCCAAACAGCAGCATTCGTATTCCCCGCATCTGCAATTCCTAGCTGAACTGCAATGTTCGTAAAGGTACCATCGCCGTTGTTGTGATAAAACTTATTCGCTTGGTTCTTGATCATGACGTACATGTCGTCATATCCATCGTTGTCTAAATCTACAACCGACAACCCATAAGCGTTCGAAAGAATGTTGTCGGTTTCTGTAATATTCAAAAACGACACTTCTTGACCTTTTGTAGACAAGCAGCCGAAAAGCCCTAAAACGATGGCTAAAACACGTACCAAAATATCTCGAATTATCTGATTGTTAATCGCTTTCCGAAAGATCAAAACTTTCATCTTACAAAAAACACCGCGAACGTAAATTTGTTTTTGTGATAAATCACCATGAACATATGCTTATCTTTAAGGTTCTTAATCAAATAACCTTTTCGCTCATGAGACTCTCGACGCTTCTTTTTGCGCTGATTGTAGCCGTTTCACCCGTTTTTGGTCAGACCGAATGGTCAAAGGTGAAGTCGGATCTTATTCAATCAGGAAAACTTTCAACTGAAGAAATCAATGAATTGAACGATGCGCAGCACATGCGGGGCGTGGTGAATCGGAAAACCGGTCACGTATATCACTACGTGCAACAAAAATACCAAGGCATCCCTGTTTTCAACGCGATCATGAATGTGATTGTAGACAAAAACGGAAAAGTTGTGCAGACTGTGGATCGCTTCTCACACGGTATTTCCCGTTCAAATCCTGCTTCAACGCCCGGAATTACAGCCGAAAATGCGTTGAGGGCTGCTGCAGCACACCTCAAGGTGGAAGCGTCAGACATCAATATCATCACTTCTCCGACAGGAAAAACAAGATCAGGCTCTTTCAATGAAGCTAAAATTGCAATCGAACCAATCCCTTTTTCTCTCGTCTACGAACCTACGGAAGGTGGTGCTGTCCGTTTGGCGTGGGAATTCGTTATCCGCATGACTGACCATCAAAACTGGTGGCAAATACGGGTCGACGCAATGTCTGGAGAAGTTATCTCTAAAAACAACTGGATCGCCACTTGCTCGTGGGATGATAGCCCTGCACATAATCATGGCGCGTCTTGCACTCCTGTATCGGCCGGACGAAATCCTCTTCTCACGCCGGCCTCTGCGCCAGTACCAAATGGATACAATGTTTACCCGTCTCCGTTAGAGTCTCCATACGAAGGTTCTCGGTCGAATGTAACGTTCCCATGGAACAATAACCTAGCAGCTTCGCCTTTCGGATGGCATGATGTAAATGGGGCTGCAGGTGCTGAATACACCATTACCCGCGGTAACAATGTGTGGGCGTCTGAAGATCGTGATGCCGACGACATTCCTGGATTTAGTCCCGAAGGCGGTGCCAACTTGGATTTTGATTTCGCTCTAGACCTCGCTCAAAACCCAATCACATATCAAGAAGCTGCTATCACGAATTTGTTCTACTGGAACAATTTGATGCACGATGTGATGTACAACTATGGGTTCGATGAACAAAGTGGAAACTTTCAAGCCAACAATTACGGAAATGGTGGCTTGGGCAATGATGAAGTAATTGCCGATGCGCAAGATGGCTCGGGGACAAACAACGCAAACTTTGGCACGCCGCCAGATGGTGAACAACCACGTATGCAAATGTTCGAATGGACAACTCCTGAATCGCCATCTTTCTCAGCAGATGGCATCGATTACTTTGCTGTTGTGGCAGGTTTTGGGGCGCAGGTAGGGTTTTTTCAAGCCGACATCGTTTTGGCAAATGATGGCTCTGCGAATCCGTCGCAAGGATGCAATGCTCTTATAAACCCTTCTGAATATGCGGACAAAATCGTGATGATCGATCGAGGCACATGTAGCTTTACCTCAAAAGTACTCAACGCCCAAAACGCTGGTGCTATCGGGGTTGTCATGGTTCAAAACGTTGTAGACCCTCCTTTCTCTCAAGGTGGCGCGTCAGCAGCTATCACGATACCTTCTGTGATGATCTCGTTGGCTGATGGAAACACCATCAAAGCAGCACTGCTTCAAGGTGCTGTAAATGGTATCATCAACTTGCCAGCAAGCACCATCCGCGATAGCGATTTAGACAATGGTGTAATAGCACACGAATTCGGTCACGGTATCTCTAACCGTTTAACTGCTGGTGCCGATAACGTAAGCTGTTTGTTCAATACCGAACAAATGGGCGAAGGCTGGAGTGATTATTTCGGTCTGTATATGACCATGAAACCATCCGACAACGGCGCTGATGCGCGTGGAATTGGAAACTATGCCATCGGGTATGGTATCAATGGCCCTGGTATTCGTCCGTATCCGTACTCTACCGACATGGGCGTAAACCCTATGACTTACAACAGCACTGCGGGTGTAAGCGTACCTCACGGTGTCGGCTCTGTTTGGTGCACCATGCTGTGGGATATGACGTGGTTGCTGATTGACGAATATGGCTTCGATCCGGATATTTACAATGGAACGGGGGGTAACAATATCGCGCTTCAATTGGTTATGGATGGTCTTAAACTACAACCTTGCTCACCCGGTTTTGTAGATGGTCGTGACGCGATTTTGCTGGCTGACCAAATCAACTACGGTGGAGCAAACCAATGTTTGATATGGGAGGCTTTTGCGCGGCGGGGACTAGGTTTCGGGGCTGATCAAGGAAGCACAAACGATGTTACCGATGGCGTTGAATCGTACGAAACTTCTGGCAACTGCTCGCTGGGAATCGATAAGAGCTCGAGCGCTACGATGTCGGCCGGTGGAACCATGACGGTTACAATCATTGTATCCAACAACACTGGAGGCGCTGTAACAAATGTGGTTATCACTGATGTTATACCTAGTGAAGTAACCTACGTTCCTGGGTCGTCTTCTTGCGGTGGTTCGCTGTCTGGAAATACGCTGACCATTGACTTGGGTTCGCTTGCCGATGGGGCATCTACTACGTGCACATACCAAGTACAAGCACCTGCTAACCCTTTCTCAATCATCAATTTACTCGATGATATGGAGTCGGGCGTGGGGTCGTTCACGACTCAAACACCTCTTGGCACGGCAAGCTGGCTGCAAAGTACTGTTCGCTCCAATAGCCCTTCAACATCGTGGTTTGCTGAAAATCCGGGCGATAATGCTGACCTTCAACTCGTACTTCCGAATATTTCAGGCATTACAAATGCGACGTTCTTGAGCTTCTCACACTTCTATAACACCGAAGAGCTATGGGATGGCTGCGTGCTCGAAATATCAACCGATGGCACTTCGTGGAATGATGCAGGTGCGCTAATGACGCAAAATGGATACAACGGTAATGTTATTACAAATTCGGATGCCAGTTTGAGCGGTCGTGCAGCGTGGACAGGTAGTAGCGGTGGATTTGTGCAAACGATTGTGGACTTATCGAGCTTCGCTGGACAAACGATATCGATTCGCTGGTGGCTTTCTTCAGACATATTTATCTCTGCCGAAGGATGGTATGTAGACGATGTATTTATTGGAGATGCACTGGTTGATTTCACCAACAATGCGTGCATTTCAAGCGATCAAACTGCAACTTATTGCGATCAGCAATACACGATGATCATGGAGCCATCTGCTGGCATAGAGGGTTGCACGGATGTAAATGCTTGTAACTTCAACCCAGCCGCCACTGTTGACGATGGTAGCTGTCTGACACTCGATGCATGTGGCATCTGCGGAGGCAGCTCAATCGCTGGATGTACCGATGTCAATGCTTGCAACTTCAACCCGGCTGCAGGATGTGACGATGGTAGCTGTCTGACACTCGATGCAT
>WGNM01000035.1 GCA_016124575.1 Cryomorphaceae bacterium
AGCTAAGGTTTACAAACAAGCAGCCTAGAAATGAACAAAAACACTAAGTTATGAGTCTCCCCCAAACCCCCTCATTACTATGGTTTTAACTGTTATATTTGTATATAAGATCTTGTCCAAACAATCCCGACCACTTCAAACTGCAATGCACGATGTAGCTTTAATAATCTCAACACATCTCCTTATCTTCGGCTTTCACTTTAAACGCTTCGTTCTTTTCGCTCTCATTCTCACACCAATTCCCATCTCCTTAACCGTCCGTAACTATTTTACAATGAACGACATAATATGCCCCAACTGCCAGAAAGTCTTTAAAGTCGATGAAGCCGGATTTGCCGATATTCTCAAGCAGGTGCGCGACCATAAATTTGAAGAAGAATTGGAGGGTCGGTTGAGGTTGGCTGAAAAAGACAAGCAGAATGCGGTTCAACTGGCGGAGGCAAACTTGCGGAATAAGCTGCAAGAAGATATCGTGCAGAAAGACAAAGCCATCATTGAGTTGAAGGCCGAAAATGAACGCGTACTATCGGCCCAATTGGCAAAAAAAGAAGCTGAAATAGCGGAGATGAAGGCGAAGATACAGCAGGCTGAAATCACCACGAAATTATCGGTTACTGAAGCGGTGCAAAAAATAGAAAGAGAGCGTGATGAACTCGCTAACAATCTGAAAAATAAGGAGACCGAAAAGCAGTTGCTGGAGAAATCGCTGCTCGAAAGGTTCCAGGCTGACCTCAAGACGAAAGACGAAATAATCCGCATGCGGGAAGAAGAAATCACGCTGCGCAAAGACATGAAGCTCAAACTGTCGACCAAGATGATTGGTGAAACGCTGGAGCAACATTGTGAAAATGAATTCAATAAACTGCGAGCCACAGGTTTTCAAAAGGCGTATTTCGAAAAAGACAACGACTCGAAGTCTGGAAGCAAAGGAGATTACATCTTTCGAGAGTCTGACGACGCCGGAAATGAAGTCATCTCCATCATGTTCGAAATGAAGAATGAAGGCGATGAAACATCGACAAAAAAGCGAAATGAGGATTTTTTCAGGGAGCTAGACAAAGACAGGACGGAGAAAAAATGCGAATACGCCGTTTTGGTAACTCTGCTTGAGTCGGATAATGAACTGTACAACACGGGAATTGTCGATGTATCTCACAAATACCCAAAAATGTACGTCGTTCGTCCGCAGTTCTTCATCCCCATCATCACGCTGTTGCGCAATGCGGCTATGAATTCTATGCAATACAAGGCAGAACTTGCACTTGTCCGCTCACAAAACATCGACATCACGAACTTCGAAGAAAAAATGACCAAGTTCAAAGAAGGCTTTGCCCGAAACTATGACCTTGCCAGTCGTAAGTTTAAAGATGCCATCGATGGAATAGACAAGACGATAAAAGAATTGGAGAAAACCAAAGCAGCACTGCTTTCTTCTGAAAATAATCTGCGGTTGGCCAATGAAAAAACCGACGATCTCACCATCAAAAAATTAACACACGGCAATCCTACGATGAAAGCGAAGTTTGATGGGTTGAAGGAGGATTGAGCATTAAGACTTGGATTATGGAAAAAAAGATTGATTTGGATTTCGCTTGCGACCAGAAGTGGGACGAAATGACGCATCTAGATAAGTCTACCAGATTTTGTTTGCACTGCAGCAAGAAGGTTGTTGACTATGCGGGGACGAACCTGTCTGAAATAAAATCGGAATGTGGACGCTTTTCGTTGAACCAAGTGAACACCCTGCGGCGGCAGTTCACTTACCGTAACTTAAACCCCGTTGCGATGTCGGTACTAGCCGTTTTAGGGTTAACAGTGGTTTCCAATGAAATGCACGGACAAGTGAGTGCACAGCAAACATGGCAAACGCAGCAGCAGATTGGAAAGATCCAATTGACTGGAATGGTCAAAGACAAAGAAACGAATCAGCTCCTGCCGTTTACAAAAGTAGAGGTTGTGCTAGGAGATAGTTTGATTTCCAAGGCCATAACCGACGAAGAGGGGAAGTTTTCAGTTGAAATAGCAGAGCATAAATCGAAATTAGAGGATCTAAAAATCGTTTTTTCTCGCGTGGGATACCAAAACGATTCCATCCAGAGTGTGATTCTTCCGCACGAATTATTAGACAAAGAAGTTGTTGTAGACATTGAAGCGATGCTTGAATTGGAGCCGATTGAAATAGTAGGCAAAAAACCGCAGCATGAAAAATACATGACCTCGGGTTTGATAAAGATTTCCCCAGAAAAAAGAGTGTTGTCAGAAGATGAAAAGACTCCAGACAAGAAATAAAATCCTGCTTTCAACTTGTCTATTATTTTCAGTAGTTCCCCCTCCGGTTAATCGTCCGTCCAACCAAAGATGATAAACAACCAAAAAACATATAATTTACCATTCATTTTGGTGAAGAAGGGTTTGTCCAACATCCGCTTTAGCGCAAACCTTTTGAGCCATTAATTACAATGAAGTTTTTGAAGCTTTCATATCTTCTGCTACCTTTGGTTGCATCGCATTGAAACCAGAAACGACCCTATGAAACACATTCAATTTGCATTATTCCTATCTCTTTTCACAAGTCTTATTAGTTGCAAGCAAGAACAATTGGAAAACAAAGGTTTTCAGGTTAGTCCGACCACAGAAGATACCGAACAAGAGAACGACAATGGCTTGAATGGCGACTCATTGAAGTTTGATACCCAGCCGAGTGAGGTGCTGCTAACTGGTATTGCGCGTGTCAGACTGGCTAGCATTTACAAGGTGAATGTCAAGAAGAGCGACGGACAAACCTTCATCGGTTCGAACAATTACCACTATGCCTACAACGATGTGGGAGACTACGAAATAGACGATTGGAACTATCACCTCATTCCGGGCATGGAAGCCGTGTACGGCTATAACTTCGTGAATGTGGCGCATTTCAACTTCGCAGACGGACAGCAGAAGCACTTTTTCGAAGAACCGGTCTTGATACGGACATTGTATTACCCATCATTTCAGTTAGACTCATTGGCAGGTGCGCCAGTGGTTCGGAATTATTTCATGGTTTCGGTGTATGACCAAGACACCAACAACGATCATTTCATCAACCTTCGCGATCTGCGCAGATTTTACCTGATTGATAGCAACGGCGAGAATAAAACAGCCATCGTTCCTGAAGATTACTCCATTTTCAAATCAGAATACGACCCTCAAAACGATAAGTTGTTTGTCTTTGCGCGGCATGACAGCAATAGCAACGGACAAATCGACATCAGTGAACCCATCAGCATTTTTTGGGTCGATCTGAAAGATCCAGGTTTGAGAGGGAAGATGTTTGAGTGAGGGTTTTGCCATATGTTATAGTTCCATTTCATACAACTCGTTGATTTATGACAAGAGCTGAGTTCATGACTTTTTTCAGAGACGATGACAAACTGAACGAGTTATCGCCAGATGACCGAATTGAAGTTTTCAAATCCATTCTCCTTGGTAGCAGTGATATTACGAAAGAGCTTATAGATTCTGTTTTGTCGGATTACTCAGTTTCCATCTTGGAGGTTATAGAGATTGATAATGAAAAATAAAGACTGGACAAGGGAAGAAACAATTATTGCTTTTAATGTTTACTGTAAAATACCATTCAAAAGCAGCAGCAAGTCAAATCCTACAATAATTAAATATTCAAATCTGATTGGTAGAAGCCCATCAGCTTTGAATATGAAAATTGGAAATATCGGGCGACTTGATCCCGTGTTAAAAGAAAAAGGGATAGTAGGATTAAGTCATGGAAGCAAACTAGAAGAGCAAATTTGGGAAGAGTTTAACGGTGATTGGGAAAGACTAGCCTTTGAAAGTGAGTTGCTCATTTCGAAATACGCGAACAAATCAATTGAAGAACTCTTAGAAATTGAAATTGACAAACTAGGAGTTGACAGAGAAACAATTGTTAAACAGAGAGTGAATCAAAATTTCTTCCGTTCTACAGTGCTTTCGTCTTATTATTTTAAGTGCTGCATTACAGGCTTATCGGTAACTGATTTATTGATTGCAAGTCACATTGTTCCGTGGTCCGTTTCTTCAGAGCAAAGACTAAATCCAAGAAATGGGCTTTGTTTAAATTCATTGCACGATAGAGCTTTTGACCAAGGTTACATTTCGATTACTCCCGACTTCAAGATAATAGTTTCTAAGTCTTTATGGGAATTTGAAGATGTAAAGTCTGTTCAAGATTTCTTTTTGAAGTTTCATGGTCAACAAATACAATTACCTGATAGGTTCATACCAGATCGTGAGTTTCTAGATTACCACCATAGCAATATCTTCAAAAAGTGAAATACTGACTATTGGCAATGGAGTGGTTGGTGCTTAAGAATAAGGTTTGTGATGTTGTTTAAAGGAATTGACTTAGTTTGCTCAATTAATTATGAATGCAGATATGACGGTATTGAGTTGATTGGTAGATTAATCGAAAGATGTAGTCGGAAACCAATGACAAGTTGATCAACATGGTCTTAGTTTGTTAATTTTAGTATGTTAAGAAAATAGGCTGATGGAATGATCTGGATTTAGAAAATTGTCCGTAAAATTGTCCGTGTACGTAAATTCGTCCGTAATTATGGCAACGATTAATTTTTATCTCGACAAACCAGACAGAAAGGGTCAAGCTCCAATTCATCTCCGCATCAACTGTGGTGGGAGTCAAATTAAATTAGCTACCGGTCACAAAATTACTCCAGAACATTTTGATAAAAAGAGTCAAAGGGTGTTGAATTATTCATCTGATTTTAAAGGTGTCAATCATTATCTTGATTTTTTAACTGAACGAGCGGATGAACTTTTACATCACTCGAATAAAAAGTCTTTCTCTCAGGACGAGATAAAAGAAAAACTAAACCAGTACATTAGCAGTTATAGGGAGAATCATTCAGTAAGTATCGTTAAGGAACAAGTTTCAATTTTCGGGAAACCTTTCACTTTCGTTGATCTCTTCGCTGGGGCAGGTGGATTCAGTGAAGGATTTTTACAAGCAGAAGTGAATAACAAGTTCTTTGATTTCATAGCTGCAAGTGATATTAATGAAAATTGCGAATTGACTCATGTAGTGCGATACAATCATCAGTTAGGTTTAAATGCAGAGTTTCTAAGGCAGGATATTACAGAACCCGATTTTCTCGATAATTTTCTTCAAAAAATAGCAGGCAAACAAATAGATGTGGTTTGTGGTGGTCCTCCATGTCAAAGTTTTAGTCTTGCAGGAAAAAGAAAGAAGTTTGACAAGAAGGATGATTTGTTTTCTCATTATCTAGAAGTGATAAAAGTTCTACAACCTAAATACTTCGTAATGGAGAATGTAAAAGGTATTTTGACAAAAGAAAACGGAAAGATAAAGGATATCATCATTCAAGAAATTAATTCAATTGTTGATGTAAAAGAAATTCCAGTTCTAATTTCCTTTATTAGGAAAATGAAATCGAACAAAGACGGCTTTTTGCTTGATTGTATTGTGAAACGAGTTGAACTTGAAAAACTCAGGGATGTAGAAGTGGAAGCTGGGCGAGAGGATTTTATTCGTTTCGTTGATTCTCGATTTAGGCAAATAACGCCCAAAATCGCAGACTACAAAACAAGTAAAACAGACGACCGAATAAACACAATTCGCCATGGGTTCAATATTCTAGCAAGAACAAAGGAATGGGAAAAGCTTAAACGCGACATCATCAAAGAAAAAGACTTTTGTAATGTTGATGGAGATGCTTTTGCAGAGCATTTCACATCATTTTTAACCCATATTAGTTCTGAGAACATCATAGATCAAATTGAAATTGCTTTTGGAGAATTGAATGTACCCGCGTCTTTTCGAAAGGATTGTGATGATATTATCACAGCACTTAGAATCTACACAACTTCATTTGATGAGACAGTAGAAACCTTAATAGGTTTGTCTTCCAAAGAAGAAAAAACTCAATTATTGAAGATTCTGGAAAGTATTCGACTCTACAAAATTGAAAAGCCATTCATCGCGAATGCCTCAAACTATGGAGTTCCTCAGAATCGTGAAAGAGTGCTTTTCATTGGTTGTAGGAAAGATCAAAAATTTATTTCCGAAATACCGCCGACTGTAAAGGCAGGAGATAAGGTAACGGTATTTGAAGCTTTGCATGATTTGGATTTTGTTGGTAATAACGAAGAAGCCCATAACTATGAACTTGTTGACATCTCGAAGCAATTCAATGGTACTGCGCAGAAAGTGATGGGTCTCATTAAGAAAAGATCAATCGAAGGAAAGGAAAATTCAAAGACTGGGAAAACTTTCGCAGAGTGGTCTAAAGAAGGCCGATTAATTGATAGATACAAACCGAATACAAAACCTTTCTATGTGCGAAATTTTGACTCTCTTCTTAAAGGTGAGAAAGATTTCGATATTCTGAACAATCATAAGACAAGTAACCAAAATGAAGATGTTGTTAAAAGGCTTCAAATCATTTTGGATATTGGTGACTATAAAAAAGCACAATGTCAGCTAGATGAATGTGGTTTGAGTTCCAACAAACGAAACTATAACGTTTTAAAACCTGAAGAGCAGAGTTCTACAATAATGACAATACCCGATGACTATGTTCATTATAATTCTCCTAGAGCATTGACTGTCAGAGAGATGGCAAGACTTCAATCCTTCGATGATTCCTTCGTTTTCCAGGGTAAACGGTCAACAGGTGGTAATAGCAGAAAAACAGATGTTCCACAGTTCACATTAGTAGGGAATGCGGTCCCACCTTTACTCGCTAGAGCCGTAGCATCTGAAATTTTAAAAAATATTAAATGAGAACACTTTCTAAATCAGAACAGGATAAAATAAAATTGTTAACTAAAAACAGAGTGTCATTGACCCTAATTGAACCAACAGAAACGGGTTTAGGGAAATCTATTATGGACGCTACAGGGTCTGTTCGAAGTTTTCTAAAAGATAATGGGATTCATGATTACGATACTCAAGGTCAAGGACCCGAAAACAAGGTATTAATCGATGCCAAGATTTATGAGAGCTTTCGCGTCCTTAATTCAACCGCTTCCTTGTACAGACCTCAAACAAAAAAAGGTGATCCCCGAATCTGGTTTTCAAGTCTTACTAAGGTCGCCAAATCCAACGATATTGTAGCTTTAATTTATTTTTCAGATTCTTTTCATATATTTAATTTATCAAATTTAGATGTTGAGACACTTATAAATTCGAACTTAATAAATCCCTTTAAAGAGCTCATCTCTGAAATTAGCGGGAAAGCCAATGAAATTGCATTTGAATTATTGGCTATGCTCGAAAAAGTTGCTAGAAGAGGTCTGATTCCTTCAATAGTAGATGCAGACACTTCTGTCGGAAGAACTTTAGAGACAGCATTGGGGATTACAATAAATTCATCAAAACAACCTGACTATAAAGGAATTGAACTCAAATCCTTTAGAAGTAATCGATCCAATAGAAAGAATTTGTTCGCCCAAGTACCAGATTGGACACTAAGCAAGTTTAAAAGCTCATCAGAAATCTTGGATGCTTTCGGGTATTATAGGGAAGACGATTTTAAGCTTTATTGTACAGTTTCCGCCATAACCAGAAACTCTCAAGGTCTATCTCTGAAGCTTGACCCTGAGATTAAATGTCTTCTATAAAATTCTTTTGACCCCGAAATAGGTGACTTTGTTGTTTGGACTTTGGAAACACTTCACAATAGATTACAAGAGAAACACAAAGAAACATTCTGGGTGAAAGCAGACAGTACATTCATTGATGGCCATGAGTATTTTCAATATTCCTCAGTTGAGCACACGAAAAAGCCAATTTCCACTCAATTTGATATTCTAATTGAACAAGGGATCATAACTCTTGACCACCTCATAAAAAGAGATTCAAAAGGAAAGGTAGTAGAAAAGGGGCCGCTATTCAAAATAAAACCTGAAGGTATTGACTTGCTATTTCCTCCAAGTGAAAAGTATAGTTTAATCTAATGAGTTATTACTCTGATTGAGCCTTTAGAACTAATCCCCCCCCCAATCCGCCTTGTTTGCCGTCCAACCAAACCTATCCCGGCGGTTGAATGTGCCGCGGAAGTCAGTAGTTCAATGAACGAATATTCAGATATGACTTTTTGACTTTTCTTTATTTCGTGAGAAAAAATAAAGAGCATGGATTTTATTTGTATTTTCCTTTTTGTAATTCTTGCGATGTTTAATTAAAATCGCCCTTGATCACGTAAACCAAAAGTCATGAAAACTCATTTTCTCCCTTTAATTATTGCCTTTATGGTCAGTCAGTTGGCTTTCGGTAGTTCGAATGATAATTCAATTTTCAATGTTGGTGTGGGTGTTTTACTGCAAGTGGATTTGTGTGACGGTATAAAGAAACCAAAATACACTCGGATATATGATTTCGGAGATTTTCATCCCAATTGGGCTATGGTGGAAAGCCGTGGCTTGCTCGGTTTCATCGACATGGATGGAAATGAAGTGGTTGAACCGATTTACGATGATATTTATTCTTTCGACGATTATCGAAAAGATTGGGCTTTGGTAAAAAAAGGCGATCAGTATGGATTCATCGATAGCGCTGGAAATGAAGTGGTTGAGCCGATTTATGATGATATTTATTCTTTCGACGATTATCGAAAAGATTGGGCTTTGGTAAAAAAGGGCGATCAGTATGGTTTCATCGACATGTCTGGAACTGAAGTGGTTGAGCCGATTTATGATGATATTTATTCTTTCGACGATTATCGTGAAGATTGGGCAATGGTAAAAAAGTGCGATAGGTATGGTTTCATCGATGTCGCTGGTAATGAAGTGGTTGAACCTATCTATAATGAGATTTTTGATTTCGATGTGCATCATAAAGACTGGGCTAAGGTTCGGAAAGGTGGTAAATTTGGATTCATTGATAAGCATGGTGCAGAAGTGACCCAATGAGGTCATGGACTTGAAATTCAATTCATTACAAGTTTAAACCTTCGATTTTTGTGAACAAATGTCTTTTAAAGCAAAAGACATCCCCTCCCTTCGATTCCTATCTTCGTTACCAGAGATCCGCATAATTCGTTCGGAAATTTCCCCTACTTTCACTACTTCTTTCAATCGACAATGTCGATATTTCCTTATTTAGCTCAAAGTATGGGGCTTCAGAATTATGCTTCTATGAAACACTATGTCTTTTTTATTGCACTGCTCGCATGTGCTTTGCCTCAATTGGGTAATTCGCAAGAGCGATTGAAGGGTGAGTATGATCCTAAACGGCAGGTGTTTAAAACAGAGTCAGGGTATGAAATTACCCATTTCAGACACGGCTTGTCGTATTATTACGTTGGTGACTTATACGGCGTCATCGATACAACCGGGCGCATTGTTTGTCGGCCGAAGTACTATGAAGTAGAAGGATACATGGGCGACTTGTCGAGGGTAACGATGAAGGCCGAGCCATGGGAGCTCACTTATGGTTTTATCGACATGCAAGGAAATGAGGTTTTGCCACCTATTTATGACGATGCCGACGATATGTACTACCGCTCCATGCGGTTTGCCAAGGTGTTGGTGGTAGGAAAAGAGGGGAAATATGGCTTTTTTGATTATGCCGGAAAAGAACTGGCTCCTCTGAAATACAGCAGCATCAGCGATATGCGGGCGGGTCGTTTTCTAGTGCACAAAGACGGTATGTTCGGATACCTGGATAGATTCGGAAAAGAAGTCATCGCAACGAAATACGAAAAAGCCAATGCATTCGCTGGTCCTATGGCTTTGGTAGGGGAGAATGGGAAATATGGGTTCATTGATACACTCGGAACGGCGGTTATACCGCTGAAGTTCGACTTCGCAGCAGAATTTAGTGGGTCTTGGGCTAAGGTGAAAATAGGCGATAAATTTGGGTACATCGACCGTTCAGGTCAAATCGTGCTGCCCTGCGAATACACGAGTATCGGATACTTTCAAGCTGGCAGGGCTGTAATCAATAAAGACAATCTGTTTGGAATGATTGACTCAACTGGTAAGGTTGTAATTGATGTGAAATACGAGCGTTTGGGGAATTTTTCGAAATCGAGAGCTTGGGCGAAAATGGATGGTAAATGGGGACATATAGACGATGATGGGAATGTTACGACGCCTTTGATCTATGAATCAGCTTCGGAATTTAGCAACAACTACACGGGAACACTATTGCTTGCTGCTGTTTCAATTGATGGAAAATACGGTAAGGTGGATTTAGATGGAAACCTTGTGATCCCATGCGAATACATCGGTATCGATTATCATTCGAATGGGTTGGCGAAGGTTAAAAAAGACGTAAACGGAATACCTCAGTTTGGTTATGTAAATGAAGCCGGACAATTAGTAATTCCCTGTGAATATGATCAAGCTGAAAAGTTTGATGGGAAAGTGGCTAAGGTTGTGAAAAACGGCAAACGGGGGTGCGTAGACGAAAAAGGAATGTTTGTAGCAGATTGATATCTGGTTTGAAAGAACGTTGTCGTCTATCATTCTTTTGAATAGAAAGCAAAAAAAAAGAGGCCGTCTGAACAGACAGCCTCCTTCTCTAAACTAAACAACTATCAACGTTTAACAAATGTCTGTGACGACATTGTGTTATCTGTTGAAACAACGAGGTTGTAAACACCTGAAGCCAGTGCGCTAACATCGAAACGGGTAATGCCGTTCAATGAAGTCTCAAACACTATGCGGCCGCTTTGGTCGATGATGCGAACCATTGAAGCAGCAGCGAAATCGCCGTTCAAGGTGATGAAATCAACCGCAGGGTTAGGGTATAGGGTGAATGCTGAGTTGGTGTTTTCTGAAACAGAAACCGGTGGCAACAATACGCCATCAATAACATGCACTACACCGTTGTCAGCAAACAAATCAGCAACAATTACGTTCGCGTCGTTTACCTGAACTCCACCAGCAATTGTGATCTCTACATCTTCTCCTTGAAGTGTTTCGATGGTCTGTCCGTCGCTCAAGTCTGTTGATGCTGCCTCAGATCCAACTACGTGGTAAAGCAAGATCTGCGCTAGCTGTGCTGGGTTGGCAATCAAATTGTCAAGGACACCTGGTGCCAATCCTGCAAATGCAGCGTCGGTTGGAGCAAAAACGGTGAACGGACCTTCAGTTTGTAGATCATCATTCAAACCTGCAGCAAGAAGAGCTGTTTCTAGGATGGTGTGGTCTGGACTGTCAGCAATGATCTGGTAAACAGTAGCCGGCTGAGCAGGAGGTGGCAACAATACTGCGTCGATTACGTGAACAACTCCGTTGTCTGCAGTAAGGTCAGCAATGATAACGGTAGCACCGTTGATCATCACTGTTCCGCCCATGATGCTCACTGTAACGTCTGGCCCTAGCAATGTTGCAAGCATCTGTCCGTCAGAAAGATCTGTAGACAAAGCAGCAGCACCCACTACGTGGTAAAGAAGGATGTTTGCCAATTCTCCTGTTGGGTCAAGCAATAGTGCGTCAACAACACCAGCAGGCAATGCAGCAAATGCATCGTCAGTAGGAGCGAATACGGTGAATGGACCAGCACCAGAAAGGTCGTCGGCCAATTCAGCGGCGATAACGGCAGCTTCTAGGGTTGTGTGAACCGGACTGTCAACAATGATGTCTACAACCGTTGCTGGCTGAGCCGGAGGTGGCAACAATACTGCGTCGATTACGTGCACAACTCCGTTGTCTGCTGTAAGGTCAGCAATAATAACGGTAGCACCGTTGATCATCACTGTACCGCCCATAATGCTCACTGTAACGTCTGGACCTAGCAATGTTGCAAGCATTTGTCCGTCAGAAAGATCTGTAGACAAAGCAGCAGCGCCCACTACGTGGTAAAGAAGGATGTTTGCCAATTCTCCTGTTGGGTCAAGCAATAATGCATCAACAACGCCAGCAGGTAATGCAGCAAATGCGTTGTCAGTAGGAGCGAATACGGTGAATGGACCAGCACCAGAAAGGTCGTCGGCCAATTCAGCAGCGATAACGGCAGCTTCTAGTGTTGTGTGAACCGGGCTATCAACAATGATGTCGACAACCGTTGCAGGCTGAGCCGGAGGTGGCAACAAAACCGCGTCGATTACGTGCACAACTCCGTTGTCTGCTGTAAGGTCAGCAATAATAACGGTAGCACCGTTGATCATCACTGTACCGCCCATAATGCTCACTGTAACGTCTGGACCTAGCAATGTTGCAAGCA
>WGNM01000041.1 GCA_016124575.1 Cryomorphaceae bacterium
GAGTCTTTTCGTACATTGCTCTCAGGTCGTGCATGGTGCTCAATGTTTTGATTTTCGTACCTTTAAAATACTGAATACCAATACATTGCACGACCTTTTCATCATTTATTTATTCATATATTCAGTAGCACAACGCGTTAAAATAGAATGTATGTTGTCCGTGAATGTAATACCAATCTCCTCGGAACAAACGATATCCTAGTGAATCAATATCCATCGTTTTGATAAACAGCTTATCGCCCGGTAGCTGATATTCAGCAAGGATTTTCAAATCTTCAAGTGGAGTTAAAAGATGTTCTATCAAGTCGGTCATTACCACGGCCTTGATGCGATCTTCTCCTCGCAGCATCATCAACATCGGAATGTCTTCAACCTTACCTTGTTCAATCTGTGTAACTCCTGCTTTCTTTGCCACCGAAACACATTTAGAACTCATTTCGATACCAAACGACTTAAATCCATTTTTTTCGAGCATTCTTGGCAGCGCACCGTATCGGGTTCCGATATCGACAATCACTCCAGTTGCTTTCTTCGAAACATACTTTTTAATTTCGCCAGCTATATACGCGTATTTATTGTCTGCGCTGAAATGACGAGCAGTAAGCATATCTGGAATGACTTCTTCAGGATACAACCAATCAAGAAATTTCTCGTTGAATCTCGGACTTTGATAAATCAATTCACAATCCGAACACTTTACCAACTTGAGCTCCAATCCTAAATTGGCGTCCCATGAGTGTGTGTCGAAAAAGTGTCTGTCAAAATGCTCTTCCGGAAAAATATGCTGCACACTATGACTCGTGCTTCCACAAATTGCGCAAGGTACTGTAACCTGAATCGCTTCCTTAATCGCCTCTTTAGGAACTTCAACAAAGTTCCTGAATCCCACTCCTGCTATCATATCATCAAAGGTTATATGAATGTGTTATTCACAGGACAAAATTAATCCAACTCCCTCCTGAACAGGTCTAAATTTCGACGAGATGGATGTTTTTTAGCGCTCGCGTGTCATTTTTTGTCGTTAAAGCAAAACAATAATATCAAAAAAGCCGCTTAAAAATTAAACGGCTTCTTTTCGATCATTGCTAAGTTGCAAACAACCATCTTTCTTGTCTTGCTTTACTAGACTTCATTAGAATCGCGACACAGCCGAATTCACATCTTTTCTGCGATTAGGAGAGATGAATCGCTGAATTGTAAACCCTTCGTCTCCGCGGCTTCCGATCGAATTGAAGAAATTATCTTCAACAAAGCCTTCAAATAATTTGTCGCACATTGAACCCGCGATATTTTACCCGTTTCGTTCAAATCACAATAACGATTGTGAATGCAATAGCCGTGGTTTTCTAGTATCGTTGTCATCAAGGTTCTCAAACGGTTCGAATCTAAAACTTCATCATTTTTGTTTGATGAAAATGCTGGCGCTTCAGGCTCGACAAAAGGTAACACCAGTTTATCTCCTGACTTTTGAAATCTAATGAGGTTGTCTAGGAAGGCTGGCAAGTCTTCAAGATTCTCGTTGTGAACAAATTTAACTGCGGCACAAATCTGGCGAGAACTGAAACGATTTAAGACTCTTTCTAAGTCGGTATGATCACCGTGAACAATATTCTGCATGCCAGCGGCATGAGCGGCGCGGACATTCGACATATTTTTTTCTAGAGCGAGGGTGTTGTATCCTTCGAGACGGAGCAAATTGGTTGTAATGCCAAACTTTGAATCGAATTCTACTATAATTCCTTTGCACGACTTGGAAATCATGCGAATAACAACCTCCTTAAACTGCATACTCCGCTCATTGGCAATCGACTGCTGAAGCAATGATATTTTTTGAGTAGGATACAGCCAACTGACTACTTGCTTATTGAAACTTGTAGCATGCAGTGAGGTAAATATTCCGAAAGATTTTCCCGTATTGTTCTCCGAAGTGTTCTTCATTATCCTCAAAAGCAATGAGGAAACGGTTGCCTTAGAACTGGATTCATTTAATGGTCCTATGTTCGGTTGAAATGATAGAAAACTGTTTGATGCAAGCAAAGCAGAATTAGAACCTCTTTGTTCTGTTTGTGCACTCAAGATTGATCGATCTATCATTTTAGCGAGGTCTTCATCGTCAGGTTTTAGCACCTGATTCAAACGAAGCTCGGAACATTCCTACAGCAGCCTTGAATAATTTAGACCTCCGACATCATAACATCGACAGACCAACAAGAATAAGCGACTAGTTGAATTTAGATGAATTTTATCTTTTCCATCAAGATAGAACGATGCGATCGAGAGACTGGAATGACATGACTATGAACGAGCACAGAATTCTCTTGAATGTCGCTTATTTGACTGCGGTTAATGATGAACGACCTATGGACACGTATGAAGCGATCATCGTCTTTTAGTTGTTCCTCTACGTTTTTCATCGTCGTATGAACAAGATGTTTTCCTTTCTCCATGCGGAAGATTACATAGTCACGCATGCTTTCCAAAACCAAAAGATCATCGAGCGGTATGCGAATGATTTTCCCTTCAGATTTTACAAAAATATTCTCTTCCTTCTCACTTTTCACCGTTGATTCAACAATGGCAGTGCGTGCCTTAAACCGATCTATAGCCTGAATAAACCTCGACAATGAGACGGGTTTCTTGAGGTAGTCGACAACATCGAGCTCAAATGCTTCAAGAGCGTATTTCTCATTCGAAGAAATTATGATCACAGGTGGAAGCGACATGCCAATGCGTAGAAATTCTACCCCATTTATATCAGGCAATCCGATATCCAACAGTACGAGATCAAAAGTTTTTTGAGAAAGAATTTTGCGCGCGTCGACTACATTCTCAACGGCTTCAACCGTCATTCCTCCTACTTTGTCGCACAAAGCAAATAAAGCCTCTCGTGACAACTTTTCGTCTTCTATGATTAGGCAATTCATATCTCAGAATTTAAATTTTTCTTCATCTTACTAATCGAATCTATAATCATATAATCAGATTCAACAATCCCAGCTATAAGCTTGTTCAGTTCATTCAAACACTTTTCGCTCAGCTCTGAATCATGTAACTCCTTCTCTATCTCTTCCGACAACAATGCCAAATTCGATAGACCAACCATGCGCAGCGGACTTCTTATTTTGTGCAGGTTAGCACAAATGCCACTTACTTCTTTCATAGAAATACACGTCTGCAAATCATTCAGGTATTCTCCAAATTGACTCAAATAAATTTCGAACATGTCTAAGGCGTAATTGACATCACCCTCGTACAAATCTTCCAACATTTCAGAATCCAACCCACTATTGAAAAGTCCAACCTTTTTAAACGAATTGTCTGAAAGAAAACTCTCCGTGAAGTACTTCGAAATCATGCGTTGCACATCTCCCGGTGCAAATGGTTTAGTCAGATAATTATCCATTCCCGCTCGGGCCGATAGCTGTACATCTTCATTAAACGCATAGGCAGATAAACCTACGATTGGAGTTTCACAGTTTGGATTATTGAAGTCTGACCTTATTCTCATCGTTGCATCTAGTCCGTTCAATCGTGGCATTTGAACATCCATGAAAATCATATTGTAGTGCTGAGTCATGGTCATTTCAACCGCCTCAACCCCATCTCTAGCGCAATTATACCGAATTTTCAATTTTTCAAGCACCCTTGTCAGGTATTGGATGTTCATTTCATTGTCATCAACAACAAGTACCAGGCAATCGGCAGAATGGACACCCATTCCAATACCTAGATCGCGTGATACAGTTTCTGCTGATTCCATGGGAATCTTAACCGTAAATGTTGACCCTACTCCTAGCACGCTGCTCACAGCAATTGTACCGCCTAAAGATTCAACGATTCGTTTCGTAATGGTCAGTCCTAAACCTGTACCACCTTGTCTTTCACCAATTTGTTTGAACTTCTCAAAAACAAGATCAATTTTATCTTCAGAAATACCTAAACCAGTATCTGTGACCGAAATCTCAATGATCCACCGTTCACCAAATTGCTCAGCATTCAAGACCACACGCACAGAACCTTTGTCGGTAAACCTTATGGCATTGCTCAGCAGATTCGTGACGATTTGGTTTATAAGTAAAGCATCTGTCTGAAGTCGGTCAGGCATGGCCTTTTCAGCCTCAAACTCCAATCTCACATTCTCCTTCTCCAAACCATGACCGATCATTTGAATGCACGACGATATAAGTCTGTTCAAATCGATGCTGTCTTGACGAACATCGAGCTGACCAGCTTCAATCTTCGAAAAGTCGAGCACATCGCTGATCAACCCTCGAAGCAAATTCGCTGAATAATAGATCGAGGTCATCAATTCAGCTTGTTCCTTGCTCAACTCACTTTCAGTAAGCAAATGCGACATTCCAATTATTGCATTGAGCGGAGTTCGTATCTCATGACTCATGCTAGCTAGGAATTCTTTTTCCGCTTGTTGCGCTTTTTCCGCACGCAGTCGCGCTTCCTTGAGATCACGCTCTGTTTTCCTAGTTTCGGTAACATCGAAGTGAATGCCTATCGAACCTACCACCTTACCTTGAGCATCGAAAATGGGCGCACCACTGATTATAACATCTCGAATTTCTCCAGACTTGCGCAACAACTTGGTTTCATACATTCCTGCTTCTCCACTGAAGCGCAGCTGTTCTTGGCGGTTCATTTCTTCCGAAAATGGCCCTGGCACCATCAATTGTTTCGCATTCTGTCCTTTAACAGCATCCAAATCGTAGCCAGTTAAAATCGTAAAACTGCGATTCATCCACAGAATGTTTCCAGCCAGATCAACTTCCATCAATCCAAGCTTCATGTGCTCAATTATACCTCGGTACTTTTCTTCACTGGCTTTTAAGAGATCCCTTAATTGGCGTTCAATTGTTATATCTCGTGCTGATACATAGACAAACTTCAACACTCCAGAGTCAAAATCCATTCTTACATTCTGACCAATCCAATGCATTTCTCCATTCTTTGTTTTGATGAGAAACTCTCGATATGAAATGGGTGTTTGTAAGCCAATCTGCTTGAAATAGAATTTTTCAATTTCAACTTTTTGCTCTTCTCCGAGGAAATCAACAAAGTACTTTCCCAAAACTTCATTTTCAGCGAAACCCGAAAATTCAAGAAAATAACGATTTACATATATTACGAAACCACGAGAATCCAACACATATATCATCTCTCTTACATTAGAAAGAATGTCGGATTCAGTAAACGAATGGGGATGAAAGACACCTGAAAGTTCAGCTTCGGCGGCTGCCAATTCAGAACGCAAACGTTCAACCCGTGAAATTTTTTCACGGACATCGACTGGAGATTTCGATGTATCCTTTGTTTGCATGAGCTTACTTGTACTTAACAAATTCTTTTTACGTGGAATATCTGTGAAAGTTCCGTTTATAACTTATTCTGCTTCTTTTTCTCTTTTAAGATACTTGATCTAAATTCGCTCCTATGTTCCGTTTATTTTCCATTTTCTCAGTTTTTATGTCTTTGCCAGTTTACTGCACCGCGCAGTACGACTGGGGAAAGCTACTTGAAAACACTGAAAATCAATGGTTAGTGACTGAGATAGATAAGTCTTTCAACCTACCTCAAAATCCTTGTCCACCTGATCTCGCAAAACTTATAGAACCATCCGAAATAGATTCAGTTCTTCATCCTTTTGCGCAAGACAAGAATTTGGAGTCCGAAAGTATCGAATCTTTGTTTAAAAACAACTGTTCCGGACTCAGAACCTTGCGATTGCTGAGTGATTTATACTTCCCTCTTTTTTCTCGCCAGCTGGATGCCAATGGATTGGATAAAGATTATCGTTTTCTGCCTGTTGTGATTTCGGGTCTGAATTCAGAATTCGACAACAATGCCAGAGCCGGACTGTGGGGCATCGATATTCTAACTGCACGATCAAACGGTATGCGCATCGACAGACAAATCGACGAGCGCAAAGCTGCCGATCCTTCAACACAACTAGCCGTAAAAATGATTAAGAAGTTCGAGAAAGAATTTCAAGGTGACCGCATCAAAGTAATCGTCGCCATGCTTCGCGGTCAGCGCTTTGCAAGCTCTTTCTCTTTCGCTAAAGCGGATGTTGAACTCCGCAGACAATTGTGCCTGCTGCATGTTTTAATCAGGATGTTCAACCATACAGAATCGAAACCCTCGTTGATGCTTTGGCTGCAAATGCTTCAAAACTATGAGGCCATTCCTTTGCGCAAAACTATGTCTTACAATGCTTTGGAAACTGTTCTCGACATCCCAGAAGGACTTTTAAGACATTTGAACCCTGCATTTCATGGTGATACCATTCCTGCGAATTTTAGAAAGGTCAGTTTCTTAATCCCAGCAAATAAAATCGAACAATTCGCCTTGTTAGAAGACTCAATAGCGAATTTCATTGTCCCAATTAAAGAGACCCCAGCACAACCCGAACCCCAAACATTTGCATACCATACAGTAAAATCAGGTGATGTGCTGGGATTGATAGCACAGAAATACGGCGTAAGTGTTGCCCAGATTAGGCGGTTGAACAATTTGAAGAGCGACAACATCCGCATCGGACAACGACTAAAGATTTCTGCAGACAGCACCGATGTGGTTTCAAAACCCAAACCCTCAACTTCAAACAATTCAACTCAAGTCTACACAGTGCGGTCAGGCGATTCACTGTGGTTAATTGCCAAGAAATTCCCTGGCGTTAGCATTGAAGATATACAACGAGAGAATGGCATTGGCGATGGCATACAGCCAGGACAAAAACTCACAATACCAGCAGCGAAATGAACACTGAAATCACACCATGGCGGGTGACTATTTCACTGGTGGTTGTCGGTGTTTTGTGCACCGCGCTCACACAACTAATACCCAAAGAAGGATTTCAAATTGCTGGTGTCGAAGTCAATTTTTACCGTCCATTTTTTCAACCTCGCGACACCACAAAACAAGGCATTGCTGATGCGGAGGCATTTCTAGAAGGTTACAATTCTATTCTCGCAGAAGATTCTTTATCTACAAACGAGAAAACCTTTGATGAAGAAAAGGCCGATGACGAATTGTTAGAGGAGCGAAAGAAACTTTTGAGAATTCAGCGTGGTGAATCGGGCATTAAAAATCTCGATTTGTTCTTCATCCGCGCCGAGAGCGCGAAAGAGAAAGGAACCCGATTGCGTGTTTTACATTACGGCGACTCGCAAATTGAAGGCGACCGCATCAGTCGCAATCTGCGCGAAAAAATGCAGCAGCTCTGGGGCGGCAATGGTCCGGGCATGGTTACTCCAGTTGAAGTCGTGCCCTCTTCAGCCATAACATCTTCTGCATCAGAAGGTTGGAAGCGTAGCACCATATACGGTCAAAAAGACAAAACCATGCTTCATAACCGCTACGGCGTGCTGGGAAGTATGGCTACCTATACCCCCGAAGTTGGAAAGCAATACCGACTGACATTTTCACCATCCAACATGTCATTTAGCAGAAATAGGCAATTCTCGAATGCTAGCCTCTATTTCAGCGTCCCCGACTCAGCCGTCACCCTGTCTGTTTTTCACAACGGCGTTGAAATCGACAAACGTGTTTTGCCCGATAGCAGCTTTTTTAAGAAAATCTCATGGAGTTTGCCAAGCAGCACAGAAAGTTTCGAACTTGTATTTGAAGGAGGACCAGCAGAGTGCTATGCGCTTGCGCTTGATGGTGGCGCTGGCATTCAACTAGACAACATTGGGATGCGCGGCAGTTCGGGAACAATCTTCAAAAAAATCAATCGAGAACAAATAAAGAAGCAGCTCACCGATTTAAATCCAGGATTGATATTCCTGCAGTATGGGGGAAACACTGTGCCCTACGTCAACGACACCCTTGCAGCCGAAAATTATGGTGATTGGATGAAATCGCAGATTTTGTATTTGCAGAGTATTCTACCCGAGGCAGCCTTTATCCTTATCGGTCCGTCTGACATGGCATACAAAGACGGAGATGAATTTATCACCTATCCCTATTTGGTACCTATTCGGGATGCGTTGAAGAAGACCGCATTGGAAACAGGATGTGGCTTTTGGGATATTTATGAAGCCATGGGAGGTAAGAATTCGATGGCCGCTTGGGTAGCTGCTGATCCGCCATTGGCCGCTGCCGATTATGTCCACTTCTCACCAAAAGGGGCCACAAAAGTGGCAGAACTATTGTTTAAAGCCCTTTCAGATGAGTACGAAAACTACCGCAGTAGGAGTGCTCAGCCAGACACAATCAACACTGAAAAAAAGGCACTATGAAAGAATTGATCTGCGCATTGCTCCTACTCTTTCCGGCCTTATCGATCAACGAAATCGCAGTTTTAAAACCAACGGTAGACAAAGAGCCATACCCCTTTATTGATTACAGCCGCAACCACATCGACTTCCCAAGTCAAGTAAAATTCGAAGGCGTGTATGAACTTTTAGACTCAGCATTTGCAGGAACACGAAGCTTCAACATCCTTCATTTCGGAGGTTCACACGTTCAGGCGGGATCTATCGGAGTTCGGATGCGCCAGCTTTTAGAGCAGCTTTCTTGGGGAATCACGAATGAAAGAGGTTGGCTTTTCCCCTATCGAGTAGGAAATAGCAACAGCACACAAAACACCCGCTCTGAAGCAACAGGCGAATGGACCCTTCAGCGCTGTGCCAGCAACAAAGACCATGCTGCATGGGGAATGGGAGGCATAGTTGTTTCAACAGCTACAGACAGTGCCACATTAAAAATTTGGGCTTGGAAGCCCGATTCCTCCAATTACAGAGGAAATGAAGTAAGACTATTTTACAACATGCAGATAGCATCGTACACCCCGACCTGGGTTGGTGCTGAAAATCCAGTTTCAACACGCATCGATTCAACTTTGGGCTGCATCATACATACCTTCGAGCAAGAGGTAGACACCCTTCATTGGCAGTTTGTGCAGACCGACAGCGTGCAAATTGGCATTGAAGTTCAAGGCTGCCAGCTTCTGAGCCAAGAGCACGGAATCACATACAACGAAATTGGAGTGAACGGAGCCAGCACCGCCAGTTACCTCAGGTGCGAGCAAATGGAGATGCAGTTGCCCAGCATTAAGCCAGACCTGGTTATTTTCGGAATCGGCATTAACGATGCACATGTGCCGCAAGACGACTTTTCATCTGTCGCCTTTACAAATCGATACGACAGCTTGATAGCGGTGCTTCGAACCAGCAATCCCGAAGTGAGATTTCTATTTCTCACCAACAACGATTCGTATTACAAGAAAAGGCACCCCAACCAGAACGCCTCATCAGTGCGCACATGCATGTATTCGCTAGCAGAGAAACACGGAGCTGCTGTTTGGGATCTGTTTGAAATCATGGGCGGTTTAGGTTCGATAAAATCATGGGAAGATGAAGGATTGGCGAAATCCGATTACATTCATCTCACCCGACAAGGGTATTATTTGCAAGCAGAGCTCTTGTTTCAAGCATTCATGCAATCGTATGGAGATCATTTGCAAGAGAAGCATGGGATGCTTCAAACCACTAAACCTACAATTCCGAATTGAAGATGGAAATCTTGAAAGAGTATTTTCTGTACAACCCCAATTCCCCTTTGATCTTCACAGAGCAGATTTTCTGGGTGTTTTTCGGAATTGTAATGCTTGTATTCAGTCTGATCTATAAGAACAAAGCCTGGCGAAACGGATTTTTATTCTTGGCAAGTATATTTTTCTATTACAAGACATCAGGATTTTTTTTCAGCATCCTACTTTTCTCCACCATCACCGATTTCGGAATAGGAATCGCAATATATAACGCAACGACTCAGATCGCGAAAAAATGGTGGCTCGCCTTGAGTATATCCTTGAATTTGGGAGTCCTCATATACTTTAAATACGCCTACTTCTTTGCCGACTCATTCAATCGAATGATAGGCAGCCAATATCATCCAATCAATCATTTTGCGGATATCTCGAACAAGTTGTTGGGGACAGGATTTCGAGTTGATCAGATCTTGTTGCCTGTTGGCATTTCATTCTTCACGTTTCAAACCATGTCGTATGCTATCGACATCTACCGCGGACACTTGAAGCCTGTACGAAGCATTTTCGATTTTGGATTTTACGTCTCTTTCTTCCCTCAACTAGTCGCAGGACCCATTGTTCGCGCATCCGATTTCATACCTCAGCTTTTTGAGCCATACCGATTGACCAAGCAGCAATTTGGCATAGCGCTTTTTTGGATAATGAATGGCTTGATCAAGAAAGTCCTCTTAGCCGATTATATCGCCCTCAACTTCGTTGACAGAGTCTTCGGCAATCCCGGTTCATACACAGGCTTTGAAAATTTGATGGCGTTGTATGGCTATTCATTGCAGGTGTACGCGGATTTTTCAGGCTATACGGATATGGCGATTGGCATAGCGCTTCTGATGGGATTTCGATTGCCATTGAATTTCAATTCACCCTACAAAGCCGATAGTTGTGCGAATTTTTGGAAACGCTGGCACATCTCCCTTTCCACATGGTTGAAAGATTACTTGTATATCCCCTTGGGCGGCAACAGAGGAGGCACCTTGTTTACATATATAGCGCTCGGGTTCATAGCCTTTTTCGTTTATATGATCAGCGGATCATGGGCAGTACTAGCAAGTATGGCTTTGTTTGCTGCGTTAGCGATACTCACAGGTATGTTTATACCACCAGCAAAACGATGGTTCACCACCAACATCAACTTATTGATCACCATGTTATTTGGAGGTTTGTGGCATGGTGCAAGTTGGAACTTCGTATTGTGGGGAGGCTTAAACGGCTTGGGCATCGTAGTTTACAAACTCTGGAGAAAGATTAGTCCGTGGGAAGACAAAACCAAATGGTACAATCGGTTGATTGCCATCTTCATAACCTTCAACTTCATCTCATTCACACGCATTTGGTTTAGGAGTAGCAGTGCCAATTCATGGGACTCTATGAAAGCCAGTCACGACATCAGTTCAGAGTGGAGCAATGCAACCACCATGCTGAATCAGTTGGTAACCAATATGGATTTTAGCGTAGCTCTGGATGTCATCACAGGGTTTGCACCTGTATTTGGCGTCATGGTTTTGGGTTTTATCATCCATTGGTTGCCTGAGAGTTGGAAGAATCGGTATCGCTATTTCTTCGCCAACCAAGGAATTGTTGTCCATGTATTGGTTGCTGTTTTGGGTGTGTTCTTGGTATATCAGGTGATGTCGGCTGATGCGCAACCCTTTATTTATTTCCAGTTTTAGTATTATACGGATACTTGCAAAAAATTGCATTTTTTGCAAGTAAGCGGATAATTTTTTTTTGCTTTAATTAGCCGAAACAACAAAGTTTATAGGCTTTTCAGTTTGTTGAACTATTTCGATATCGGGTTCTGAGTTAAACAGGCTTCAATCGATTTTGTAAAATCCGCTTTCGAACTATTTCGCTTTATTCCGACTGCCCCTTTGCAAACAAACGGATAATAAAAAAGCCCCCTGAAAAAGGAGGCTTTTGTTTTGAGCACGACACCCATCAAGGTGCCGAAATATCGTTCGCCTCAACCTTATTATAGGCCGAGCAATGTTCTGGTGTGCTGCATGAAGTCATAAAAACGCCTAGCGTTAACAACCCCAACATTAGTATAATTAGTTTCTGTAGTACCGTGTGGTACAGCTCTTCAACAGGCTTCATAATACTCAAGTTTAAAATCAGATTAGGTTATGATGCCTCTTACGAAACCTCTTGCCTTTGGTTACATTTTATCCGACTTCTTACACAAGTATACGGAAAATAATTCTTCGCACCTCCTAAATTCCGACGAATAAAAGGATTCCCAAAATGCTCAAAATGAACACTACAAGCTTTTTTATCGATGCTGTCATTCTAGTAAATTTTTGTCTAACTCCTCTCCCATGCAGCTTCTGAGGGGGTTAGTAGCTTCACTCTCTGTACGTATTTTCTTACAAAAGGTTTCAATCAATAGACTACTCAAAATCCAATCTTAAAAAAAAATGCAAATTTTTAGTACTATGTTTTGCATAATACCTGTTTATGTATATATATTTGCATAAGATTGTACTATATGTACTAAAGACTTTTAAAATGAACATCGAAAATGCTCAGGCGCAAATGCGGAAAGGTGTCCTCGAATACTGCATTCTCTCCATTCTAAACAATGGGGAAGCGTATCCCTCAGACATCATGCAAATGCTTAAAGATGCCAAACTGATCGTTGTAGAAGGTACCCTGTACCCTCTCCTGACACGATTGAAAAATGCTGGACTACTCGACTACCGTTGGGAGGAATCACACTCTGGTCCACCACGCAAATATTATCGCCTCACTGAAAATGGTGTGAGGTTTATGAATGAACTTGACCAAACCTGGCGTGAACTAGCCGATGCCGTTGCCTTTACTACCAAAAAATCGAAATCATGAACAAAACGCTTTCCGTAAACATAGGTGGATATGTCTTCAACATCGAGGAAGATGCTTATCAAGCTCTCCAAAATTATCTCGATGCCATCGCCCGAAACTTCAAAAAACAATCAGGGGCTGATGAAATTATGGCCGATATCGAGGCTCGTATTGCTGAACTATTCAATGAAGCGCTCGTTGGTGGTCGCCAAGTTGTCATCATCAAAGATGTCGAATGGGTCATCGAAAGAATGGGCCGCCCAGAACAAGTAGCTGGCGAAGATGATGAAGATGCTCAGAACAATGAACATTTCAATGAACCGAAAGACCGTCGGTTGTACCGCGATCCTGAAAACGCCATGCTCGGTGGTGTATGCAGTGGATTGGGATACTACCTCGGTTGGGAACCTAGTGTGGTCAGAATCATTTTCTTTCTGCTTGCGTTCTTCGGCTTCGCTGGCATCCCCATCTATATAATACTGTGGATCGCTATGCCTGAAGCGAAAACAACAGCTGAAAAACTGAGAATGAAGGGACAAAAAATCAATGTCGAAAACATCTCGAAATCTATAAATGATGAATTCGAAAATGTGAAATCTTCTTTCTCTAAGATGGATAAGGAGGGTTCTATAAAAAACGGACTGGATAAACTTCTATCAGCTCTTGGTCTTGTGGTCAGCGTTCTAGTGAAGGTGATAAAAACAATTGTCGGTGCAGTTCTAATCTTGACTGGTGTCGCTATCCTCATTACTGCAGTTGCCCTTTTTGTTGGCATTGGGAAATTCAATAATGATGTTGTGAACTACGATTTCCTCAACAACTTCATCTTCTTTAGCGAAAATAACCTGAACCTGGCTTACGTTTCAGCTTTCTTACTATTGGTGGTACCTGTTATAGCCCTTTTCTACATGGGAATGAGAGCTGTAATGTCGACTCCACTGCGTGTCCGCGGTTTGGGATTAACATTACTCGTGCTCCTGATCTTGGCCTCTGTTATGGCGTCTTTCGTCGCGATTTATCAAGTGAGCGAATACAGTGACTACGAAATGGTTACCAATGAAACTCCGCTCAATGTGAATTCAGACACTCTCGTTCTTGCAATGCTCGATGATCCGCATTGGCACAATCAAATAAATGCGAATCGAAACTACAAGTTCGATATGCTCAGAATAAATGATGACTTTATTCTAAAAGGCGATCCAAAAATTCGGTTAGAAGTTTCGAAATCAAGCGAATACATCCTTGAAGTAATCAAGAAGTCGCATGGAAAAACGACCACAGACGCACTTCATTTTGCCGAAGAAATAGAATACAACTACATAACTTCTGGCGACACGCTTTTCCTTTCACCTCTCATGAAATTTCCAAAAGGTCAAAAGTTCAGAGAACAAGAAACAGAGGTTGTCCTCCATATCCCCGAAGGAAGATTTGTAGACATCTCTAAATCATTGACAAGGATGACGTGGACGGGTAGAACTTTCGATAACCTCAAAAGAAGCGAAATCCCGTCTCATACAGTAACTGTGGAAAATGCTGCTCTGCGTTGCGCTGATTGCCCCGAAATTGAAATATCCGAATCAGACACCATTGTAAGTGTCGATTCAGATATTCAAATAACATTCAATTCAAACGATTGACGGTGTCATCAATACAACTCGATTGCTATGCACTTGTTGGCTTTCAGGGTAACTAAATCAGCCCAAAACCCAAAACCATCTACCTCTTCCACAAGGTAGTCTACCAGCTGAGTTTTATTACTCCCCATGTCTCTCACAATGGTAAACGACCCAACAGCTCCGCATTCAGGTGCGCTGCTCGTTGGGTTGTTTGGGACGTGGGTGCCGACATTCTCGATAAAAAAACTAGCAGCCAATAAGTCAACTCCGTTCGAGGCGAGTTGGTCGGCAATGTCTTGACGATACCAAAAAACAATGCTGCCTTCATACTTACATGAACTGTCGTCTTTGCCCGCATCGGCGCTGTAATTCACTGCATCAGGATCTGTACAGCCTTCTTTTTTGCAGCTTGTCATCGCACTCGCTGCAATCATTAGAATAAAATAAATCTTTCGCATAATCTTGTTTTTTTGCTCTGGGCACAACGCAAATATCTTGCCTTCTTACTTTCGCAGTCTTTTTGTTCTGCAATATTTTTTTTTCATTCGTATCTTTCCATCATGCGTCTGCTTTCTTCTTTAATTCTGCTATCGCTGTCACTGACAAGTTTTGCTCAGGTGAAATATCCTGTGATTGAAAATCGTGGACAATGGCCAGATCATGTGGTTGCACAGGTTGAAATCGGGGGCGGACAGCTTTACATTGAAAACCAAGGACTTACATGGCACTTCATGGATTTGTCTGCCGTGGAAGCGGTGCATGGTACCGGAATCCAACCGTATGATTTGGAAGATGATGTCCGTATTCGCGGACATGTATACAAAGTTGATTTCATCGGTGCAAATCCTTCTCCTGGCGTCGGATATGAAGATGAACAACAAACAAAATTCAATTATTTCAGAGGCAATAACCCCGATAACTGGCAAGGAAATGTCCCCGCTCACGGTGCGTGCTCTCTTCTAAACATATACCCCGGTATCGATATCAAATTCTACAACCATGATTTGATCCTCAAATACGATGTCGTTTTAAAGCCTGCGGCAGATGTCAATCTAATTGCATTCAAATACAGAGGCGCCGAAAATGTTAGCTTGGTCGATGGCAGAATACTTATTAAAACAAGTATCAATACGATTGTGGAACAAGCTCCCATCGCTTGGCAAATCAAAAACGGTGAAAACATAAGGGTGGCATGTGAATACACTCTCGAAAACGACATCCTAGGCTTCAAATTTCCAAAAGGCATCGACCCCAAACTCGAAACGGTAATCGACCCTGTACTTATCTTTAGTACCTATTCTGGGTCCACAGCCGATAATTTCGGCTACACCGCTACCTACGACGATGAGGGCTACCTCTATTCAGGCAGCTCTGCTTTCGGAAATGGGTATCCGACAAATGTGGGTTCTTATCAGCAAACGTGGGCAGGTGGTAACGGACAAGGTTCATTGGTTGGCACAGACATAGCGATTACGAAGTACGATATTACTGGAACCTTCCGAGTATATTCAACCTACCTTGGTGGTTCAAACGATGATCTGCCCCATTCACTTATTGTAAACGCAGCAGGTGAGCTTGTTGTAATGGGAACTACCAGCTCGCCCGACTTCCCTTCCACCGCAGGTGCTTACTCTTCTGCTTTTTTCGGGGGGACGGCGTTCGCGCCTTCTGGAGTGGGTACCAACTACGTTAATGGCTCCGACATTGTTGTAACAAAGTTCACAGCCGATGGTGCAGCCCTTGCTGCTTCTACTTTCCTCGGTGGCAGCGGAAATGATGGCACGAACACAGCAGCACAATTGAAATTTAATTACGCCGATGAGTTCAGAGGCGAAGTCGAAATAGATGCCCTCGGGAATATTTATGTCGCTTCATGCACATTTTCAAACAACTTCCCTGTAGTGGGTGGTTTGCAGTCGGCCAATGCTGGCGGACTTGACGGATGCATCGCTCGTTTCAGCGCCGACCTCTCGGAACTTCAATTTTCAACCTATTTGGGAGGTTCAGGAAATGATGCGGCATACTCTTTAGCGGTTGCACCAAATGGAAATTATTATGTTTCTGGGGGCACTACGAGCATTAACTTCCCTACCACAACCAACGCATATCAAGCAAACTACAATGGTGGAACCGCGGATGGCTTCCTTGTCCACATCGATGCCGCTGGCAGCAACATCCTTGATGCCACGTATTTCGGTTCTGGTGCGTATGACCAAGTGTATTTTGTTGAAGTCGATGGGGAGGGGAATCCGCATCTGTACGGACAAACGATGGCTTCTGGCAGTGCAATGGTTTTTAACGCTGCTTACAGTGTGCCAAACAGTGGTATGCTCGTGGCTCGCATGATTCCTGATCTGAGCACTCTTGAATGGTCTACCGTTTTTGGAACCGGCGAGGGTGAACCAAACATGTCGCCAACGGCCTTTCTTGTTGATGTCTGCGGTAAGGTATACCTCTCTGGCTGGGGTGGTTCTACCAACACATCATCAAACCCCAACACCGACAATCTATTCGGTATGCCAACAACGCCAGATGCATATCAAACGACCACCAACGGTAGCGATTTTTACCTCATGGTTCTCGAAGATGATGCGAGTGCATTGGTCTATGCTAGCTTTTTCGGGGGCGGCACAAGTGCTGAACACGTAGATGGTGGCACCAGTCGTTTCAATCGCAAAGGGGTCATTTACCAGTCTGTTTGCGCCGGGTGTGGAAGCAACGACGACTTCCCGATCTTTCCGCCAAATGCGGTTTCGCCAACGAACAATAGCTCAAATTGCAACAATGGGGTATTTAAATTCGACTTCCAGTTGCCAATTACTGTGGCTGATTTCGTAGTGCCTCCGGTGGCATGCATCAATCAGCCTTTGCAATTTCAAAACTCGTCGAACCTTGCCTCTTCGTTTAGCTGGAATTTTGGCGACAACACGACATCTACGCTCACAAATCCTGTCCATTTCTACAGTGAACCGGGCGTTTATGCCATTACGTTGTATGCAATCAATCCTGGAACATGTAACGCGCAAGATTCGTTGGTGAAGTTCATCGAAATCTTCGAACCCAATGTGCAATCGCTCGGTGATTTGAATATCTGCATCGGCGAACTTATTGACCTTGGTCCTGAAAACCCTATTCCAGGAGCTGTTTACAATTGGGAACCAGCAGAATTGGTTAGCAACCCAAACACTGCTAATACAACGAGCCAACCGCTGGTAGATACCGATTTCGTTCTCACCGTTCAAAGTGGTGGTGCTTGTGTTGACACCCTTTTGCAATCGGTATTTGTAACAATCATTGAATTGGATGTGTCAGACGATCTTGTGCTTTGCGATGGTCCTGCAATCGCTAACTTTCAAGCTACGTCTCCACAAACAAATGCAGCTTTTACATGGTCATCTCAGTCTGATTTTTCAGATCAACTAAACGATGGTCCGAACGATGGCGACATTTCTATCGAGGTAAACTCTCCTACTACTTTCTACGTCCTCGCCTCACTCGGCGGATGTGAAACAACCAGTGAAGTTCATGTTTCGTTTATTGCCGAAGCTCTTGCCATTACCGGAAATCCGCTGGTCTGCGCAGGTGATACAATTGTGCTAAGCGTGTTGACTGAAATCCCTGGCTTCGCTCTTGATTGGAGTCCAGACAACCTCATCATTAGCGGCGACGGCACAGAAAGCGTAACGGTTGTCGTTCCCGATGAGACTGTATTTACTGTTTTTGCAGACGACAACGCCGGATGTACTTTTTCAACCAGCTTAACCATAGATGTAAGTGGTTTGGCATTGTCTGACATAGAAGCCTCTGCCGAACCGAGTTTGATAAGAGATGGCGATGAAGCAACGCTAACGGTAGTTCCATTGGGTTATGATTACGTGTGGACACCTGATGAAACGCTAACTGACCCTACGGGGCAAACAACCATTGCTTCACCAGAGGTTACAACAACTTACTACGTAGAGATCATTGATGGTGAATGTGTTTACCTCGACTCTGTTCAAGTGCGCGTTTATGATTTTGTTTGTGGTCCGCCCATGATCTACGTTCCAAATGCCTTCACACCCAATGGCGACAGCAACAACGATAAGGTGTATGTCCATGGAAATTTCGTCACCAGTCTGAATTTCGTGATCTACAATCGCTGGGGTGAAAAAGTTTTCGAAACAAATTCTCTCAACGTGGGATGGGACGGAACATATGAAGGGATGCCTGTAGACCCGGCTGTTTTCGTTTATTACCTAGAAGCAATTTGTGAAGACGGACAGCAATATTTCGAGAAAGGCAACATCACCGTAATTCGATGAAAAAGCTCGCGATTTTCATATTGCTTTCTCCACTTTGGGTTCTTGGGCAAGACATCCATTTCAGTCAATTTGATGTGGCACCTCTGGTTTATAACCCTGCTTTCATAGGCAATTTCGACGGCGACATCCGATTTATCGGAAATCAACGCACCCAATGGAGATCGGTGACAGTTCCGTATTCTACGATTGGGGTAAGTGGTGAGATGAGGGAAATAAAAGACATCCCGCGAGTGAGCGGTGCTGCCTCTATTTATCAAGACAGAGCAGGTGACTCTCGGCTGAACACACTACAATTCAATCTTGCGGGATCTTATGAAATCAAACGCAGTGCAGATTCATTGCACCGCTTCACCGCGGGATTTCAAACGGGCTTTACGCATCGCAACATCGATTACAGCGAGTTGAGGTACGACAATCAGTGGAACGGCGTGAACTACGACCCGGGCATCAATTCGGGAGAAAGTTACAGTCGTGATGCGCGCACAAATTTGAATTTGAACATCGGTGCTGGTTGGCATTACTTTAAAGACCGCAGGCATCGTGCAGAAGCAGGTTTGGCTTTGCACCACCTGCAAAAGCCAAGACAGAGTTTTTTCGATGATCCTTCCATTGGCCTAGACCGTCGCTTTTCTATGGTAGCCTCGGGAGTTACACAATTGAATTACGATTGGGATTTGATGGGTTCGCTGCTCCTTTCTCGTCAAGGCAAATTCATGGAATTCAATACCGGTATGGGTGTTCGTTACATCTTGATGGACAAAAATCAATTTTTCAGGACATTATTCGCAGGGTTTTATTTTAGGACAAAAGACGCAGGATATGTCCTTGCAGGAATGGATTACGACGCTTGGAGATTTGGAATCTCATACGATTTCAACCTTTCAGATCTAAAACCAGCAAGTGCGGGTAGAGGGGGCTTTGAATTGAGTGTGGTATATGTACTTCGCAAATTCAAACCTGTTCTTAAAACACGTAAAATCTGTCCCGACTACCTTTAAGGCAACACTACAATTCGCATCTTTGCAGCATGACAGAAGGAAAAGACGAAAAAGGAGCGCGATTGGTGCTTGTAGGGTTGATCTTATTGATCGCATACAACCTCGTTTTCTTTGCAGGAAAGTTCATTGTTGGCGGTCCAGTAGGATTTCTACACAACATCTACCTTGATTTATACCAGAACAAAGGCATGTTGACTTTCCTTGAGTTTTTAGGCGTTGCCAGTGTTTTTGTAGACCTCTTGGGCCGATTCGAGCAGTTTGGAAAGTTACGTACCATCCGCATCCTCATCATCGGATTACTGATCGCAGCGTTCATATTTAAAATCTTCATGAACTACATTGATTCTGCCTATATGTGATCAGTCGTCGAGGTGATACTCGTAATCTGAATTGCTTATTTTCCTTGGCAGTTGCTTGTAGCTTGCAAACCGATTCTTCACGTAAAGAATAAATTCATATTGGCTCCAAGATTTTAGTCGCTCATCACCCGGATCCATGTAATCTATAAACGCATCAAATTCATCATCTTCTAGCGTGATGATATCGTATTCTACGTATTTGGCAAACAGTTCTTTCAGCAAATCACGTCTGCGATCATTGTTGCGCAATTCGAACGCTTCGCGCTTGCCCCTTTCACGTCGGCTGAAAGCCTCATACAAAAATGTTATCGGACTTAGCAGGGCGTTGGCCCCTGTTGAACGGTAATCGCTTTCATTGAATCCAAGACGTTGTATGTCATCATTTATTGCCTGTAAATCACGCGGTGCGAATACCTCTACCTCAGGAATGCTAACGCGCAGTTTGCGCATCACCACGTTAAATGTTTTTTGCGATCTATATACAGAATCAGCATAGGTTAGTCGCACAGAAGTGTAGCCCGTGGCCGCAAATTGAATGGTATCTGACTTGCAAATTTTAATAAGGTACGACCCATCACTCTCGCAGAATTGTCCGTATGAGCGAGTACGGTTCACGACCATCGCATCAAAAATTGGCCTTCCGCTTTCAGAAACAATCTTTCCACTCACAAACATAGGCTCATCGCAATCAACGACCTGAGCGAAAGAAAACAAAGGAATAAAAGACAATAGAAAGAATAGATGCTTCATATACATGAGACGGATAAAAGACCAAAATGGTACACCATCATGAAAAAAAGGTGCCACTTAGTTGGTGCGAACAAATGAAAACCGCGTTTCACCGAACGTTCCGTTTTCTATTCCATTTAAAAACACCCTCATTTCTGTGTTCGAAATCATGCGGTAGGTAATCTTTTTCGGGAAATCGTGCTGTGGATTTTCAAAAACGATGTCTGTTTCATCAGAACTTGTCATTTTAAACTTCACCACCTCGGGTTTCTGTGATTGATTGCTCGATAGATTCACCTGATAGAACGTACCCTCATCATCTTTAAATATTCGAAGATTCTCAATAAAAACTGTATCGGTAGCAACCATTACATAGCCCTTACCAATTAACAAGGAATCGCTCGCTACTGTCCATTCTTCATAAAACTTATTCTCTCTATCTACATCTTCCCACTTACCAGTTAGCCGTTCCAAAGGAAAATCTACCGGAGCCTTTTCAATAACAGGAGTTTCTTCACATCCTGTTATGAAAGCACCAATAAGAAAAAGAATAAAGAAGTCTGAATACCTCATACGTGTCAAAAATAGCAATAAATCGTTTGTTCGATTCGTCTGCACGAATACATTTTAACGACAATTCTGATATGGGTAACCCTTTTCGAATTGATGCGTAAACTTTAGTAACCGAACCTAACGACTATGTGGAAGAGAGATATGAAAAGGGGGGCTATGATAGTCGTCATTGCCGCAATTGCAACAAATTTTATAGCAAGTGAAGAAACGCCAGCTACCGAACAAGTGCTCGCCATTCAACTCATGCCCAATTGGAGTGGACCGGTAACTTTCGGAGTTGCTACCCGATTGCAAGGCAAAATAGTGCACTTGCGTCACATTACCATGCGCGAGTTCATCATGATAGGAACAGGGGCTGTGCGGCATCCTGCAAACCACAACGGACAAAACATCTTTTCAGAAAACGGAGTGCAGCAGTGCACTACACTTTACGACAGCTTAGACCACAAGCACTTCAGCGATTGCCGAGTAGTAGAAAACCTATGGCGCCTGAGGTATAAAAAACTTCCGAACGAAAGTGAAGGAAAAGAAACAGGATTGGCACGTCATAATTCTGCTCCAGACGAGGCACAACTCGGTTTATTAAAGCCATTTGGCATCACGCGATTGAACGATTTCATTTACGACGATCAGGTTTTTCGACTGTTAAAAGCCAGCGCTGACCCACAATGGTTGCAAAGCTATCGCTGACTTCGCGACGATTGTGTAATTTGCACCCGTGCAAAGCAACTCGAACAATAGTAAAAAAGCCATTGAGCGCATACGTATCGGCCGACAAGATCGCGACAACGTTGCTGCTATTTTCGAGGGACTGAGAAATGGCCGCCGAGATGCGCTTGGAAAAGCAATTACGTGGGTAGAAAGCAACAATATAAACCACTTTGAAAAAACCGAAGAACTGCTAGCAATGTGTCTGCCCCACTCTGGGAAATCATGGCGCATCGGCATTACAGGCGTTCCGGGAGTGGGTAAAAGCACATTTATAGAGACATTCGGCATGGCACTCATCGCCGCAGGCAAAAAAGTAGCTGTGTTGGCTATCGACCCAAGCAGCCAACGCTCAAAAGGCAGCATCCTCGGCGATAAAACTAGAATGGACGAGCTCTCGAAAAACGAAATGGCTTTCGTTCGTCCATCACCTGCTTCCGACACTCTAGGCGGTGTAACCCGCGCCACCAGAGAATCAATATTGCTATGCGAAGCGGCTGGTTTCGATGTTATATTGGTTGAGACCGTTGGCGTTGGACAAAGTGAAACGGCTGTCAACGGCATGGTCGACTTCTTCCTATTGCTCTTGCTAGCCGGCGCTGGAGATGAGCTGCAAGGCATCAAACGCGGCATCATGGAAATGGCCGATGCCGTTTTGATCACCAAGGCCGATGGCGAAAATGTAATAGCGGCAAAAAAAGCAAGCACACAAATCAAATCAGCCCTCCACCTCTTCCCCGCCGCTGAAAATGGTTGGACTCCAACAGTAGAAATTTGTTCTGCCATTGAAAACATTGGAATCGCATCGTTCATCGATGTTTTGCGTTCTTATTTCGAGAGTATCACCCACACGGGGTGGATATGGGACAACCGCACCAAACAAGACATAGACTGGCTGCATGAAGCGATTCGAAACGAGATTCTCCAGCAATTCCGGTCGAACCCCGCAAACCTAAAGTCCATTGCTGCCATCGAAGAAGATGTGAAAAACAAAGTAATTACACCCTTTGCGGCTGCTAGTAAGGTGGTGAAAAAAGACCCTTGAAATTGAAAAAAAATCGTCTTTTTTGAAAGAACTTGGAGCTGACATGTAACCTTCACATTTAATTTCGTCCGATAATTAGTCCATTTCATATACGTACCAAACTTATTGCAAATTGAAATCTGTTCTCTTTCTATCTCTCCTTTTCATATCTGTGCTCGGAACTGCTCAAACTTTCGAAGAAAAGATCACTGAAGGTGATAAACTCTACAATGAAGGAAAATTTGAAGGTTCTGCACAAGCATTCGATGCAGCCTTTAAAATAAACGAAGGCGACCGCATGTCTTACTACAACGCTGCTTGTTCATGGGCTTTGACGGGCGACACAATCAACTCCATGAAATATTTAAATCTTGCAGCCGACAAAGGGTGGTCGAATGTGAAGCACGTTAAAGCAGATAAAGACTTATCAATATTACATTCGCTTCGCGGATGGAATGATGTTGTCGCCAAGGTGCAGGCAAACCTCGACTTGGTAGAAAAAGACCTGAACAAACCTCTCAAAGATCAACTGGAAAAAATATATGTCCGCGATCAAACCCTTCGTCAGCTCTACAGACAAGCAGAAGAGCTATTCGGACCTGACAGCGACGAAATGAATTACTTCTGGGAAGTCGTAGCGGATCAAGACGCGAAAAATGAAGCCGAAGTGATCGAAATCATTGAAGAATATGGGTGGGTTGGAAGGAATGAAGTTGGCGGACAAGCGAATCTTGCTTTGTGGCTGGTGATCCAACATGCACCCATTGAAATTCAAGAAAAATACTTACCGTTGCTGGTCGAATCTGTAAGCAAAAATGAGTCAAGTGGCAACCACCTGGCCTTGCTTGAAGATCGCATCAATATGAGAAATGGCAAACCGCAGATCTATGGTTCTCAAATCGTAAGTGATCCTGAAACAGGGGCCGACATGGTGTATCAGGTCTTTGAACCTGAATTTGTAAATGCGCGCAGGGCATCAGTCGGACTGGGCCCAATAGAGGAATACATTTCTCGATGGAATATCGAATGGACAGTTCCGCAGAAAAAGAGAGAATAGTGATTTTCAATCAACCCATGAAGGCACGGATATCGTTCACGTCGAGGCTCTTCTGCTCGGCATCTGCCATCCGCTTGATTGTAATCTGATTCTTTGCCATTTCATCGCTACCTACCAAAGCTACAAATGGAATGCCTTTATCGTCGGCATACTTCATTTGCTTTTTCATCTTAGCAGCTTCAGGATACACTTCTACTCTCATCCCTGCCGTGCGCAGGATGCTGGCCTGCTTCATGCAGAAACGCTCTTCCATTTCGCCGAAATTCACAAAAAGTAATTCGGTCGTTTTGCCCGCTGCTTCCGGAAACAAATTGAACTCTTCCAGCACGTCGTAAATCCGATCGGCGCCAAACGAAATACCAACACCGGAGATACCTGGCAAACCGAATATGCCTGTGAGATCGTCGTACCTACCCCCACCACAAATACTTCCTACTGAAGCTTGTGGCACTTTGACTTCGAAAATTGCTCCCGTGTAATAGTTGAGTCCACGAGCCAAGGTAGGATCTATCTTTAAAACACCTTTGTCTAAGCCAAGGTCGGCAACGTAGTTTACAACGACTTCCAACTCTTCAACACCTATCAGTCCGATTTGGCTTTTTGCAAGGTGTTTTCTCAGCATATCCATCGCACCAACATTACTCGAAGGCAAACCGAACAATGGATCCAAAGATGTGATTTGAGCATCTGTGAATCCTCTTTGACGCAGCTCATCTTCTACCTTGTCTCTTCCAATCTTATCCAATTTATCTATCGCAACGGTAAGATCTGTCAACTTATCTTCTACCCCCGCAATTTCAGCAATCCCAGCGAGCACTTTTCGATTGTTGATCACGATTTCAAATCCTTGAATGCCCAATTTCGTGAGTACCTCATCGAAAATACAGACAAGATCTACTTCGTTTAAAAGAGAATCGGAACCGATGATGTCTGCATCGCATTGATAAAACTCTTGGTAGCGGCCTTTACCTGGACGGTCACCGCGCCAGACATTTTGAATCTGATAGCGCTTAAAAGGAAACGCCAAGGTGTGTTGATTCATCACAACAAAACGAGCAAACGGCACGGTGAGGTCATACCTCAGGGCTTTCTTCGAAATAGAAAAGGATGTCTTTTTTGAATCACCAGCGGCCAAAGCCTCTTTATCTGCCTTCTCTAAAAAATCGCCGTTGTTCAAGATTTTAAAAATCAGCTGATCGCCTTCATCACCGTACTTACCAGTGAGAGTGCTCAGGTTTTCAAAGGCAGGCGTTTCTATTGGTTCAAATCCATAACGCTCAAATGTTGTGCGAATGGTATTAAAAATCCACTGTCGACGAGCCATTTCTTTCGGCCCAAAATCACGTGTACCTTTCGGTATCGATGGTTTGCTCATTGTTATATTGAAAGTGCGAAGATACAGAATACAGCATTGTCATTACTTCCTCATACTTGCTTTCCGTATCTTCACCGCAAATTTTGAACATGGCAGAAGATAGCAACATCCTCATCAATATTCGTATACCATCAATGAGCGGGAAGCGCGGAAAAGGTATGACCTCCCTAACTTTTGTCTTGGGCATGGTATTCTTCTTTTTCACTTTTTTTGATGTCAACTGCAACAACCAAAAACTAATGTCTGTTTCGGGTATAGACCTTGTGGTGGGGATGGAAAAACCTACCATTCTCGGACAAACACCAACGGATGATGAGAACGACCTCAAACCGAATATCTTCGCTGTTTTAGCCCTCCTATCTGCCGCAGGGGCCGCAATTGGCATACAAGCGAGCAAGCGCAAAGCGCGAACCTGGGGCGTGACATTTGGTACACTCTCTTTTCTAGGAATGTTGGGGCTGTACTGGAACATAAATGCCGGTGTGCAAGAAGCAAACGGACTGATGTCAGCAGATTTTAAGTTTCCTTTTTATGTCTCAACAATAGCATTTCTGGCAGGAACGGTTATCTCCACTCGTCTCAAACGTCGGCAAGAACCAATCAGTCATCCCCTTTCCGAAGATTCAATCGATAGCGGACAAAAAGAAGTATGATAAGCACTGCCATTGCTGGCCAAACATATGCCATGACGCAAAATTTTGTGTTAAAGGTATGATGAAAATTGAGAAAATAAGAGAACTATCCGGACATGCGGGTCCAATTTACCGCATGTGTTTTGGGCGTTCTGAAAATCATTTACTCACTGCATCTGGCGACTGTTTCGTTGCCGAGTGGGATTTCAACCATGGCGTTGCATCTCCATTTTCGATCAAGCTCGAACATCCGTGCATCGCACTGCTTTACTTGCAGGAACTAAACACCCTAATTTGCGGCACAATTACCGGTGGCATGCACGTCGTAAACCTCAATCTGAAAAAAGAAGAAAAGCTTTTGAAGGTGCACGAAGATGGACTTTTTGCACTTTGTTATATTGCTGAAGAAAAGTGGGTTATTGCAGGCGGCGGACAAGGATTCATAAGTGTTTGGAATGCTGAGACATGGGAATTGGTCAGACATTTTAAAATCGCACAAGGAAAGATCAGGCACATTCGGAAAGCCAAAGGCCGCATAGTTGTTTCTTCCGCAGACGGCACTGTTAGCATCCTCGATCTTCCTTGGCTCAACCTACTAGCAACGATTGAAGCGCACGAAGGTGGTGCATTGTGCACAATAGACCATCCAACAAAACCAGTCATGATTAGCGGAGGAAAAGATGGTTATCTGCGTTTGTGGCATCACCACGACAACAGACTTGTGATGGAAATTCCTGCCCACAATTTTGGCATCTACGACCTCGTCATCTCTCCCGATAAATCACTGTTAGCATCTGCAAGTAGAGATAAATCGGTGAAGATTTGGGACCTGAATGACCTCACTCCATTGGATAAAATTGCGCGACCGAAATACGAAGCACACACCCATTCAGTGAACACTTTACTTTGGAACGACAATCCACAAATGCTCATTTCTGCCGGTGATGACCGAAAGATAAAAAGCTGGAAAATTTCAATGCAAATACCGTAAAAGGGGTACTTTCAGAAGGACATAGAGCGTGTATATTTGCACGAAACTTCGGAAAATGAGATACCTTTTTATAGCATTCACGCTTTTGCTTGCTGCTTGCACCAGCCCTACAGCTCCAGAGCAAACTACTGTTCAAGAAGTTAACGTTTACAGCCACCGTCATTATGACATCGACCAAGCCCTTTTCGAACAGTTCACGAAAGAAACAGGAATCACAGTAAATGTAGTTAACGCCTCTGCCGATGAACTACTTGTTCGCATGCAAACGGAAGGTGAGAATTGTCCGGCTGACCTGCTCATCACTTCTGACGCTGGTCGTTTAGTTCGCGCCGCAGATATGAACTTGTTGCAAGCTTCAAATTCAGAAATCGTTAATCAAACTGTCGCTTCATATTTGCGGTCGGTCGACAATTTATGGACGGCTCTTACTGTTCGAGCACGCGTGCTTGCTTACGCTCCTGAGCGGGTTGATACCAGTTTACTACGCACCTATGAAGACCTCGCCAGCCCAATTTGGAAGGGAAAAGTACTTACCCGCTCTTCAACCAACATCTACAACCAATCGTTGCTTGCCTCTATTATTGCCAACGATGGCGATTCAATGGCCATTGCTTGGGCTGCAGGTGTAAAGGCCAATTTTGCGAGAGACCCGCAAGGCAACGACAGAGATCAAGTAAAAGCCATCGCCGCTGGAGAAGGTGATATCGCTATCGTGAATACATACTATGTTGGTAAAATGTTGACTTCTGACAATCCTGCAGAGCGCGAGGCGGCTGAAGCAGTGAAGCTTTTGTTTCCAAATCAGCATGACCGCGGGACACACATTAATATCTCGGGAGCAGGCATTGCGAAATACGCACCAAATAAAGACAATGCGTTGAAATTGATAGAGTTCTTGCTGCGCAAGGATGTCCAACAACAATTCGCCGACGCCAACTACGAGTTCCCTGTCAACAAAGAAGCCGCGGCTTCAGATTTATTGAAGAACATGGGGTCTTTCACCGAAGACCGACTGCCTCTTGAAAATTTAGGAGAGTTAAATGCGCGATCAGTAGAGATTTATAACGAAGTTGGCTGGAACTGATGCTCCATATTCTGGACTAGGTAAGCCTGGTTTTTTGCGCGTGCGGCGCGGCGGTTGGCTCATTTTGGCAACCCTAATCGCAGCACTTGTCCTTGTACCTTTACTTCTTCTATTCACCAGCATCGCTGCCGATGGCGGCAGTTTCGACCAGCTTTCGAATACGCAGCTCCCCCGCTATGCAATCAACACATTGACGCTTGTGGCGGGTGTTGGTTTGAGCACCTTGTTTTTAGGCACCAGTCTGGCCTTGCTTACTTCGTTGTATCGCTTTCCTGGCGCTAAATTCTTCCGCCTAGCACTCCTACTGCCCCTCGCCTTTCCGGCATACATAGCAGCTTATGTATATGCCGGTATTTTCGAGTATTCAGGCCCATTGCACCTGATAGGTCGACATTTCGGTAAAAATGATTTGTACGCGAATATTTTGGGCATGCCCGGACTCATAGCGGTGCTATCACTTGTTTTATACCCGTATGTCTTCGCCACCACGCGCGTAGCCATAGAAAGCAGGTACACCAGCTACCTCGAAAGTGCTCGTTCTCTCGGGTTAGAGCGCAATGCGCTGATTCGAAAAGTCTTATTGCCGTTGCTACGTCCTGCAATTGCTGGCGGGGTGTTCCTCGTTATGATGGAGGTTTTGAACGACTACGGAGCCATGAAATACTTCGGAATACCAACCTTTACTACTGGCATTTTTACTGCTTGGTTTTCAATGGGTGATTTGGGGTCTGCAGTTCGGCTTGCCATGTATTTGTTCATCATAGTGGTGATGCTTGGCCTGTTAGAATCATGGTACAATCGTCGGAATAAGGTTTCAGAGTCTCATCGGTCACGTCCGCTTGAAAAACGACAATTACAAGGCGTAAAAGCCTTTCTAGCAACAAGTTACGCATGCGGGATCTTTTTCATAGCCTTCATAGCACCTGTGGCATATCTGTTCTACCTCTTGAGCATAGCAGATTCATCGCACGCCATTGCCGAATGGCCAAAACTGGCAGGAAGCTCATTGCTTTGTGCTCTTGGCGGAGCCGCGCTGGTGTTGTTGGTTGTCGTCGTTACACAGTTTGTTCGACAGCTTGTAAAATCGAAATACGGCTTTTGGGTTGGGAAGAGCATCGCCGTTGGATACACCATTCCAGGGGCCATTATCGCTATTGGCGTGATGCTTTTTTCCCGCTTGGTAGACAATACATTCAACCAAGGAATGATTGTGGCGGGATCGTTTTTGGCACTCTTATTTGCATACGCTGTTAGGTTCGCAGGGGTGGCATATCAGCCGTTACATGCTGAAAGTGAGAAGCAAAGTGGTAGGTTGTTTGAGGCTGGACAATCGGTAGGACTATCAGCGAAAAATTTGTTGGTTAAAATCTTCCTCCCTTTATCAAGAAAAGGCATCCTCTTGGCAACCACACTGGTTGTCATCGACATTTTCAAGGAACTCCCTCTAACCCTAATTCTACGTCCGTTCAACTTCAACACCCTGGCAACAAAAGCCTTTGAATATGCAGACGATGAAATGATTACACGTGCTGCTTTGCCCGCATTATCGGTAGTGATAGTAGGATTGATTCCCGTACTTTTGTTGCACCGAATCCTGAGATCACGATGAACCATTTTCTAACTGTAAAGGGAGTTTCAAAATCATTCAGCAACGCTAGTGTCCTGTCTGATTGCTCTTTTACAGCCGAAAAAGGAGAGCTGATTTCACTGCTGGGTGAAAGTGGAAGCGGGAAAACAACCTTGTTGCGCATCATCGCAGGATTTGAAAACCCCGATGCCGGTGAAGTGAATATGAATGGCCGATTGCTGTGCAATGCAAACTATGCCATGATGCCCGAGCATAGATATGTCGGACTCGTTTTCCAAGATTATGCGCTGTTCCCGCATCTGAATGTCAAAAAGAACATCGAATTGGGAATGAAAACCAATTTGAAAACTTCAGTTTTCCTGAATATGGTCGGATTGGAGGGGTTGGAAAAACGAAAACCGCATGAGCTCAGCGGCGGACAACAGCAACGTGTCGCTATAGCCCGATCATTGGCTGCATCGCCGCAACTCTTGCTGCTCGATGAGCCCTTCTCTAATATCGATGAATCGCTGAAGTTCAATTTCAGGAGAGAGCTGAGAGAGTTGCTCAAAAGTCAAGACATCCCGTCTGTATTTGTAACACACGACACGAAAGATGCGCTGGCCATCGCTGATAAAATCATCATCTTAAAAGATGGAGAAGTAAGGCAAATAGGAACCCCTGAAGACATCTACCTTCGTCCGGCCGATACCTATGTCGCCGGTTTGCTTGGCACCTTCAATATCGTTTCAGAAACAGCCGACACTGCCAACATCATTCGATCTGAACATACGCGTATCACAGCGGGTAGTGAGTATGAGGTAACATCCTCCATGTATCAAGGACGTTCGTATCTTGTCCATTTGAAGCGCAACGACATTCATTTCAATGTTAGCTCCGACACCCCGATGAACATTGGCTCACATGTCGGACTTCATTTCACTGAAGATCATATACTTACCGTATTAAAACGATGAGTAGGATTGCTCAAATACAACAGATGTTGGCAGAAGATCCATCTGATCAATTCTTGCAATATGCCCTTGCCCTCGAGTTTATAAAAATAGGTGAAAGACAAGCCGCAGTAGAAGCTTTGGAGCATCTATCAGACGATTATTTACCGAAGTACTATCAGTTAGGTAAACTGCTTGAAGAAGATGAGAAAATCGACCAAGCCATCGAAGTTTACAAGCATGGTGTGGCATTGGCGCGAAAAACGGGCGACTTAAAAACTGCCAATGAACTGGCCGAAGCGATTTGGATGCTCGATTAGTCGATAATTATAGCAAAGGTTCGCGTGCTAGCAGTTGAACCATTCGACACGTAAATAGATAAAATTCCCGTACCCGACATTTCCGATGGCACTGTTGCTGGATAAAAATCAAGACCAACCATGCTGCTTGAAGGGTCTGCCGAGATCACCGCACTGTCGTTTACTGAAACAATATAAGACGAAAATATTCCGCCTCCATTAATCATCCCTTGCATCTCCAAAGGCTGTCCTGCCTGCAGTTGAATCGGTAAAGCTGATTGTCCGTTGATCGATGAAACATCAATGTATGGCAACAAACCGTTTTGCACATCGATAAAAAACTCGAACGTTTCCGACTCATTTCCCCGCGCATCGATGGCGTTTATAGAAACCAAGTGCTTTCCACGCGCACTGTCGGGAGCCAGTAACGTAAAAGTTTGTGACGTGTTGTCACCGTTCAATTCAACCAATTTGAAAGCATTCCAATCACCTTCTGTCCAAGAAAAAAAACCGTCCAAATCATCGGCAGGTTTTACCATCATGATCGCTTGATTCAATTCCTGATCATCAGAAAAAGCCATTTCGATCGAAACAATACCTCCAGCTACGGTAGGCACAATTTCATTCGCAGAAACATTGACCCCACTAACTGCAGGCGGTGTTTCATCGTATCCCTTTCCACATCCGCCGAGTAAGGCGAAAAAAACGAAAAGTAACAGACTACCAAATAATCGATTCCATGTTATGTTCATTGAGCCAGCGATTGGTTTTACTGAATGGTTTTGAGCCAAAAAAGCCGCGATAAGACGACAACGGTGATGGATGAGGTGCCTTGAGGATCAAGTGTTTCGAAGCATCAATAAGGGCCTCTTTTTTCTGAGCAAAGCTGCCCCAAAGTATAAATACCACATGATCTTTGTGCAGGCTCACGGCCTGGATGGCAGCATCTGTAAAGCGCTCCCACCCTTTTCCTGCGTGCGAAGCCGATTCACCTTCTCGCACTGTGAGCGTTGAATTTAAAAGCAACACTCCCTGCTCTGCCCAGCGAGTAAGATCTCCACTTTCAGGTTTTCGTGTGCCTATATCTTCTTGCGCTTCTTTGAGAATATTCTCCAAAGATGGCGGAAAAGGAACACCCCGCGGAACCGAAAACGAAAGTCCTTGCGCCTGTCCCGGCCGGATGTACGGATCTTGTCCGAGAATAACCACCTTCACATGGTCTATCGCACAAATATCGAATGCATTAAAAATCAACGAAGCCGGCGGAAAACAGCGAGTAGCGGAATACTCTTGCTTCACAAAATCTGTGAGCCGTTTGAAGTACGGTGCTTCGAACTCATCGGCAAGCATGTATTTCCATGATGATTCAATGCGGACAACCATAAAGCGAAGTTACTTTTTTTAGATCTGAATTGTCTTCTTGGTTTGTTTCTGACTCTAATTCCAGATGGTCAGATGTTTATATATCGTAATCTTCACCGTCGTCAAATCCCATAATAAAACCTGAAATTATCTGTAATACCCTAGCTGTCAGATAGTAATACATAAATGACTAGTCAACACCCTAAAACTGTTTTAAAGACGTTGATAAAGTAATTGCAAACTATTGCTTTCAACTTGGTTATTTGTTAATCATGTGAGTACCTTTGCAAATCAATTTTTTCGGCAGATCGCATGATCAATCCACTCTTAGAAAGGCTAGAAAGAAGCGAAGGCAAGAAGCTTTACGGTTATCAACTTGATTCCATCGATACTATATTCGATAGATTCAGCAAAAACCCTGCGAACTACAATTTGCTTTTCCAATTGCCTACTGGTGGTGGTAAGACTGTTATTTTCGCCGAACTCGCCAAGCGCTTTATTCTCGAAACACACAAAAAGGTACTTATTCTTACCCACCGCATTGAGCTGCTAGCACAAACAAGCAGGATGCTCAACGACATTGGGGTGAACAATAAAATCATCAACAGCAAAATAAAAGATTTGCCCGATGAGCACGAGCACCTTTGTTTTGTAGCGATGGTTGAAACGCTCAACAACCGTTTGAGCGATGAGAAGATGGAGCTCGAAAACCTCGGATTGGTAATCATAGATGAGGCTCACTACAACTCATTCAGAAAGCTCTTTAAGTTTTTCGAAGATCAAATTATCTTAGGTGTTACGGCCACACCACTGAGCTCTAACATCAAGTTGCCGCTTAAAGACAATTACCAAGAACTCATCGTAGGTGAATCGATTCAATCGCTGATAAAGAAGGGATTCCTTTCGCAAGGCAATACATACAGCTACGATGTTAACCTCCGTTCTCTGAAAATAGGCATCAACGGCGACTACACGGTGAGCTCGTCAGAACGTTTATACGGCAATTTTTTCATGCAAGAGAAACTGCTCTATGCTTATGAAGAAAAAGCGAAAGGTTCGAAGACATTGATTTTTAACAACGGAATTGCAACGAGCAAACAGGTATATGCTCTTTTCAAAGAGGCTGGTCACGAGATCATGCACCTCGACAATACGCACTCCGAAAAAGAACGCGCCGATATTCTTGAATGGTTTCACACGAAAAAAGATGCAATTCTCACTTCGGTAAGTATCCTTACAACCGGATTCGATGAGCCTGAGGTCTCAACGGTCATCTTAAACCGTGCTACGAAGTCGCTTACGCTCTATCACCAAATGATAGGTCGCGGCTCTCGTGTTCTGCCGAGCAAAAAAGAATTCAACATCATAGATCTGGGCAACAATGCACGCAGATTTGGTTTGTGGGAGAATCATATCAACTGGCAAGACATTTTCAGAAACCCGAATTCATTCATCGATGGGTTATACTCGGATGAAGAAATCGAGAAAGAATTTGTCTACGATATGCCTGAAGAAGTCCGAGTGCGCTTCTTAAACTCTGTCATTGGTGAGTTCGATATAAAAGAAGAATACCACAATGTCATGAAGGCTGGCGGCAAAGCCCGCGATGTTATTCAACTGTCTATCAACGAACATACCCTCATGGTTGTTGAAAACGGTGAAGACTTGTTGGAGGCGCTTGAACTCATAAAACTGCTTGATAAAGACATCGAGTTCCGCATCAAACAATACAGCTACTGCATTTCAAAAACCACCGAGAGCTACCTTACGTGGCTTCAAACGGAATACCGCAGAAAGTTGGAATTTGCGGTTCGCCAGCACTATTTCTAATTCGTCTTTCGCTTCTCAAACTCAGTCTACATTTCACCACTATTGGTCGAGTTGTTCAAAACTCTTGTCCTACTTTTTGCAATTTCTTGGTCGATGTCTGCTACTTTGGTATAACCTGAAAGCGAAAACCATGAAGATAAAGACTGCAAATATATTTCAAGTTTTCAACGTCAATGCTCGTCCTGCCGATGTGTACGACTTGCTAATGACATCTGAAAAACACGGTGCCTTTACCCAAAAATCGGCTGAAATCAACCCTGTTGAAGGGGGCGCTTTCGCATTTTGTAACCGCAACCACACAGGATACTTTTTGAAACTTGTGAAGAATAAGCAGATGGTGTTAGCGTGGACGCATCGTAAGTTTCCGCGCGGACATTTCTCTATTGTAGACATCACCCTTGAGCGCACAGAGAACGGGACAACCTGTGTAACGTTAAATCACATCGGAGTACCTGAAACTTGCGACGGTTGGCTGACAGAAGCTTGGCGCAAAACGTATTGGGAACCAATGCAAACCTATGTCGCTACGCCTGCTAAAGAAGCGCTCGAAATGGTATAATCATTTCTACTTGGTGCCAAATTCCCATCGCGCCAGCGGCGCGGATGAGAACTCACCGAAAACTCCTGCTTCAAATAAAAATTGTCCGGCTATTCCTATCATGGCCGCATTGTCTGTACAGTAAGAAAACGGCGGGATAAAAACGCTCGCGCCTGTCTGTTCGCCCAGCTCTATAAATGCTGCACGCAAGGCGCTATTGGCGCTCACCCCTCCCGCCAAGGCGATTTGTTTGACATTCGTCATCGACATCGCTTCTCTGGTTTTGTCGACCAAAATCTCAACAATTGTCGATTGAATGCTCGCGCAAATATCATTCAGGTTCTCCTGTACAAATCTCGGGTTCTGCTGCATCTCTTTTTGCAAGAAATACAAAACACCTGTCTTTAATCCACTGAAGCTGAAACCCAAGCCCTCAACTTTTGGCTTTGAAAACTGAAAGCGCTTGGGGTCTCCTAGTTTGGCAAACTTATCAATCAAAGGACCTCCCGGATAAGGCAACCCAAGCAGTTTAGCTGTCTTGTCGAAAGCCTCGCCAGCAGCATCGTCCAACGTCTGACCCAATATCCTCATGGTTTCCGCACTCTCTGCCAAAACAAGTTGTGTATGTCCACCCGAAACGGTCAAACATAAAAATGGAAATACCGGGTTCTTTTGACCATCCATTGCGATGCAATGCGCGAGTATATGAGCCTTCATGTGGTGAACTTCTAGCAAGGGTATACCGAGTGCAATCGACAAACTTTTCGCAAACGAATTGGCCACCAAAAGCGAACCCAATAAACCTGGCCCACGCGTGTAAGCAACAGCTTCAAGGTCTTTTTTATCTACGCCAGCATTTCGCAACGCCAACTCTACAACAGGAACTATGCTTTTCTGGTGTTCCCTGCTCGCCAATTCAGGCACCACACCGCCATATTGCGCGTGGATTTCTTGAGAAGAAACAACGTTTGAAAGTACAGTGTTGCCGCGCAATACAGCAGCGCTCGTGTCGTCACAACTTGATTCTATTGCAAGAATTAATCTCTCTTTAGCGAAGTAGTCCAAAAGGCTTGAAATTTGCTACAAAGGTAGCACGTTAAAAACATTCGACATCCCATTGTGAATGATGAATGTAAATAGACAACAACACACCAACTCTTCTATCTATCTTCGTTAGCTGAAAATGAAAAAGGCCCTACGCATATTTACTCGCATACTTCTGAGCGTATTCGCCTTACTGATCTTGTTGTGGATTCTAATTCAACTGCCGCCTGTTCAAACTTATATAATTAATCGCATTGCCGACAGCCTCGAAGAGAAAACAGGCTTCGCTTTCGACATCGCTTCTGTCGATATCCGTTTCCCAGCTGAAACTGTCTTTCGCGGTGTTTCTGCCATCGACCAAAATGGCGACACCTTGTTCGCGGGAAATGAAATTAGCTTGTCGGGAATTCATCTGAATGAAAACTTCGAAGGACTCAATCTTCGAAGCCTGAAACTCATTGAACCAACCTTTAAACTGATCCAATCGAAAGGTGATAGTCTCACCAATTTGGATCACTTACTCAACAACTTCTCCTCGTCGGAATCTACCGATACCAGTCTGTTTTCAGTCGACTTAAGCGCTATAGATTTAAGAAACGGACATTTTGTTTATCACGACAACAACCATGAAGCAATAGATACACTGATAGACCTTAACCATCTGGATATTAGTAATTTATACATTAAAGCCAGACACTTATCCCAAGCTGGAGATTACATGCTTGCTACCATTGATCAGCTCGGTTTTAAGGAACAAACAGGATTTGAGTTGTCAAATCTCACGGGGCAGTTTGAGCTTCGTCCCGACACCATGATGGTAAGCGGAATGAATTTAAAAACACCCGGTACACACCTCATCGGCGATCTTTCATTTATTGCTCCATGGAGTTCGTACAGCGAGTTCACCCGGGAGGTTGTCATGCGCCATCAATTTGAACGATCGGTACTCGATTTTAAAGATCTGTGGTATTTCTCTACGGACCTTTATGGATTGAATCGCAAAGTAGAATTTGAAGGCCGCGTGCGCGGACCAGTGGCAAACCTCAAAGCGAGAGACCTTTTCGTTAAACTCGACGACAATACCTGGTTCAAAGGTAAAATCGACCTGGCTGGCTTGCCAAGGATAGACGAAACCTTCATCGATTTCAGTATCGACGATTTGCGTGCTAACAAAGCCGAACTCGACCGCATTCCACTCTACCCATTTGATAGCAATGAACTGCTGCAAACTCCTGAGAACTTTAAGCAACTCGGAAATATTGGTTTCAAGGGGAAATTCACGGGGTTCTTAACCGATTTTGTATCGTTTGGTACCATCACCACCGCTATCGGATCTGTGTCTACAGATATCAAACTACAAGAGTTGAATGAAGTATACACCTACAGCGGTAGTCTGAGAACCGATAAATTCAACCTCGGTAAATTCTACTCAGCGCCCGAATTGGGATCGCTGACGTGTTCGTTTGATGTGAAAGGGGAAGGATTGACCCGCTCCGATCTCGACATCGAAGTTGATGGAATCATCAGCGATATTGCAGTGCAAGGTTACCGTTACACCGATATAACTGCTGCAGGTACTTTCAAAAAGAATTTCTTCAATGGAGATCTAGCCATTAACGACGACAACGCACAGCTAGGATTTAAGGGATTGATTGATTTTTCCGGAAAAGTCCCTTCTGTGGATTTTAAAACTCAAATCACGCACCTGAATTTCGGCGCTCTCAATCTCGCAAAACTGCGAGGATACACAAGCCTTTCGGGAGATTTTAACATCAAAGGAAAAGGATCGAACCTCAACAACATCAACGGCGACATCGTAGGTGATGAGGTTTTGTTTTGTACCATCGACCGCGAGTTCCCAATCGAGCACTTTGAACTGCACATGAATCAAACGAAAGATGGAAAAAGCTTCATTTTGAATTCGAATGTGGCCTCTGGTAAATTGGAGGGTAAATTCGACTTTGATGGTTTGGATCATAGCTTCAGAAGCATACTCGCCGATGTGATTCCTACCATCGAAAAAGAAAAAAACTTCAAGGGAAAAGAGAATTTCACCATCGAATTGGATGTCCATACGTTCGAACTGGTATCCGAAATCTTCATTCCCGAACTCTACCTCGCCGACAATTCTTATTTGGCATTGCAGATGAACGATGAGACGAGTGCATTGAAAGGTATCTTCCAAAGCGATAGGGTCACATACCTCGATTTCGCAATGGATTCATTGATTGTTGATGTGACGCGTCCTACGAAAGAACTCTTTCTCTCAGTGCTTGCTGACCGTGTTTCATACGGAAGCACGGCCCTCGAATCTTTTAGCTTAGATGTCAGAAACGAATCAGAAGTTCTATTCGCCAACATTGGCTGGGGCGAACCTACCGATTTAATTCAAGGTGAAATCATCGCCCAAACAACGATTCTGAGCAATACAGAAATCAATACGATGCTTACCCAAGCGACATTAACATTTGATGATGCACCGTGGCAACTGGTAGACACTGCCCAAATAAATGTCGCCAACAAAGATGTCCACATCGAGAATTTCTTCCTGAGCCATAAGAGCGAATCCATTCTCATCTTTGGTGATATCTCGGAAAATCCATCTCTGCCCCTCTCCGCAGAATTGAAAAATGTCGATTTGAAAGGATTGGATCCCATCCTCGAATCTTCAGGCATCAAGATGGGGGGGTTGGTGACCGGAAATCTAACCGCCCGGGATTTATACAATAAAACAACTCTTACGTGCGATGTCACAGCCATTAAATACACGCTCAATGATTATTTGATAGGCGACATTTGTACAGAAAGCTCGTGGGACAATAAAGAGCGCAGACTGATCATTGGGGGCGAAATTGATCGCATCAATGAAAAAACATTGGTTTTTGGAGGGTATTATAACCCTGATGATACAGAAAGTCCTATCGATTTACATTGCGAACTTGAACATCTACCGCTGGAATTTATCAATGGATTCATTGAAGAAGGAATCTCAAATATCAGTGGGAATATTTCTGGACGAGTAAATATCACTGGCACCATCGACTCACCGCAATTGAAGGGTAAAGCTGATTTCGAAGATGCCAGCCTGCACGTAGATTATCTCAATACGACCTACCACTTGAAGCAATCGTGCGGGATTTATCCCGACATGTTTACAATCGACAGAGTGCGCACCGAAGATGAAGAAGGCAATGTTGCGTTTCTGATTGGTACCATTCAACACGACAACTTCGGTGATTGGAACTTTGACGTTTATCTCGACATGGAAGACAAACCTTTCCTTGTCATGAATACCAGTGAAGACGATAATTCAATGTATTTCGGAAAGGCGTATGCAACAGGATATGTCAGCGTTTTCGGCACGGAATACGATTTGGGAATTGACGTCAATGTAAAAACTGAAAAGGGAACTGTCATCTCCCTACCTATGGGCGGGTCTGAAGAGGTGTATTTCGCTGATTTCATAACCTTCGTAGACCACAACGCGCCAGAATCAGATGAAGAGCCATTGGACTTATCGGGTATCAATATGAACCTCGAACTTGATATCACTCCAGATGCTCAGTTTCGGATTGTATTCGATGAGGCCGTAGGAGATGAAATGCGCGGAAGAGGAAAAGGGCATTTGAACATGGCTATCTCGAATCTGAGCACATTCAACATGTTTGGCGATGTTGAAGTGCTTCAGGGTAGGTATCTGTTTACGCTAAAAAACCTCATCAACAAAGAATTTGATTTGGAACCAGGCGGACGTATCTCATGGTACGGCGACCCTTTTGATGCCGATATCAATCTGCGAACTGCATACCGCCTCAATACCAGTGTCTATGAATTGATGCCCGAAGGAACAGGTGATCAATACAAACAACGCATCCCGGTAAATCTATTCATGGACCTTAGCGGCAAACTCTTCAATCCAAACATCGGATTCAATATTAACCTCCCAAGTGCCGATGAGTTAACCAAAGCAAGGGTGGCGAGCGCAATCAATACGGAGCAAGAAATGAACAGACAAGCATTTGCTCTCCTTGTTTTACGTCGTTTCCTTACTCCTCCCGATATCGCACGAACAACCAGCTCACTCGGTTTAGCTGAAAACCCAACAGAACTGCTATCGTCGCAGATAAGCAACTGGCTCTCACAGATTTCTGAAGACTTCGATATCGGGGTAAACTATGCCCCTGGAGATGAGATTAGTAACGATGAACTCGCTGTCGCTCTATCCACACAGTTGTTCAATGAACGGTTGCTGCTTTCGGGCAACTTTGGTGTCGCTCACGCTCGCTCAGCAGCGAGTGGCGAAGACCCAAATAGCTTGATTGGAGATATTAAAATGGAATTGAAAATAAGCGAAGATGGCCGACTAAGGGTCATTGTCTACAACCAATCGAATCAATATGACTTGTTGAACACGCAGCAAAGTCCGTACACCCAAGGACTAAGCATTGTTTACCAAGAAGAATTTGATAACTTGTACGAGCTTTTCAAGCTTAAGAAACCAACCGAATAACGTCTTAACATATCAGCATGCTACGAATTCTATCTACTTTGCTTCTTTCGGCTGCCATTACCGCAAACGCTCAAATCACAATTACTTCAGCCGATATGCCTAGCACTGGCAGCTCTTACGTTCTTTCAACGGCTGGCGTTTTCGATGGCTTCGATTTTACAGAAACGGGCAGCGGATATACGTGGAATTACAACACATTATCTTCAACGGGACAAAACACTCGCACCTATTCCAATATCAGCAGCGCCCCATTTACCTACCAATTCCTCTTCAATAATCCATTTGACCAGGCGCATTTGGCGAGCTATACAATTCAAACAGAAGGCTTCAGTGTAGCACAAGTTTCGTTTGAAAATTTCTATGAATTCTACAAAAATAGTAACGACGATTTCCGCATCGTTGGATACGGTGCAACTGTCAACAGCATTCCTGTACCAGCTCAAACAAACCCTACTGATGTGGTTTATGACTTCCCTTTGGAGATGGGAAACACCAATGAATCATACTCTGAATGGCCTATCTCCATTCCTACTTTGGGGAGTTATTTGCTCAAACAAACACGCTCATACGAAGTAGATGGCTACGGAACTTTGGTGCTCCCAAATGCGACGTATGAATGTCTGCGTCTCAAAATGGACATTGCCGCCAACGACTCACTGTACATTGATGCACTGGGTTTCGGTTTTTCATTGCCGCGCAACTCAACAGAATATCATTGGTTGGCAGCAGGACAAGGAGTGCCGGTTTTGAAAGCTGTTTACAACCTTGGATTCGCAAGTCAGGTGATCTATTTAGACACGCCGATCAGTGTTTCAGAGATAACTGCTCCAATATTTCAGGTATTCCCAACTGTTGCAAACGAGTTCATTCAAGTTGCGAATAGCGTGAACCAACAAATGGACGCTCGCGTGTTCTCCATCACAGGGGAATTGGTAATGAGCGAAACCAATGTGAGGGTATTAAATACCGCCCACCTTGCGAATGGAATGTACGTGGTTGAATTATCAACAGCAGGACATCTGGACCGCCAACAAATTGTGATCGCGCATTAAACGGATTCAGACTCAGCCTCGGGTTCTATTTTAGACTTTACAGCAGCTTCAAAAAGCCACATCATTGCTTCTTTTCTTTTTGTAAAGATGCGGATTGGACTCTCCATACGGTGAAAAAACAACGAAAAATTGCGAAGTAACACACGCAATGGGGCGTCTATGACCATTGCCAAGGCAGAACATCCTTGCATGGCTCGATCAGAAGTGAAATAACGAAAAGCCTCTGGGTCAAGCAATAGATAGTCTCCTGGAATAACCAACATAACAGGTATCGCATAGCCCCGTGTCATCTCCAAGCGGAAATGTTCAATCTTCTGTGCCGTGCGTAAATCGATTATCAAATCGTGCTTCAAAGTAATACGCAACACGCCATCGGTGTATTGATAGTGCGCTTGTGGTGTCTCACTTCGAAAGTCGTCTAGTTCTTCCATGATTCGGAGTAGACGCTAAATTAAACCGCCTACATCCTTGTCCGACAATTCCTACAAACAGATATTCACTTTTGAAGTTGGATAAGCCTTATTCGCCGCAATAAAACTCATTGAATGGGTTCGGAGAACAGAACCCAAGGGTAGATGTAAACTCTCCGATTGCCAATTCTTTCATTGTACCATCAGTATAACCATACCCTGGTGCTTCTTGCGATGATCGAGAAGCGAATAATCCCAGTCCGTTCGCTATATTGGTATATTCCGGACGTTCCTGAATGATTCCAGTTACAGGTTCGTTGATATCCAAGTAGGTATCCAATTCTTCATTCGCAACGACTAAAACCAAATCGAATGATCGTGCAATTTGAACTACAGGATCCCAAATACCAAGCTCACGACGTATGCGTGGATTCGCCTCAAAACGAGAAGCAATAAAACGGTAGAAAGACTCTCCATTTACTGGTAGCAAAATGGTTTCTCCACCATTCGTAGATGCTGGCGACTCAGTGCCTAAACTCCAATCAAGCGAAATAATGCGCTCTTCAAGCAATTGTGTTTGTGCGTTGTCTGCATACTCTTTCTCTTTTATCCAAATCCGCAACTTGGCTTCGTAACGCTTCGCATTCGCCGTGCTGCTCCATTTTATATTCTGGTTGGCGTAGGTGGTTCCGTTCGGACTAACAGTGGCCCAGTTCAATTTAAAATTGTCGTTTCCTATCGGCGGATAAATGATATTCCCAACAACAGTAGCTATTATATTGGTGGATGCTTCTACGTCCACTTTATTCGGAAAATCAAGTGAGATACGGTACTCAGAGTTCGAATTTAAGCCTGCAGGAGTGGCAAAATAATATGCTTTGTGCTCCGGTCCATAGAAAATACCGTCGGTTTCTTTGTTGTCCAACAAGGTATCATGCAACGCATACGTAGAAATCACTGACCCATTTTGAATCTCTTGCACTACACCAACAAATGCTCCCGCTTCATACTCAGAAGAATCCCGAATGGCAGCCACCAAAGCATTGTTGCCTTCACCTAACCACGTGCGGTTTATCTTCACCCACTGGGTATCCAACCCTGGATCAAGCAATCCGAAAACTACTGTTTTTGAATCGTATGGAGCATTCAAATCAACTTCCGTTGAGCAACTCCAAATACCAATCGCTGCGGTAAGCAGCAAAATCAACTTCTTGCCTTGCATAGTCTACAAAGGTATCAGTTTCTGTCGATAAATCTCAACTTAAGCATCACGCAACTTTTCCGTCATTATTTCATTTCTGTCACAAATTCAATAGCCATTCTACGGTGTCTATGTCGTCTGCATAATCCCAAAGCTGCGGTTTCTGCGCTTCTCCAAAGTCAACAAACCCCTTCCCTACTATGCATTGCAACTCATCTTTCCTACCCTCAAGCATCTGCTTTAGCGCTTCTATGTCTGAATAACGCTCATAAAATAGGGTTCCTACCGGACTAACGATGCTCACATCTTCTTTGACAATCAAAAAGCCATTCTCCAAAAGATCTTCGCCGTTCAACATCCACAATGCTTTGTGATAGTCGTAATTGTTCGCGTATTTATTGTGATTCCCCAATTCTTTGAACTTATAAAAAGCGTTGAACAATCGGTCTAAATCAAAATCTTGTGGCATGTAAACCTTGGTGACGTTCCTGCAACCCAACCCGAAATAGGTAAAGATATCATCTGCAAGGCTGTCGAGTTCTTCAAGGGTCTCATCGCCCGTTAAAACCGCAACGCTAGTGCGATTTCGTCGAATGATGTGTGGCACTTTGCTGAAATAGTGCTCGAAATATCTCGATGTATTCCCACTGCCAGTGGCAATTACGGCATCAAAATCTGTCAATCGGTCGGTAAACTGAATGTCTTTTATTTCCGGCACAGCCGAGAACAAAGCTGGAATCAATCGGCTGTCGTCTTTCGATAATTTCACCATTGCCGAATGTCCTGTTACTAGAGTCACCAAGATGTCATGAAAACCAACCAAGGGTATATTTCCCGCCAAAACAAGTCCAACTTTATGCTTTTTTGCGTTGCTCTCGGGGTACTTCCCTAACCAAACTTGCAAGTTCTTCTCGGTCAGCGCATCACCAAAACTCTTGAGTGCTTTTCGAACGTTCTCTTCGGTAAACCAACCATTGCGTCGCTGCTCCAAAACAATTAACTCGTCCATTTGCTCTATAAACGCGCTCACTTCCGCTTCCAATCGGTCACTTGGCGATGTTCCCAAGGTGCGCATAATCGCTCCTAAGCGAACAATTTCGTCTCTATATTGTATTTTTTCCATTGTGTAGCGGGTTTTCCTTAAAAAGCGGAATTTCTCTGCCTATATTTGCAGTGCAAAAGTACGAACCTATTCATTGTTGTTACATGGCTATCATGATTACCGACGAATGCATCAATTGTGGTGCATGCGAACCAGAATGTCCGAACAACGCTATCTATGAAGGTGGCGCCAACTGGAGTTTTTCAGATGGAACAGCTCTCAAAGGTAGTATTGTAACCCCCTCAGGAAAAAATGTTGTCGCTGAAGATTCGGAAGAACCTGTCGACATGGATGTGTACTACATTGTTACCGATAAGTGTACCGAATGTGTTGGTTTTCACGACGAGCCTCAATGCGCCGCCGTTTGTCCGGTTGATTGCTGCGTCGACGATCCGAAGCACCGAGAAAGCAAAGAACAATTGCTTGCCAAAAAAGAATTCATGCACTTGTAATGGCATTGCCTCTGCGGTTTGCTAAATTACGTCCATGAAGCCATTTCGATTTTTACTGCTGCTTTCCTTGTTGTTACTTTTTGATAATGCAAGTAGTCAAAATGTCTATTCCCCCGAATCTACCTGCAAAGAGGTGCTTCACCTGATCTCAACAGGCAATGAAGATTGGGAGTCTTTCCGTTCCCTTTTTGTCGCTTCCGCCACATTCTCTGTTGTGAGTGAACATGCGGGCAACGGACCGCAAGCAACCACTTTCGCACTCGAAGATTTCGTCCGCATCTTTCTTTCAGGCTCCGACCGGACATTCACAGAAATCGAATTACGCGCTGAAGTGAACGTGTACAATGGCATTGCGCAAGTTTGGCAGACGTATGAAGCCGATATAAACGGAAATAAAAACCAAGGCATCAACGCCATTCAATTGATCTATCACAACACCCGCTGGTGGATCACAAACGTGGTATGGAGCAACAATAGCAACGGAACACCAATTCCGGATCAATATTTGCCACACTAGCATCACATTTTTTCCGTTATCGCTTTATGAAGTATGCGCTGTTTTCGTTAACTCTTATCCTAAATATTTTTTTCCTTCGCGCCAGCGGCGCGGATGATGCTTCACTAGAAAGTCTTGAATTTCAATTGATTCGATTCTCTGAAGCACTGCGCAATGCGAAATCCGACACTGAACGTCTGCAATTTGATGATTCACTGAAAACGACGGTAGAAACAATTCTGTCCACGCCTGCATCAATGCAATTTCCGTTTTCGAATGTAAAATGGATGGGGGTGCTGACTTCATCAGATAACCTTGTCCGCATGTACACGTGGAACATCCCAAACGAAGATTTATCTAACACGTATCGGTGCTATATTCAATATGTAGCAGATAAGAAGAAGGGCGAAATCAAATGGGTGGCCCTTGATGATGTCATGAGCGACAACGATAACATTACCCAAAAATACATGACGCCAGAAAAATGGCAAGGTGCGCTCTACTACGAAATCATTCCGGTAACGAACAAGGGAAAAACGTACTATACCCTATTAGGTTGGGATGGCAGAGATGCGATAACCAATAGAAAACTGATAGATATTCTGCACTTCAATGGCGACAAGGTGCGATTGGGAATGCCAGCTTTCAAGGTTGAAAAAGGCAGTCCGAAACGCCATTTTCTCGATTATGGAGAAGACAGTGCCGTATCCCTTCGATACAACGACAAACAAAAGCGCATCATCTTCGATCATCTCGCCCCTTCTCACCCATCCATGGTTGGCAACCCGGCATTTTACGGTCCCGATTTGACTTTCGACGCATTTTTATTGGTCAAAGGAGAATGGGTGTATGAAAGTAACATTGAAATCACGCTGGGCAAAGACGATATCAAAGCGCCATATATCGACCCACGAAAGTAATCAACGCTGACGAATGATGACCTCGGTTGCGCCGTAACCATACTCAGCATAAGACGCATCGTGGTATTCAGCATGCGGAAAATACATTTCTAGTTGCTTTCGAATTTCAGAACGTAACACACCTGCACCAACTCCATGTATAAGCACAACGCGATTGATACGTTCTGATTCTGCGTGACGCATCATGCGATTGAAATGCTGCATCTGTATCTCCAACTTATCTCCGGGATCTAGGCCTAAATCGGTGTCTACCAACTCATGTATGTGTAGGTCTACCTCAAGCACTGCACCTCGCTTCTTCGCATTTCCTGCTCCTTCGTTCTTGTATTTCAAGCCAAAATCTTTGTTCGCGGCTTTCAATTTGGCTGGGTCGACGTTGCGAAGCATAATCTCCGCCACATCCGGATCATTCGTCCGATACGCCGACTCCTCATCAATCTTCCCTTCAATCAACACCAACTCCTTAGCAAGATAAGGGTAGTCGAAGCCGCTATCATCCACCACCAATACTTCAGTGGCCGAAATCATTTGGACTACTCGAGCTTCTCCTGTGTCGTTTAAGAAGCGGACACGATCTCCTGGTTTGAACTGCATGCCACAAAGTTAAAACCTTTACAACGAATCGAACGGATAAACAAGATTATTCGTTCTATAAAGGCGGCTCAATCCTATATTTGCATAATGAAAATTCTTGGGTCGAAAAACATTTTGATGGTTCTAGACGCTCGGTTCCCGACGGATCTCAGAGTAGAAAAAGAACTGACTGCACTGGCTTCCGAATACGATGTTTACATCATGTGTGCCAGCGATTCACCTCCAAGTTATTCAGGGCCTGGTTTTCAATTATCTTCAGGACCAAAAAGCACTAAATTGTCGAAAGGAATTCGCGACCTTTTTCTTGGCCTTTTTAATTTCGATCCGATCATGTTCATTAAAGTAAGTCGGATGATCAAAAAAATCCAACCGTGTGCAATTCATGTGCATGATTTACCTCAGTTCAATACGATATTCAAAGCTAATAAGAAGAATGCGCAGCTAATACTCGACATGCATGAAAACTACCCTGAAGCGACTGAAATTTGGTTCAATTGGCGCAAATCGAAGATTATTCGGCTAAAAAACAAGCTTTTCAACAAGTTCTCAAGGTGGAAAAAATTTGAACAACGAGCTTGTATAAATGCTGACTATGTCATCGCTGTAGTAGAGGAAATGAAGACGAAAATAATCACAGACCACTCAATTAACGCAGAAAAAATTCATGTCATTTCAAATACTGAATCAATACAATTTGCGAGGTCTTTTCAAAACTCATCCATTCAAAAAGTTGACGAAATTCTTACCCCCAACACATTCAATCTGTTGTACATCGGGGGGATAGGTCCACACAGAGGACTAGATGATGCTATTGTAGGATTAGGGATCTTTATTTCCAAATTCTCCAACAATTCGGTTGCGTTACACATTGTAGGTGGGGGCAATTACGACAACATTGCACATCTCCAAGCATTGGTTGTAAAAATGAATCTTGAGAGGCATGTGCATTTTCACAAACCAATTGATTTCAAGTTAGTTTCTGCTGTAATGCAAGCAGCCGATTTGAACATCATACCTCACAAATCAAATGGTCATTGCGACAACACAATACCGCACAAGCTGTTTCAGACTATGATGTCTGGATCTCCTGTAATGGTCAGTTCTTCTCCTCCTTTGTCACGAACGATTCAATCTATTGATGGAGGGTTTGTTTTCAAAGCAGATGATCCGAATGACTTCGCTGAAGTTCTGAATCAGGTAATAATCCAACCAGAAAAAAGAAAAGAAAAAGCGACGAAGGCGAAAGCAGCAACGATTAGCGGCACATTAAATTGGGAAGCTACTTCTGTTGATTTGAAAATGCTATATCGGCGCATTCTCGATCAATGCACAATTTGAATTTTGGATGTTATTTTCTGTTTGTCATCACTAATTTCAAGAAAATACATTCCATAAGTCAAATCACTGAGATCAAGTATCGATTGGAGGTTACCTTGATAAACCAACTCTCCAACCAAATTGTAAACAGAAACCATTTCTCCACCCTCGATTGGGTAGTCAATGTTAAACATTCCACTCGAAGGATTTGGGAAGATAAGTATCTCCTTTCTGTCAACGATATTGGAAACGTTAACTTCTGCGCCTTTGTAGTGGCAAATAGCAACAATCTCCTCTTCGGTTAAGTCTCTATCCCAGTAGGCAAAATCATCGATATAACCTTCAAAATGATACGCACTGAAAGATATATGTTGATCATGTCTTCCAATACTTCCAGGATTGATTGAATATTCCAACGGACCACCAGACCCGCTGTATTGACCTCCATGGTTAACGCAATCAACCCAAATTTCCATATCAAGAGCTGATCTGAATATGACTGTTATATGATGCCATTCTAAAGTATCAATAATTGCATTGCTAGTCAACGATCTTCTTGATTCAGCGCCATATGCATACTCACCATCACCATAACCAATTGCATAGGCTCCTGTAGAGTTTGATGTCATAAATGCTCCTGTATTTCTATCTTCCTCCAATGAGGTTGAAAACAAAACATTGTGAACTGGGTTAAGTGACTCATGTTTCACCCAAAACGCAATCGATATTGGAAACTCAGGTTTCAACTCGCTCACGTTTGGGAATTGAATGTATGAATCTTCGCCATTGAAGTACATGGCTTTGTCAGGTTCTCCAAATCTATTCGGTGAAGGTTCAACATTCGAAGCAAAACCGTGGTATCCATTGCCACTAACATCCATAGCATCTCCGTTTAAAAAATACCGAAGCAACATGCCATCTGATGGCAATTGAGCAAGACTCACAAAGGAGAAAAGGGTAAAACAGATTGCTGCAATTTTATTCATTGTAACGCGTTGTGCTATTAACTCCAAGCATGCTTGATGTGGTTTAAAGGCCTTCCTTTCTCGATGTTAACTTTCTGAAGCACAGCAATGGCGGCGAGTTTTGACGCCATTCTTACGAGGAATCCACCAAATGTTTTTGCGTA
>WGNM01000040.1 GCA_016124575.1 Cryomorphaceae bacterium
GAGCATCATGAAAAAAATCATCATCAACCAATCGCGTTCAGGCATTTTGCTGTTTTCCATGAAGGTTCCCACCTTCACCGACATGCGGTGTCGACAGCTTAAACACTGCCACATCTTCTTTCTCTCAATCCACTTATGTCCGGAGGAGCCACAATCGCGACAGTACAACCCTTGCTGTTCTCGTAGGCACTTGAAATAATGAACAGCAGATTCATTGGTTGGGAAAATGAGGTCAAACTCTGCCAATTTGGAGGTGTTCTTGCACATGTTTTTAGCTTATGTTACTTCGAACATACTGGCTAGAAACACTGATCCGACAACGACTTTGTGGGTGCTAGCTATAACTTTGTGGATGCCGTTTTTCGGGGTCAGGAAGCTTTGCGGATAATCAATCTATAAAATTAAAATTCTAAACTTGAATTTTATTAATCATCCAACGAAGTTGAAACCGAATTCATTTGATAATAATTCGAAAAAAGGAAGCCCATTACTGCTTTTGAAAGGAGCAAAAAGAATATTCCACTTTACTTATCTAGCCATGCTCTAAAATCTCGTGCCCGTTGTCGACTAACACTGATTTCTTCTCCTGCATGTGGCCGCAATTCCAGAAATAGTCGCTGACTTAGGTGTGGCTCTATGCGTTGAATTGCGTTTGCTGCAAGAATGCATTTACGGCTCACCCTGAAGAACTCGTCGGGGTGCAATTCGTTTTCAAGCACGTCGAGAGTATGCTCGACCATGAACCTTTCGTTGCTATGAGTAATCAGAAATGTAGTTCCTGAAGTACTCAAGAAATAAGCAACATCTTCAACTGAAATGTGCATCAAGCCATTTCCGGAACGCACCATAAATCGCTTCCGATACGAGCGGTCTGATTGAAAATCCTTCAACATCTGCCGCAAGGCAAGAAGATCATTCTTAGGTTTACTTTGGGCGTGATACTTTTCGAATTTTTGAATCGCATCCGACAATTCATCAGCTCCAATTGGCTTAAGCAGATAATCGATGCTATGTTGTTTGAAGGCGCGGAGTGCGTACTCGTCGAAAGCAGTTGTAAATATTACAGGACACTCTACCTCAATGTGTTCGAAGATCGAGAAGCTCAAACCATCGGCCAGTTGGATGTCCATAAGTATCAAATCAGGCCTGCTTGCCTTCAAATGCGCCACTGAATCTTCAATGCTTTCGAAAACACCATCGACAATAAAGTCAGGTCGTAACAGCTTCACCATCCGACGCAGTCGCTCAGCAGCATGGCCTTCGTCTTCAACGATGATTATGTGCACGATTTGGAATTTTGATTAGCGGTAATGTTACTTTGAAAAGGCCATCTTCTTCAATCACAGTGATTCGCTTTCCGGTGGCGATTGTATACCGACTGTCTATATTTTTCAAGCCAAGACCGGTTGATTCTTGCTCTTGTTTTTTTCGTTGCAAGTTATTCGCAATGATTAAATTTTCGCCTTGATTCGAAATGTTGATTTGCAGTGGATTTTTGGACGATACAATGTTGTGTTTTATAGCGTTTTCAATGGTCAATTGCAATGAATAAGGCACGACATAGCTGCTGAGAACGTCGGGGTCAATCTCGACGTGTATGTTGAGCTTGTCTTCAAATCGGGTTTCTAAAAGAAAAACATAGTGGTTGAGCAGTTCCATTTCTTTTTGAAGGGTCACCAAATCTGTTTCGTGGACATCGAGCAATTTGCGGTACATGTTGCCCATGTGGCGGACGAATGCTACGGCTTTATCGGGATGTTCGTGAATGATTGCTGTAAGCGTGTTGAGACTGTTGAACAAGAAATGCGGATTGATTTGATTGCGCAGCACTGTGAGTTGGCTTTGTAAATTCTCTTTTCTCAAAAGTGTAGCTTCGAGGCGAGCTGCTTTCCAGCGCGCAGTATACCATATAGTTTCATAGATTGTCGCTACGAAGAGGGTAATAAAAACACTCGAGTATATTCCGGGAATAGCAAAGTCTGGCACTTCATGCGGGCGAAATATCAACCCCAAAAGGGTAACAATATTAACTCCCAGAGTGAATGTCATTACCCCGAAGAACTCTGCCAGGATCCTTTTTTTATCATCTTCTGCCGATGGCAATTTTTTGCGAATACGCACCATGATCTCCCTGTTTCCAAACCACATAAGGGTGGTGAAAAACAATGCGCGACTTAGCGTATCGCAGTATACTTCTGCCTTTATTGAAACGTTCAAACCGAAGAAAACAGGGGGAATGATAATCGCAACGAAGGGTATGCCCAATAACAACAACCAGGTGTCGTTGAATCCCAAATACTGCGAACGTTTCAATTTTTGCCTCATAAGCCTGTTAACAGTCCGAAATATCAGAAATAGATGCGATACTGCACGTCAGGAAAGAAGCCCATTTGGTAGCGCGTTTCAATTTGTTGGTTCAAAGCGTTGTATGTCTGCATGAAAATATTCTGATGATTGGTAACATTGCGCAAATCGACACTCCATTGTTGTGCAATTTTTTTACCGTTCGTTCTAAACGTAATTTTGAAATCCCATCTGAAATAGGGGGCATATTGGTCACCAAAAGCGGTGTTTTCTGGACGAATTTCTTGGTTATTGGCAATGCTGTTTTCAACATCTATAGGGGAGTACCAACGTCCGCCAGCCAAGGTTACTTTGGTGTCGAATGAGAGGGTTTTGTTTTCTTTGATCGCGAACTCTCTTCCACCGAGTAGGTTGTATACATATCGTCCGTTGAAGGCTGTAGATCGCGTTATGCCATCACTTCCGGTATAGTTTGATTCGAAAATAGAGGCTGTAGCAAGCACATAGAATCCGCGATTAAATGAACGTTCGAGGGTAAGTTCAAAACCTAAGTTCTCACCTGATCCTTTGTTCACCAAGTCTCCATTGTCGGGCATGTTGAAGTCGGCGCCGACATTGAGCATGGAGAATGAAGAACTGTCGCGATCCACCGCTACGTTATATAGATATTGGTAATACACTTCTGATTGGATTCTAAAATACTCTGTCACCTGCCAATTGTGTCCTACAACCGCGTGCAATGCTTTGTTAAAATCGAGCTTGTCGTTATTCAAAACGGAAGTTGTTAGCGACAAGCGTTCGCGCGTAAAATACACGGGTATTGGTTGTAGCTGACTGTGCATGCCCGCACCGAGCGTTAAGGCATGTTGCTGATTCACTTGGTATTTATAGCCAATTCGTGGCTCAACCGCAGAGCTGTTGTTGAGCAGAAAGTGTTGGAGGTGCATTCCGGCCGTGAGGGTGCTTTTTTCATTCGGCCGGTATTGCCAGCTCCCATTTGCTTGCAATAAGGTCGCATTGCCATCGAAATCTGATTGTGTGAAGTATTCACCTGGTGCGAAGAGAACAGAGTCTTTCAAAGAGAATGCATTCACATCAGCTTGGGCTCCTGCGCGAATGGTATGTTTTGCGCTAAGCTTGCTGTTTACCGATAATATTGCGGAGTATTTATCTTGTCGGTTCGCTACTCCGAAAATGCGGGTAGGCGAATCATTTATTGTTGAAAGAGAGTCAATAAAACCATCGATGCCGGAAGTAGAAGCAGCGACAACAAAATTACTACGCGTCTTCTCATTGAAGAAATATTGGTGCGTAATACCTGTCCACCCCGTTGTTGAGCCAAACTGGGAGTTTTCTCTTTCGGCGCTGAAAAGGTTGTTTTCGGTAGCGTCTTCTGCAAGGAATTCAATGAAGCTCGTCCCACCCACGCCGAACACGCCGAAGCGCCCTGCTTTTTTGGTAGGGAAATCGAGCTTAAAGGTGAAATCTTGGTATTGAGGCACGGCCGATCCGGTTCCGAACTCCAGACCCATGGCATTAAAAATAGCGAGTGTTGAATATCGGTAGTTGAAAAGGAAACTAGCGTTTTTCCCTTTTTTGAACGGACCTTCGGCACCAATCTCAAATCCATTAAAGCCAAGTTGTCCGAGGAATTCATGGTTTTGTTTGTTTCCGCTGCGCAGACGTAGATCGAAAACACCCGCTAGCGCATTCCCGTAATCGGCAGGAAAAGCAGAAGTAAGAAAGTCGCTGTTAGACAAGTTGTTGATGTTGAGCATCGATACAGGTCCGCCTGTTGTACCGAGGGTTGAGAAGTGGTTCGGACTTGGGATATCAACACCTTCCATGCGCCACAGCACCCCAGAAGGCGAGTTTCCTCGAATGATGATATCGTTTCTGTCGTCGCTTGCATTGCTTACTCCGGCGTAGTTTTGCGCCATGCGAGAGGGGTCTTGCAGCGACCCGGAGTATCGCATCGCTTCTTCAACAGTGAACGAGCGTGCACTCACAGTCGACATGTCGTTTTTTGGTTGGTTTGACTTGTCTTCAGCAACAATTTCTGCAGCATCTAAATTCATTACCGACTCTGTGAGAGACATATTCACCTCCAAATCTTTACCACTGAAGACAAGCACATTCGATACATACCGCGTTTCGTATCCAATATAGGAGAACTGCAGGGCATTGCGACCAACAGGTACATTTTTTAGTAAAAACTGTCCATCGATGTCTGTTGACGCACCTATTATAGAGTCAATGCCTACCACCAGCACCGTAACTCCAGGAAGTGGAAATAGACTTTGAGCGTCGGTAACAACCCCCCGAATATTCGAAGTGTTTGATTGAGCTGTCGCCATCGTTGCCGCGAGCAACACGAAGAAAATGAAAATAGCACGCATGTTTCAAAAGTTTGAGGGTACAAAGATTCATTGATCAAGTGCGAGAAAAAAGGCGTTTCGGCTGAACTGTCGAAAATCGAGGTTGAATTGACTAAAGGTTGAAATAGGCGAAAACAAAAAGAGACAATCTAAGTGTAGGTTGCCTCTTTTCAGTGTTGTTTCGAAATAGGTAATCAAGCTGTTAGCTATAGAAGACCTTTAACCTAAATAATCATGAGATGGTTCTTCGTTCAGAATCCATGTCAAAAGTAGGTGGTTAGAGACGAATGATGTGTTAATACGCGGTTAACACATGTTAAAAAAAGTCAACCCTTATGCAACGACTTTGAAGTATGGGGTAACTTTGGGTGCTCAAAGCAATCCAATACATTGAAGCAAAAGTACATTCAACTTCTGGTCGTTACCATATCTACTGCCTTCATTGGTTTGGTGGCGATTCAGATCTATTGGATTAACAATAGTATTTTGCTTCGCCAGCAGGAGTTTGAGCACAACGTGCAATTGGCGCTTGTTGAAGTGGCGAGTGAGCTCGATCGCGATGCATATTTTGTAGATGCTTTTCCAGCAGCAGCAGATGCCCGACTGAAGCTTTCGCGCGAGGGTGATGAGCTGCACATGGACTTTGATGCAGGCAAAAACCACGATCAGCTAGACCTCGACTCGAACCTAAGACCAGAAGTGCGGGATTCAATTCTGTACAAGCAATGGGGCAGTTATGGGCTTGAGACTGGGAAGATTTTGGAGCAGAGTGGTTTCATGGATGATTTAATGGAGGGTGCTGTAGACATTGATATTTACCGCGATCTCCGCGAGTTACGTCCGGCTTTTCTCGACTCCCTCATCAAGCGACAGCTGCACTCTCATGGCATTTCAGCCAAGTATTTTTTTGGAGTCTTCAACCGTTATGATCAACCTGAGATTTTAGAAGAAGAGGCAGAAAAGTACAGGGATGACTTTAAAACCTTGGGGCATAACATCGAGTTGTTTCCGGGCGACGCTATTCGTGAGACATACCATTTGCGTATCTTTTTCCCACATCAACGCAGCTACCTGTTGCAAACCATGTGGCTTATGTTGTCGATATCGGCGGTGCTCATCATCGTTATTTTTGCGGCCTTCACCTACACCATCACCACCATTTACCGTCAAAAGAAGTTGGGAGAGATCAAGAATGATTTCATCAACAACATGACCCACGAGCTCAAAACTCCCATTTCGACCATCTCGCTGGCATGTGAGGCGCTGAACGATCCCGACATGCGAGGCAGCGAGGCACAGATGCGATCTTTTATCGGGATGATCAATGAAGAGAACAAGCGCCTAGGGATTTTGGTAGAGAACGTTTTGCGATCGGCCATTCTAGATCGTGGCGACATGACCTTGAGTGTTGAGCCATTGAATTTGCACGAGATCTTGAAGGGAGTGATTAAGAACATCGCCATACAGGTCAAAAAGCGCGGCGGCAGCATAAAGCTTGAGCTTGAAGCCTCAGACCCAATTGTGAAAGGAGATGCCGTTCACCTTACCAATTTGGTATACAACCTGATCGATAACGCAATCAAATATTCTCTTGAAGAACCCGTTTTGGTTGTCGGAAGTCGAAATGTTTCTGGAGGTCTTGAAATCACCTTCAAAGACAACGGAATAGGAATCAGCAAGGAGAATCAGCAGAAAATATTTGATAAATTATACCGAGTTCCAACAGGCAACATTCACAACGTAAAGGGTTTTGGTTTGGGTTTGAGCTACGTGCGAAACGTACTTGAAAAACATCATGGCTCGATACGTGTGGAGAGTGAATTGAAAAAAGGAAGCACGTTTTACGTTTTTATACCAGCAAAATATGAAGAAAGCCACTAGAATATTGTTGTGCGAAGATGATCCCAATCTTGGCACTTTGCTTACAGAATATCTGAAAGCCAAAGGTTTTGAGACCACGCTTGCAGTAGATGGTGTTGAAGGTTTAAAACTGTTCCGCCGCGAGCATTTCGACTTCATCATCCTCGATGTCATGATGCCAAACAAAGATGGTTTCACCGTTGCAGCCGAGATCCGCGAGCAAGACCGCCACATTCCCATCCTCTTCCTCACCGCGAAGAGCATGAAAGAAGATACGCTAACTGGTTTCAAGGCTGGTGCCGACGACTACATGACCAAGCCTTTCAGCATGGAAGAGCTCATGGTGCGCATCAACGCTATTTTGCGCCGCGCCGCTGCCCTGCCAGTTGAAGGCGAAGAGGTGACCGACTACGAGGTTGGCGAATACAAATTCGATTACAACAAACAACGTCTGCTTCACAACGGCGTGGAAGATAAGCTCACCACCAAAGAGAATGAATTGCTCTTTTTGTTGTGCAAACACAAGAATGGTTTGCTCGAGCGGAATTACGCATTGAATGCCATTTGGGGCGACGATAATTACTTCAACGGACGAAGCATGGATGTTTACATCGCAAAGCTTCGGAAGCATCTAAAAGAAGACGCCCGCGTGGAAATCATAAACGTCCACGGCAAGGGTTTCAAGCTCTTAGCACCGTAATAAAACACTCTTTATTTAGTCTTTTTGGGCGTAACCCTGAACCAGGTGTTGCGCCCTTTTTTTATCTCCCCGTCAGGGTCGGTCTCCGCCTGCAAGTCCTCGCTGCGCTGCGGGCTTTCCGTCTGCGCCCTTACGCAATCGTCTGCCCAGCCTATATGTCGGCAGCACGTTGCTTCCCATCTCTAGAACTGCGATTTATTTCGGTTTAAGATGAACCAAAACACAATGTCGCGTGTACAGTGCGGTTATGAGTATATAACCCACTAAAATCAAATCTTATGTCAAAGCGAAAATCAAAAAATGCAGATTTGGAAAGCAAGCGCGGCGTGTTTTTCAAAATCGGACTGGTGGTGACCCTTTCCATGGTGCTCATTGCCTTTTCAATAACCACCACTGTATACGGTTCACGTCTCAATTATCTGAGCAGCGCGAACTATTTAGAATCAGAAGAGGCACCACTTTTTAAGATTGAGAAAGTGCAGCAGCAAGAAAAGAAGACATATTCGAAGCCTATTCCAGACTTTGTCCCTGAAGTTGTCCCAGATGTTGAAGGAGAAGTTGAACCAGAAGATGAATTCAAATTGCCATTTGACCTCGACGACCTAACGGTTGGCGACAAAGAGGTGGAAGGAGATCCTGCAGAACTGCTACCGTACGGAAGGGTAGAGGTACTGCCATATTTCATCGACTGTGAAAACGTGTTGAATCGCGAAGAGCAGCGTTTGTGTTCGGAGGGTAAGCTACGCAACTTATTGGTGTCTAAAATTCAATATCCGCGCGATTTGGTAGGCGTAATATCAGGCACGGTATGGACCAGCTTTGTGGTTAACGAATTTGGTCAGATAGAGGATGTAAAGATAGAACGCGGACTGCACAAACGCATTGACGAGCAAGTATTGCGCAGTTTTGAAGATTTACCAGCAATGGTTCCTGCCAGTCAGCAAGGCAAAAAAGTACGTGTGATGTACTCCATGCCGTTCAAATTTGAGACGAAATAAGAATTTGAACTTCGTTACCTTTGGAGCATGATTCCAAGGGAGGTCATAGATCAAATAATGCACATCACCGTCATCGAAGACGTGATAGGTGATTACGTGCAACTGAAGAAGGCGGGCTCTGCTTACCGTGGACTTAGTCCGTTCACGAATGAGAAGACCCCGTCTTTTTACGTCATCCCCTCCAAAGGCATCTTCAAGTGCTTTTCATCGGGCAAGGCGGGCAACGTTGTGACCTTTTTGATGGAGCACGAAAAGCTTTCGTATCCCGAGGCATTGAAAATGCTGGCTCAGCGCTACAACATTGAAATTGTCGAAGAGCGTCCAAGCGAGGAGGCCATGCAGGAGCGTTCTGAGCGCGAATCATTGCTGGCCGTTTCGCAATTTGCCAACGAGTTTTTTCAGCGCTCGATGTGGGATGATGAAGACGGACAGGCCATTGCACTAGCGTATTTTCAGGAGCGTGGTTTTAGAGACGATATCATACGCAAGTTTCAACTGGGCTATTCACCCGATAGAAGTGATGCCTTGCTCAAGGCAGCGCAGCAAGCAGGCTTTGAAAAAAAATGGCTCGTAGCAGCGGGATTGGTGAAAGAAGGTGAGCATGGAGCCTTTGATTTTTTCAGAGGTCGTGTCATGTTTCCTATACGCGACGTTTCAGGACGAGTGATAGCGTTTGGCGGACGAACACTGCGTACCGATAAGAAGATCGCGAAGTACTTCAACAGTCCGGAAAGTGCCCTGTACAACAAATCGCGAGTGCTTTACGGCATCCATTTGGCCAAAAACCAAATGGTGAAAGAAGACCGCTGTTATTTGGTTGAAGGGTATACCGACGTTGTTGCCATGCACCAGGCGGGCGTTGAGAACGTGGTAGCGTCCTCAGGAACCTCGCTTACCGAAGATCAGGTGCGATTGATCAAGCGGTACACACCTAACATTGTTGTGTTATACGATGGAGATCCGGCAGGAATCCGCGCATCGTTCCGAGGAATCAACCTCATTTTAAAAACCGGGTTGAACGTACGTGTAGTGCTGTTTCCAGACGGCGACGACCCCGATTCATATTCGAAGAAAGTATGTTCTGAAGAGTTTAGAAGCTACATTGCTGAAGCGTCGAAAGACTTTATTTCATTCAAGACAAGCATACTTGCTGAAGAGGCAGCAGGCGACCCCTTGAAACGAGCAGCCATGATTACCGATGTTGTTGAATCGGTGGCTATGATACCCGACGCAATCAAACGCAGCGTGTACATACAAGAGTGCAGCAGCTTATTGGGCATTGATGAGCAGGTCTTGTTGATTGAGACCAACAAACATTTACGCAAGCAAACCAAAGAAGGAGGAGCACCGCAACAAGATGTCCCCCCGATTGATTTGCCGCCCGTTATTCAACCGCGCGACCGGGAATTGGAGGTGAGCGCTTTGGCGCAGGAACGCGATTTGGTGCGGTTGATATTGAACTATGGCCGATTGCCTGTAAACATCGAGCTACACAACATTGTATCAGACGAGCTAGAATCAAGTCAGATCACTGTTGCGGAGTATTTGCTTTTTGAGTTGCAAGACGAAGCCATGGAGCTGCACGACCCCGTTTTGAGACGTTTGACGCAGGAGTATGCGCGTGAGTTGCTCGACGGACAGTTGCCACATGACCGGTTTTTTTCGCAGCATGCCGATCAAGCCCTCGCTCAGTTGTCGGCCGAGTTGCTCAGTTTCCCTTATACTGTAAGTGAGAATTGGACCCTGCGACATAACATCTACCCAGAAACTGAAGACATGAACTTGGGCAAAGCGGTAAAAGATTGCATTTACCGATTGAAACTAAGGCATGTAATGGTTATGATCCACAGCATCGAAGAAGAGTTGAAAGCTTGCAGGGAGAACGAGCGCATCAACGAGCTTTTTCAGGAAAAATTACGTCTAGATCACGTGAAGATGCAACTATCACGCTATTTTGGCAGTACTATACTCTAGTTGGCTAAATTGTTGAAATCAACGTACAATCGTTGGCATCACAAGGATTGCTTTGAATAATTTTCAACATCCGTGTAAGAAGTTGTATCTTCGAACTCCGATTTATTATGTATCACATGAAACAGACACACATTCTACTAGGTTTTGTCATGGTTTTTTTCACCTCTTTTTTCATGGCATCTTGCCTGAATGAAGACAATAAAATTCCACCAAACTGTTACGATGGATTATTGAACAATGGTGAGGAACGCATTGATTGTGGAGGTGTCAACTGTCCCCTTTGCGACCCTTGCGAAAACTTCATTTGGGAGCCAGAATTGGGCGAGCAGTGGGTTGACTGTGGAGGAGAATGTGAGCCATGTTTGGCGAGTTTTAACGGGCAATTGGATCCAGGTGAAGAAGGGATTGACTGTGGTGGCGACACCGAAGTTGATTGTGGACAATTGTGTGGAGATGGATTGTTGAATGGTAACGAGGAAGAAATCGACTGCGGCGGACCGGATTGTGATCCTTGTCCGACCTGCGTAGACCTCATGATGAATGGCGACGAGCAAGGTATTGACTGTGGTGGAGAAGACTGTGATCCTTGTTCTACAGGTGGAGACTGCACCAACGGAGAAATCGACGGAGATGAGCAATACATCGACTGTGGAGGTACTCACTGTCCGCCTTGCGTTGGCTTCCTTTCATGGAAAGCAAACGGACAAACCCACGTAGCTGATTTCTCAACCAGTGCTTCAATGGCCGGTTCATCTATACAGATTGGTGGTGTAACTCTGCAATCAGCGGGATTTGCTGCTACCATACCTGAACCGCTTGTTGTTAGCTGGATTGCGGGTTCTACTTCAACCGTTAACACAGCAAACTTCCCCGCAGGTCAGGCGCTATACAGCAGTCCGACAGCGATTACTTACTCAACCCAATTTGGCACAGCGCAAATAACCTTTAACATCGAGTATGTGAACCCTGTATCAGGCGGCTTCATCAAAGGAACCTTCTCAGGCTCATTGGTTGATGCAACAGAAACCGATCAGGTGAACATTTCACAAGGACAATTCTCGCTTCCTATTAACTAAGGAAAGCGATTGCAATAATTGAGGGGCTGCCATTTTGGTGGCCCTTTTTTTTGTCTATACTATTGGCAAAGTGTAAAGCTGATTGAGATGAGTCTTAAAGGGAATTCATTGCACAAGGCACATTGACAGAAGCCGATACTTTGCTTTACAAAGTCTGTATGCAGCCCAATTACGGGCATTGAAAGGTGATTACAAAATGGTGGGGTTGATTTTTATAGCAAGAAAAAGGCCATCCAATGGATAGCCTTTTCTTACAATTAAAACCCCTGTGGAACTTGCAGGTTCACCGAAAGGGAAGTTGGGTTATGGGTTATCGATGATCTCGAAAAGCTCGTTTAAATTCGGAGAGATAATGATTTCGATACGGCGGTTGCGCGCCTTATCTTCTGGGTCAACAGGATGGAACTCACTGCGGCCTGAAGCAGAGAGTATCAGTGGTGACACCTTACTATTTTCAGTCATAATCTTCACAACGGCCGTAGCGCGAAGCACGCTGAGTTCCCAGTTGTCGCGAGGAATAGATGTGCTGCGCAGCGCATCGGTATCTGTGTGGCCTTCCACAATGATCTCCATATCACTTTGACCTTCAATCGCATTGGCAAGGTCAATCAAGGCGCGTTTTCCTTCAGCATCAATCACAGTGCTTCCCGATGGGAAAAGGAGTTTAGCCTCGAGGCTTACATACACCTTTCCATTTTTTTGTTCGATGGTCAAGCCTTTGTCTTTAAAGCCTAGCAGCGCATCTGCAATTTTATTTTTTAACGCAGTAGCAGCATCTTGTTGACGAGAAAGTAGGTCTTGCAGTTCGTTCACCTTTTGCTCTCTCGACATCAATTCACTGTTTATAGAATCGAGGTTTGCTTCCTTCGCGTTGAGTTCATTTTCGAGGGCGCGCAGGGCGTCTTCTTTTTCGATGAGCTCTTGACGGGTGGTTTGAAGGTCAGTGAGAAGCTGACGATTTTCCGCATTCATATCGTTGAGCATTTTGGTGTTTTTATTCATCAAAATGTCATTCAACTCATTGATTTTATCATATTGGTCGCGGAGGTGGCGGTTGGCATTTCCAAGCAACGTAGTATCGGCTTCCAGACCTTCTAATCTTTTCTGGTAATCAGCGTTTGCCGCGTTCAGGTCGTTCGCTTGAGCTTTGAGTTGGTCGGTGCTTTTTTTCAGCTTGTCGTTTTCAGTCTGGTATTCGTTTTTCCTGGTCTCAAGCTCTTCGTATTGACGTGCAGTTACGCATGACGCCAACGTTATCACAATCGATAAATAAAACAAGACAATCCTAGCCATAGTGCAATAATTTCAGCGCAAAGTTGGAGAAAGAAAGTTAGGCATTGCCGACACTCCAATATTCTTATGCACAGAAGCAGGTGGAAAGGTTATTTCGACATGTCGGCAACGATACGCCCTGTGGTTTCACCATTTAACATGCGCGCCATGAGATCAGGTATTTCTTCGAGCGAAACAAATTGAGAAGCACTTTCGGGCAATGCAAAACGCCACTTAGCAGCTAGTTTTCGCCATATTTCATGTCGCAAAGCGACGGGTGTTTCAGCAGAATCGACACCCAAAAGATTGATGCCATTGAGGATGAAAGGGTAAACCGTAGTGATTAGTTCCGGACTTTTAACTAGTCCGATAGTGGCTACAGAGCCATTTCGGTCGCACGCTTTCAGTAAAGTGCTTAGCACATTGCCACCAACATTATCGATTGCTCCGGCCCATTTTGGACGCAAGAGCGGACGTCCGCTTTGATCATCTACATCTTCGCGCGAAACGACTGCTGTTGCGCCGAGATTTTTTAAATATTCATGGTGATCAGACTTGCCAGAGGCCGCGTGTACTGTGTAGCCCGCGTGACTTAGCAAAGCCACAGCCATGCTACCTACTCCGCCACTTGCGCCGGTAACCATGATCGGGCCCATTTCGGGTGATTGACCACAAAGCTCCATTTTATGCAAAGCAAGTGCTGCTGTGTAGGCTGCTGTGCCGTATACCATGCTAAGAGGCATCGACATCCCCGCTGGTAGCGGGATAAGCCATTTGGCGGGCACACAGATGTACTCAGCGAAACCACCGTTTGTATTCATGCCAAGGTCGAAAGAGGTGCAGATCACCTCTGTTCCTGGCATGAAGATGCCATTGTTGTCGCGCACCACCACCCCGGCAGCGTCTACACCAGGCGTATGCGGATATTCACGGGTGATGCCGGTATGTCCGTTACCCGACAGCGCATCTTTATAATTCAGCGCCGCGTAATGCACCTTGATGAGCACCTCATTTTCGGGTAAAAAGGCGAATGGTACCGACTCGATTTCAGGAGAAACCGTTCCATTTCTATCGCGTGCCACTACGGCTTTATAAGAGTCCATCATTGTTTTTTCGTTCATCCAAGATACACGAATGCCACCCCATATCGTTCAAGAAGCGCAAGAAATCAGGCAGCACCGATAAAACATTGTCTTTCGCTTTGAGGCTATCATGAAACACAATGATAGAGCCCGGTCGCGTGTTTTCGGTCACATTTTTCAGACATTGAGAGCGGGAGATGTTCGCGTCGAAATCGCCACTTAAGACATCCCACATAATCAGCGAGAAACGCTTTTTCAACGCATCTGCTTGTTGTTTGGTGATGCGGCCGTATGGCGGGCGAAACAGCGAACAGTTGAGCAGTTCATCGGTTTGCATCACACTTTTCAAATAGCTGAATTGCGACGTTTTCCATCCATTTTCATGTGCCCACGTATGGTTGCCGATGGCATGTCCTTCATTCAACAACCGCTCCAGCAAACCGGGGTGTTTTTCAGCATTCGCACCAACGCAGAAAAAAGTTGCTTTAGCATTGTACTCCGCCAGAATATCTAAGACATAGGGCGTGACCTCCGGAATGGGTCCATCATCAAACGTGATGAACACCTCATTGACCACATGAGGGATATCCCAAATGAAGCTTGAGGCCAAAGGTTTTAATATTTCTGGAGTTTTAGAGAGATACATTCAGATGAATCGCTGCGGAATTTGTAAAATCGCTGTCTAAGGAATAAAAAAAACAAGCACCATGAAAATGAAGGCAGCAGTTTTGGTAAAACACGGCCACGCAGAAGAAGCATTTGAGCTGAGAGAGATTGACCGCAAAGAGCCTGGCAGCAGGGAAGTGAGCGTAAAAGTTGAAGCCTTCGGACTGAACTTTGCTGACGTCATGGCCCGCAAAGGATTGTACCGAGAAGCACCGCCCTTGCCCTCTGTTTTGGGATATGACCTATGCGGGATAGTAGATCAAGTAGGAGCAGGAGTATCAGCCGATTGGCTCGGGAAGCGCGTTGCTGGCATGTCGCGATTTGGAGCCTATGCCGAATATTGCGTCACCAACATCAACGGTTTGACAGCCATAACAGCCGACTTAGACCCCATTTCAGCCACCTCATTGGGCACACAATGTTGCACCGCTTACCATGCAGCCTTTCAAGCCACCAACATCTACCCCGGAGAGCGCGTTTTGATTCATGCCGCCGCAGGAGGTGTGGGATCGATATTGGTACAGCTAGCCTTGCACCACGGGTGTGAAGTATTTGCCACCGCCGGTAGCGATGAAAAGCTCGAGAAGTTGCGAAAAATGGGTGTGCACCATGCCGTGAACTACAAATCACACGACTACGAAAGTGCCTTGCTGCAGATTTTGCAAGGCGAGCGCATCGATGCTATTTTCAACGCCATTGCCGGGAGTACCTTTAAAAAAGACCAACGCCTGCTTGGCGCAGGAGGGAGGAACGTTATTTACGGAGCAGCAGAGCGAACAGGCATGAAAGGAGGAAAGATTGCCACCTTGCGCATGATCAACCGCATGGGACTTTTGATACCCATTTTGCGCATGGCCAAAAGTCAGTCGCTGGTTGGGGTCAACATGCTGAAAATGGGAGATTACAAGCCAGAACGCATCGCTTCAGCGCTCGCTGCCTGTGCACATCTGATGGAAACCGGGGTTATTTCAAAGCAAGAAGGCGGACTACTTTTCGGAATCGAAGACCTTGCAAAAGCGCACCGCATGTTGGAAGAGCGAAAAACAACAGGTAAGATTGCCATTCGGTGGGATTGAGTCTACGTGTTCGGTTGGAATTGGCTAATTTCGCCGTGCAAAATACTGTTGGCAATGGAATACGATTTTCAGGAGATAGAAAAGAAGTGGCAAAAACGCTGGAGAGCGCGTGGATCATATAAAGTAGAGGAGGTTCAGGGCAAAGAGAAGTTTTACGTTCTCGATATGTTTCCTTACCCATCAGGGGCGGGGTTGCACGTAGGTCACCCACTTGGGTATATCGCCAGCGACATTATCGCCAGATATAAGCGCCACCAGGGGTACAACGTATTGCACCCTATGGGGTATGATTCATTCGGACTACCCGCAGAGCAGTATGCCATTGAAACCGGTCAGCACCCGGCTATTACCACCGAGAACAACATCGCCCGCTATCGCCAACAGCTAGATCAGATAGGGTTTTGCTACGATTGGGATCGCGAAGTGCGCACCAGTGAGCCATCGTATTACAAATGGACACAGTGGATTTTTTCGGAGTTGTTTGAGTCGTGGTACAACCTCGATACCGATAGAGCAGAGCCGATCAGCAGTTTAGAAGAGAAGTTCACTACCAATGGAACATACAACGTAAATGCCGCCATTGATGAACACTGGTGGAAGTTGCTTACAAAAGAAGAGTTCCCGTTTTTCAGTGAGCATTTTTCAGGAGAATTCACCGCTACCGATTGGAAATCGCTTACCGACCGACAGAAGCAGCTCATCCTCATGCATTTCCGTCTCACTTATTTGGCCGACTCATGGGTGAACTGGTGTCCGAAACTCGGCACCGTGCTCGCCAACGACGAAGTGAAAGATGGGCGATCGGAGCGAGGCGGACATCCCGTTGAGCAGAAGCTCATGCGCCAGTGGAGCATGCGCATCACGGCTTATGCCGACCGCTTGTTGAGGGGGTTAGACACCATCGACTGGTCAGACTCAATCAAAGAGATACAACGCAATTGGATAGGCAGAAGCGAAGGAGCATCGATTGTTTTCCAAGTCGACAGCAGCGATGCCACCATCGAAGTATTTACAACCCGTCCTGACACCGTTTTCGGAGTGGCCTTTGTGACCTTAGCACCCGAGCACGGCTTGGTAGATGCAGTTACCACACCCGATCAAAAAGGGGCGGTGACGGCCTATGTGAATGCCACAAAGTTGAAAACCGAGCGCGACCGACAATCTGAGCAGAAATCGACAGGAGTATTTACAGGAGGATATGCCGTGCATCCGCTAACCGGAAAACGCATTCCGATTTGGATTGGCGACTATGTCTTAGCATCATACGGAACAGGAGCAGTAATGGCCGTGCCGGCGGGAGACCAGCGCGACTGGGATTTTGCCAAGACATACAACATAGCCTTTACCAATATTTTTGAGGGCGTGAGCGTTGATGAAAGCGCACATACAGAGAAAACCACCCCGCTGCGCGAATCATCTTTTCTTGATGGCACATGCGGAAAAAAAGCGACACAGCTCGTTGTTGCCAAACTGGAAGAACTGGGCGCTGGAAAAGGCAAAGTAAACTTCCGATTGCGCGACGCGGTATTCAGCCGCCAGCGCTACTGGGGTGAGCCTTTCCCGATTTTTTATAAAGACGGATTGCCGTATGTGGTTGACGGACAGCAGGTAACATTGCCCGACGTAGACAAGTACCTACCTACGGAAGACGGTCAGCCACCGTTGGCAAGAGCAAAGAAAGAAGATTGGAACGTGTTTTTAGGCGACCACATGGAGTTTAACACCATGCCCGGCTGGGCAGGATCGTCGTGGTACTTTTTGAGGTACATGGACCCGAAGAACGACCAGACCTTTTGCGCCAAAGACAAAGCAGCGTATTGGGGACAGGTTGACCTGTACATGGGAGGAGCGGAACATGCCACCGGACATCTATTATACAGTAGGTTTTGGACCAAATTTTTGTTCGACCGCGGTTACATAGCATTTGATGAGCCATTCAAAAAAATGGTCAACCAAGGGATGATACTGGGTAGGTCGAATTTTGTTTATAGGGTGATTATTGATGTAAAGAAGGTTGATGAATCCATTTCAGACAAAGAAGAGTGGGCTGCTTCAAAAGAGATGGAAGGTTTTAAGAGAATGGATTGGGCAATGAGAATGAACGACACAATCAATAGCTATTGTGTATCTAAAGAATATGTTAGCGACATTGAAGGAAGTTACGTGCTGTCTGAGGATGTATATTTGAAAATCAATCAAGACTTAGAGAAGTATAACTTAGCCTTGAGAAGTATTAATCGATCACTTTGCATTTCTCAAATAATAAGGCCAAATATCGATATATCGTTTGTCGATAACGATGTGCTGGATGTTGATAGCTTCAAAGAAAAAAAAATACAATTCAAAAATTCTAAGTTCATACCAGGTCCAGATGGTAAGTTTCGATGCAGCAACGAAGTTGAAAAAATGTCGAAATCGAAATACAACGTACAGACGCCTGACGAGTTGGTAGAGCGTTACGGAGCCGATACCCTGCGTTGTTACGAGATGTTTTTAGGTCCACTTGAGCAGCACAAACCGTGGGACACCAAAGGAATAACTGGAGTGCACGGATTCTTACGCAAATTGTGGCGATTGATGCACGACCAAGACAACAACTTGCGTGTTACTGATGAGGCAGCGAGTGCCGACGAATTGAAAGCTCTGCACAAAACCATTCGCAAAGTAACCGAAGACCTCGATCGCTTATCGTGGAACACCGTTGTAAGTGCCATGATGATAGGTGTGAACGAACTGACAGATTTGAAGAGCAGCAAACGCAGCATTCTTCAACCGTTGGTTGTTTTGCTTTCACCTTATGCCCCGCACCTTGCCGAAGAGCTATGGGAGCGTTTGCAAGGGGAAGGCAGCGTGATGGATCAGATGTGGCCAAAGTGGGAAGAGCAGTACCTCGTAGAAGCGAATTTCACATACCCCGTTTCTTTCAATGGGAAGGTGCGCTTCAAGGTCGATTTGCCTGCCGACATGAATGCAGCAGAGGTTGAGAAAGCCGTAATGGACAATGAGAAAACACCACAATACTTAGAGGGCAAAGCGCCGAAAAAAGTGATTGTGGTGCAAGGTCGTATCGTCAATATCGTTCATTAACCGTCATTCTTCGACGTCTGTAAACACCTCCGGTTCTTCGCTTTTTGCGCTGACTTTGTGGTTGGTATCTCGCACTTCGAATTCAACCCTGCGGTTGCGTTGATGCTGTTCTTCTGTGCAAGAGTATCCGTCAATGCACTCATTGAGTAGTTTGGCTTCTCCAAATCCACGGGCAGTGAGTCGATCAGCAGCAATACCGTTTTCGATGAGGTATTGTCGCACAGCATCAGCCCTGCGTTGTGAAAGGGCATAGTTGTACTTGTCGCTGGCTCTGCTATCGGTATGGGCAGATATTACACCAGAAACACCGGGATTTTTACGAAGCACATCCAAGAATGTCAACAAATCGGGCATAGCGTCGTTGCGCAACTCCGACTTGTCGCGATCAAAGTACACATGGTACAGCTCGATGACCATGCCCGGCTGCACGCGTATTTCGGGCGAGAGCATAGGAGGCATCACCTTTTTATCGGGCTGCATCGCAATTTCGAGGGCATAGCATTGATCTTCACTCTTCACAACCTGAAGGTTCGTTTTATACTCTTCGAAAGCAGTGCGAGAAACAGTTACTTCCACATCCTCACCGTTGGTGAGCGGAATGAAAAAGGAGCCCAAACCTGAAGTTGTGAACTCAAATTCTTGATCAGCACCTTGCACGCACACCTGCACTTCCGAAAGAGGGTTGCCGTATACACCATGCCAAATACGTCCGCACAAAAACGCCTGTTCAAGTTGAGCAGCTTCAAGTGGACTCAGCGCCAATGCGGTTTGTAATGTTTGTCCGTCGAGCATGCCCATCGTCGTCAGCTCCAAGTTGCCCGAGCAGCCGTCATCGGCCGTGTACAAATCGTGTTTTGCTACCAATTTAAAATTTGCCTGAGTAAACGTTGTATATGTGTAGCCACCGAGCGAATCGGTGAAAGCAGTCGCCACGAAATTATCATCACCAAGCAGATCGATGCGGGCATTAACAATTGGCAAGTGCGTGAAACAATCGATCAGCGTTCCAGCGATGTGGAAGCCCGTTTCTTGCGTGAAATACAAGACATCGTCTTTCTGGTTGTTGTTTCGGTTGGATGTAAAAAAACCAGTGCGGCCATCGGCATTAAAGCACACGCCAAAATCATCTTTCGGACTATTGAGGGGCAGACCAGCGTTTTCGGGAATCCCGTCGCCATCGAGCGCACAGTGAAACACATCCAAGCCACCAAAGCCGGGCATATAGTCTGAGGAAAAAAAGAACACCTCACCATTGAAAGAAGGAAAGACCTCATTGCCAGGAGTGTTGATTCGTTTTCCTAGGTTTTCAGGCTTTCCCCAAGTGCCGTCGCTGTTTTTACGACAACGATAGAGGTCCATTTGACCTTCACCGCCCGGCATATCTGACGAGAACACAAGCGTTTGCTCGTCAGGGGAGAGAGCTGCGTGGGCGATGTTATAGTTGTTGTTGTTGAACGACAAAGCTTTTGTTTTTTTCCATTCTCCACCTTCACGTGTGAGGCGTACAAGTTTCAATCGTGTATTGTTTTGATCATCGAATCCGCGTTTGCCTGAGGCAACATCGGTTGTTGTCATGTACGCTTCGGTACCGGCGGCATTGATGAAAACAGGGCCATCGTGATAAACGGTGAGTGGAAATTCTTGTGCTGGTATCGGTTCTGAGAACGATTGGCCGTTCATTTCAACCACAAACAGATCGGTAAATCGATCGTTTGTCCATGGGTCATTCTCACCAGATTTCTTCATCGCACCTTTTCGGTTCGAGCTGAAGTACAGCTTGTTACCAGCAATAAACGGGGCGAAATCGAGGTCTTCGGAGTTAAAATTCAGTGGTGAGACCTTGTATTTCTTTTTCGAAAGCGCTCCAGAGGCAATGCCTTTTGTCCATGCCAATAGCTGACTTGCGTGATTTGTCTTCTCTACGTTTGTTTCGGCTGCGATGTACTTTTCTAGCCATGATGCAGCGTCATTGTATTTTTCGTTTGCGATAAGCACTTGGCTATACCACAGCTTTACAATGGGGTCTTCATTCATGAGGGCAGCCCGTGTGAACCAGTATTCGGCCTCGGCAAAACGGTTTGTTTTCCAGAAACACAGTGCCAAATTGGTGATGGCTCTGTCGTTATCGAGGTCTTTTCGAATCGCCTGTTCATACAACTCAATGGCTTCATCGTAGTGGTGATGTTCAAAAGCTTCGTCGGCTTTTTTCATCTGCGCAGTTGCGCTTAGGGCAAAGAACAGAAACGGGAGTGCAAACAGTTTGTTCATATTGCGAAAGGGTTAGAAGAAGCGCGGGTGGTAGTACCCATCGCGCTTTTTAATGAGGTTGAAACCAAGGTATAGTTCATGAGAACCGAGGTGGTTTTGAATTTTTGTAATGGTAAAGTCGTAGGCGTAGCCGACCTTCAGTGACTTTGTGATTTCGTAGCTGAAAATCGCACTGAACGAGTCGCCCAGGCGGTACGATGGTCCCACCCACATGGATTTGTTGACATAGAACAAAACGCCCAGATCTGCCTGCAAAGGCGCGCCTTCAACGTGCCGCAACATGGCTATGGGGTGGAGGTAGGTGTTTTGAGAGATGCGGAACAATGCCCCACCAGTGAGGTGAACGTGCCGTTTATTTTGGTACGAAGCGGCTTGCAAGTTGTCGGTATTAGCGAACATAGATCGCGTTTCGAGCAGCCGAGGGGCAGACAATCCGACGAAGAATTTTTCATTTCGGAAATAGGTACCAAAGCCGAAGTTGTAAAAGGCTTCGCCGATGTTGGCAACAGGAATCGCCTGATCGCCTGCTGTTGATGGGTTGGCCATGGTCCAGTCGATATGGGTGTTGCCGTATTCAGCCGACAGACCGAACGAGAGCGTTCCGTTTTGCATGCCCAAATGATAGGCAAACGATGCTTGAACAGCCGATGTAGACGTAAATCCAAGTCGGTCGCGCATTACGTTCAATCCCACTCCGAAAGAACCGTGTGAGAGTGGCGCATGCACAAAAGCGTTTTCTGTGCGGGGAGCACCTTCAAAACCGGTCCATTGGTTGCGGTAAAACAACCCTGAGCTGAGTCCGTCTTTTGACCCCGCCACTGCCGGATTAAAAGACAATTGGTTCCATAAGAATTGCGTGTTACCAGCATATTGCTGGGCATAAGTGGCAATTGAGCTTATGAAGAATATAACGAGCGCGATATACTGTTTCAATTTCATGTCGCTGTTTATTGGTGTATGGTGATGTAACCGTTTTGAAGGGTTTCGCCAGTTTCTGTGTTTTCAAGTACGTAGAAATACGTGCCATCAGGCAGTGGTTTTCCGTTCCAGGTGCCGAACCAATCGTTTTGGTAGTTCTGTGTTTGATACACTTCTGCACCCCAGCGGTTGTACACGGTAATTTCGTTGGAAAGGAAACGCTGAATGCCTTCAATCTCAAGGGCGTCGTTCACGCCATCGCCGTTGGGAGTGATGATGTTTGGGACATCCAAGTACGGATAGATTTCTAGCTTTAATGTTGCCGTAGTGCACATGTCTGGACATCCCGCAAGGCACAATTCATAGGTGATTTCATCTGGTCCGGCATAGCCCTCTTCAGGCAGGTACTCAATGATATCTGAACCGCTAACCTGGGCTGTACCGTGGTCAGGCAGGTCGATCAGCGTTATTGCGTAGCTCACACCTCCGGTTTCGTCGTTGCTGGTGACGTTGATGTCGGCTGGAGTGCCTTCAACAAGATCGTGCTCATCATTCACTGCAGTTGGCGGAAAAGGGGCGTAAACAGCCACTTCATCGGTAGAAAATGTACCGCAGCCTTCGTTGTGCAGCGACCATGTGAAAAGGTAGGTATTTCCAATTTCGGCGCCTAACACGGCGGATGATGCCTGGTTTGGACTGACGATTTGCAATGATTCGTCGTCGGTACTCCAAAAGCCATTCAAGGTATTTGTGTTTTGTGCTTGCAAATCAAAGGGTTGATCGGCACATGCTACGATGCTCACTCCTGCATAGGCCTGCTCGGCGGGAACGACGTCGATTTGGACGTTTTCTACCAGCGATGGTCTGCTCCAGCATACGCCGTCGAAAATTTGCAACAAGTAGTTACCCGCGTTTGATGTCTGCGTTTCAGCTATGGCGTATTGGTTCGATTCGTTGGTAACTTGTGTGCCATCGGGAAGTGTCCATGTGTAAAAGGTCGCTTCCGCGGATGTTGAGAGGTCGAGGGCATCGCCGAGGCATATCGGACTGTTGCTGAGCAGGCCGGGGGTTTGTGGCAGCGGCAAGACATCTACATCTAGCGTGAATGGAGAAGATTGACAGGCGCCATTGGCCACAACCAATGTATATGTTCCTTCTCCGAGTACGGTTATTGATTCGATTGCTGGGGGGGAAGATGATTGACCGGAATAACCATTAGGCCCCGTCCAAGTATACGATGCTGCCGCCACAGGTGTCGAGAAAGTGAGTGTTTCACCTTCGCAAATGTCGACTGTGTTGACTGAGAATATGGCATCTGCCGGACTTTGCGATACCGTTACTTGCACGGGCACAGAAGCCTCAGAAGCGCAGCCATCAATAACAACGTAAACCGTTACATCGCCACTTTCTCCAAGATTTGGTGTCCATTCAACAAAGTTCTGATTGGTCACAAACTGTCCGGATGGTGTGCTCCAATGGTATTCAGGATTTCCTTGATATGCAGTTGCTGAAATCAAGGCGTCATCGCCAATGCACAAGCCGCTGCTCCCAGAAATTACGGGTGCAACAGGCTGAGAGGTGATGCTCACCAGTGTTTGCACAATGGGCGATGCGCAGCCAAATACATCGGTTACTTGCAGTGTATACACGCCCTGGTCTTCTGGCAATGCGTTTTCAATAACGGCGATGCTGTCTTGCGAGAAATAATTGTTGCTGTTCCACGAAAAAGTGAATGGACCCGTTCCTGAATTTACAATTGGCTCAATTAGCAGGTCATCCGCGCCGTTGGCGCAGGGAAGAGAGGCGTTAGAAACCGCCACAGTAGGGTTAGGCTTCACATTCAAATCGAACGGCGCCGATGGTTCAGAGTAACAGTTCCCAATTTGCACCATGACTTGGTAAGAGCCGGTCATATCGGTATTTGCCTGAGGTAAGGTCCAATTGTAGTTGTTAAACCCGTCTTGAATACCAGGCCCCGACCACAAGTAGCTCACACCAACACCTTGGTATTGGTTGATGAAGAGGTTGAGGGGTTGTCCGGCGCAGACATCTCCTGCGCCATAAATGGTTGGTGTAGAAATGGTTGGTGACACCACTTCAACCTCGCTGCATCGGCTGGCGTTGTAATCATTTAGTCCGATGGTAGTACCTGTTCTCTCTACTCCAAGCGGATTTAGAGGTCCGTAAGAAAGTGTATCGAGGTGTGTGTTCCAACAGCTAGAGAACTTCAGCGAGGTGCAATTTTCAGCGAAGGTGCACGGCGGAAAAGACTCTTGGGCTTGAATGGTGTAAACCAGTTGGCACGATACTCCGAGTGGTATACTGTCCCACATGGCTGAAATAGAACCGAAGGTGGTTACAGGAGTGCCAGCCAAAAGGTCTTCACATTCGGTGAGCATCGATCCCGATACGAATTGCAGTCCGATGGGTAAATCGTTTGTCAGATCTACATCGAAGGCTGTGCCTGTTGAAGTAGGTTTATGGCTCACGGTAAGCGTAACATATGTTTGATCGCCAGGCAGAATTTGATCGTTGAAGAAAGCGATGTCGACATCGAGCTCGGGCTCCAGCACTTCAAGTGTATGCGTGCCGGTGCGTGTTGTAAGCGCAGTAGATACGGGGTTGCGGTATTGCAGCGTTACCGTATGTCCGAGTTGATATCCATTTTGATTGACCGCAGTATTCAGCACTGTAGCGCTATACACCAGGCGGATGTACTCTTTTTCATCGTTGTCTGACGCGGCATTGGTGATTACCCCAAGTGGAAGTGTAATCATGCGGTTCGTGTTTTCTGTGCCAGAACCGATGTTGGTGATGTTCAAACCTGCGAGCACTTGGTTGGTAGAGCCAACAGAGAATGAGATTTCTTGCGGACGCTCAAAAGATATAAACTCTTCCAGTGAAAGTCCTTCAGGCAGCACACAGCTAAATGTGCCATCCAACGTTTTTCCTTCAGGTATTTCGATGAGGGCTTCGTAAGTAATTACCTCACCAATGTGGACACCGTTTCCACTGCCATAGCCCGGTTGGATATCGAGCACATTCACCTCAATTTCAGGTCGTTCAAAAAATACGATAGACGTTTCAAAGAGCGGGTCAAATTGTTGAGCGCTTCCAGGAGCTGCTGCCCACGTGGCTTGGGCTTCGTTTGTTATTTGGTTTTGCGCTTCTATGTTGCCTTGAACACGGCATCTGTATTCAATGTATACCTGATCTGAAAGGTTAGCCAAGTTGTTTTTTGGAATGGATGATACGACCATTCCGGCACCAAAAAGGTTTCCTGAATAGGGCACGTCTACAGACATTCCATTTTTTACGCTCAACACCGAGCAGTTGCCCAGTTGCGGAGTTGGTGGGAAGTCGTTCACGATGACGTCATAGGCTGGCGCATCGCCGATATTCGATAGCGTCAAACGCCACGTAACCCAGTCCCATGCGTCGATGCGACTTGCGTTAGCATTCACCGGAATCATAACAGGAGAGTAGGTGGCATTTGGTTGGTCGGTTGTCAGAACACCTTTTACGAAGGTGAGCATTGGCGCTCCAATTTCGATGCTTGTGAGTGCCAAGCTAGCGGCGGTTTGCGCGGCTGAATTGTCGTACATAAACCGTCCGAAGTTTGTATGTGTCAACCCGTCGGCAAATGGCGCCGATGAAATGGGGATGGTGATGTCTATGGCAATTACCAAGGCATTGCCATTGCTTGTCGACGACACATCACCCCAATCAACAATGAGCTTGTTTTTGGCCGCGTCAATGCTTATGCTTTGAGGTGTTAGCCCGGCGTTGTCGTTGGGAGCTAGCACGATGTCGGTTCCAAAGGTCAAATCGATGTCTGTAACATCGTGGACGGGTATTGGAAACAGGTCTTCAAAAATCACATTGCCAGCGTCTCCCGTTGGAATTTCAGCAGTAAGGCGGTAGGTGATGAGCTCACCCGGTACGTAGTTGATTCCATTTCCTGGGGCGGTTACAATTTCTTTCAATACCACCAGCGGGTCGAGGCTGTATTCCATGCTGAAAGGTTCGGTGCAGCCGCTTGTTCCGTTCACAATATCGTACGTAACGGCGCCAACAGTAATCAATTGATCACCCGCCGCAACGATGCCGCCACCGGCGTAGTTTTCGAGAATCAGTGCTTCAAAAACCAATGTACCAACATCGCAAGGCTCGAAATCGCTGCCGTTGGCAGCACGTAAATCGAACGATAGATCGGTAGTTCCATCGGGATTATTGGTTACAACGGCGGGTATGTTTCCACCGTTTAGATATGCTGCATTGAGGTACTGCAAGCCATTTGGCAGTTGGGTTGAAAAACTGAGTTCGCTCAACCCGTCTACAAACATTGAAACGCTATAATCGAAACCAATTGAAACTGTATTTCCGGGTATAACATCCGACGAAGGCGAAATGGGTTTGAAGGTCGCATGATAGCCCGTTATGCCCGTAAGCGCTGTAACCGGTGTAGGCTGTTGGTTGGAGGTCACGTTGGCACTTGAAGTAACCAAGATGTTTCCGCAAACAGCATCGTTTAAAACGTCGCCAACGGTGGCTAAGAAGCTGATTTTTACGTCTTGTGGTACATCGGCACCAACCACATTGTTGCACTGCACACCAATGGTGCCTGAGCTACCCAAAGCAGGCTCTTGTGTTACAATGCACCCTGGGGTAATTGAAATGATGTCCCAATATTTTAGCGTTGATGGCACCGGTGCATTGATCACCATGCCGTTCACAACCTTCAGATTAGCGATGTCTATAATGAGGTCGTAGGTCAGGTATTCACATTCTCCGGTTGCAATTTTTGTTATATCGGCACTGTAGGTGAAGTAATAGAGTTTTGGGACAAGGCTGCCCGCGAGCACATCGCCCGCAATGGAGCCGTTTGTGCCAATGGGTGTGTCGCCATAGCGATATATGGCTTGTGTGTTTAAAACCACAGCTTGATCAGCTACTACGCCTGGGCCTGAAAGGTCGGCGCAAATGGTTACAAGCAATTCGACACCTCCGTTGATAAGAGAACCAATGGGCAAGTTGATGTTCAGATACGAATACCCCGCAGTTCCCGAGACCAGGTTGTTTGGGTCGGTATCAGGCAGGTTTGGATCGTCGAGTGTGCCGCCAGAAAATACGCCAACTAAAACGATGTCAGACACTGGTTGAGAGAGTAAATCGACCTCTACCGTAGCTGCTGATACCTGCGGAGGCAAGAGCAAACGAAGGTAAGGCTGATAACCCGTGTTACCTGCGTTCGACAATGTTACCTGCATGCAAAAATTCTCATTGATGAGATTATCCGCCGGCACATTGAATGTGGCTTCAAGCGTTTGGGCTGATACTAGGACACTAAAAGCTGCGGCCAATGCGGTAAGCACGAATTTGTAGACAAAGTTGTAGTACGTCATAACAGTTTTCATTCTGCAATGGCAAAGTTGTGGTGAACGGTGTTGCTGCTGCGTAAGGAGTTGTCTTACAAACGTGTAGGAAGTGTCAGAAACTTCATGTAGTCCGCTGGTTCATTTCAATTTTGTACCTCCTCAAAACAAGGCCTATCTTCATCAAAAATTTGAACCATGAAAACCTGGATTGTTGTCGTTTTTGCCCTGTTTTTTTCGCCTTACGCGGCGGATGCCATAACCTTGAAGCCTGAAGATTTTGGAGCGGTGGTAGATGACGGAAAGTCGGATGCTGCGGCGTTTCAAGCGATGTTCAATGCTATACCGGCATTAGAACGCAACGTGTACATTGTACTTGTTTCGGGGGAGTATTTGTTTGATAAAACTGTTTTCTACCCCAAATACAACCGTCGGCGGATGCTGATAGAAGGAAACATGGCGAGCATAAAAGCGGTTGGAAACGCTTTCGATTTACTGACTCCCGCGGGCATTGAGGGAGAACCGGTTTCAAAAGCGCTTGAGTCCATTGACCAATTCATCATCCGCAATTGTTCGTTTGAGGGTGGCGACACCCAGTTGCGCATAGCAGCGACGTTGAACAGTGAGGTTTCGAACTGCGAATTTGTAGGCGGCATGTGCGGTGCAGATTTGGTGTTTTGTCTGATGGCGCGGGTCATCAACTCACAATTCACTGTTTTTCGAAGAGAAGGCTTGTTGGTACGATCGGGGCAGGGAGATAACGTTACCAACGACGGCAAGTACTTCAGCAATGCCACCGGTTCAAACAGTCAGTCGAATGTCGTTACCATCGATGGCTGCCGTTTCTTCTCGGCCAATCACGCCCACGCAGGAGTCCGCAATTACGCCTCCAACAGCATGAGTATTTTAAATACTGTTTTTGAAGGTTTGCCATCTAAGTTTTGTGTCGACTACCAAGACCGCAACTCAACCACGTGCACATACATGTACATGCACAACATCCACATCGAGCATCCCACCGATACTGCATTTACTCAATCTTTGATTCGCGCTGAACAAAGCGGTGGCATCGTGCATTTAGACGGTATTTATAGTCAAACCGGACGTGTGGTGCAGGTAGAAGCGGGAAGATCGGTGGTTAAGATTTCGAATTGGGCATATTTTCCTGGAGCGTCAAAGTTTAAAGCCAATGGCGGTGGTGAATGGATATTTGAGGAGAACAGAGGATTGGCAGGTATTGACTTGGGAGATCCCGCCGTTTGGGTTGGAAAACCACCTTATTACATTGGAAGCAGATTTGCGACTACCTTGGAAAGTTACAGCGGCTGGTCGCCAACCTTAAAGAATGGAGCCGACTATTTGTCGCTCACCCCAGGTCGGTTGCTGCAAACCTATGATTCTTTCTTCGATCAGAAGAATGAACCCTTCAAAACACCTTTGGATTTGAGTAAATATGAGATTGCCGACCTGAAAACGTTCATTATGACCGATCCGGCGACGGGAAAACCCTTAAGTTTCTATTTGCCGATTCTGAAACAGAAATAAAAAAAAATGAGTTGGATAAAAACATCCAACTCACTCTCTCTTCGTTGCCCCACAAGGATTCGAACCTTGACAAACAGAACCAAAATCTGACGTGCTACCGTTACACAATGGGGCAATCGCACTTCCTATTTATTCAATAGGGCTGCAAATTTAATAATATTTCAGTTTCGCTCCAACCAATGATTTAAATTTCCCTTGTGATGAATTCTGTATTTTTGTCGAAACAGCCATTATGAAGCGCATTTTAAACTACATCGACGGTAATTTTTGCGAACCTATTTCGGGTTCCTGGATCGACAATATTGCTCCAGCAACAGGAAAAGTGTACAGCCAGATACCTGATTCTGGCGCCGCAGATGTTGAAAATGCGTATCAAGCGGCTGCAAAAGCGTTTCCAGGATGGTCTACGACGTCTTATACTGAGCGTTCGCGCATCATGAGTCGTCTGGCTGATTTGATAGGCGAGAATTTAGAGGCGTTGGCGTTGGCAGAAAGCATCGACAATGGAAAGCCAGTTAGTTTGGCGAAAACGGTAGACATTCCGCGAGCTGAATCGAACATTCGATTCTATGCCACAGCGATCATGCATTTTTCTTCAGAGGCGCACATCATGGAGAATGCGGCGGTGAACTACACCAACCGCAAACCAATTGGCGTAGTGGGGTGCATCTCACCGTGGAACCTCCCTTTGTATCTGTTTACATGGAAGATTGCTCCCGCCCTGGCATCTGGCAACTGTGTTGTTGCCAAACCTTCAGAGGTAACGCCAATGACGGCTTTTATGCTCTCTGAGCTGTGCACCAAGGCAGGTTTGCCAAAGGGGGTTTTTAATATTGTTCATGGCTTGGGCACCAAAGCTGGCGACGCCATCATTTCTCACCCCGAAATAAAAGCGATTTCTTTCACAGGAGGAACTGCAACAGGAGCATACATAGCCTCAAAGGCTGCGCCGATGTTCAAGAAGCTATCACTTGAGTTGGGAGGCAAAAACCCAAATATCATTTTCGACGACTGCGATTTTGATCGCATGCTAACAACTACGGTGCATTCGTCTTTCGCTAACCAGGGACAGATATGCCTGTGCGGCTCCCGTATTTTTGTCCAACGCGGCATATACGACCGTTTTAAAGCGGCTTTTGTTGAGAAGGTGAGTCGCATGGTGCCCGGACATCCACAAAATCCAGATACCAAGTTTGGTGCTTTGGTGAGTAAACCACACATGGAAAAAGTGCTGGAGTACATTGAGCTGGCGAAAAGTGAGGGCGGAACAGTGCTATGTGGTGGTACCAAGTTCGACCCTGCTGACGACGAATTAAAGGGTGGATACTATGTTTTACCTACCGTTATTGAAGGCCTGCATTACGCTTGCCGCACCAACCAAGAAGAAATTTTTGGCCCCGTGGTTACCATCACCCCGTTCGACACCGACGAAGAAGTTTTAGTGATGGCCAACAGTGTGAAGTATGGGTTGTCGGCAACGGTGTGGACAACAGACTTAAACCGTGCGCATAAGTTTTCAGGACAATTGGAAACAGGCATTGTGTGGGTGAACTGCTGGTTGGTGCGCGATTTGCGGACGCCTTTTGGAGGGGTGAAAGCGTCTGGCGTTGGAAGAGAAGGGGGCTTTGAAGCCCTTCACTTCTTTACTGAACCACAAAACGTGTGCATACAACTGCACTAAAAAAAACAGCATGCTCACTGCATACTGTCTTTGTTACCATTGGTGAAAAACCAGCCGAAACGGAGGTTAAACCAATCCTCTAAAGCGTTAATCTTTTGCATAAACTCATTCATCACAATAGCTGTTAGGGGTTTAAGTTAATAACATACGTCGACGTCGAATTATTGTTCCCAAAATGTGGGATGTGTTGTAGGACGACTGCAAGGGGCATTTATTAAACGCAGACCATGCCGCAAACGTCAATATCCACTAATGTTTCGCAGCTTGTGCCGCAAATGTTAATTTTCCTTATTCTGCTTCATTTTTTACCGTTGCGTAAAAACACCAAAGGGTGTCAGAAACTTCCTACATCTGCTTCGGTGCTCACCCTACTCATTTACATGAAAGGCGGGTATACTTTTACCATCTCACAACGCCCTAATGAAAACAAAGCTGTTACTGATCGACGATGAGGTGATTACCTTGAAGATGACGCAGATGTTGCTCGATCAGCACAACTACGATGTTGAGATCTGCCTCACTACTTCAGAGGCAATATCTGTCCTCACATCGTCTCAAATAGATCTGATATTACTCGATATAAGTATGCCAACAATAGATGGTTTCGATTTCGTGAAACTGATGAAATCGCTGCACATCAACGTACCTGTTGTATTTCTTTCGAATAAAGATGATGAATTCACGCTTAAAATGGCCGCCTCAGAAGGCGTCAAAAGGTGCGTGAGCAAATTGCGAGAAATCGCTCAATTGCCGCAAATAATCGCCGAAGTTCTTAACGATAATAGTTTGTAATCATGCAAAAACAAACGAACACCATCGAATCAAGATCCAACAAAGTACTCGCCGAGCCAACTGGCGACTACGAACGCTTTCTTTATTCTGTCTCGCACGACCTGCAAGAGCCACTCCGCATGGTGAGTTCTTTCTTGAAGCTTTTTGAAGCAAAAGCCGGCGATAGCGTATCTGACGAAGCCAAAGAATACCTCAATTATTGTCTGCAAAATGCCGATCGCATGAAGCGCATGATGAGTGCTTTGGTTGACCTCTCTCGCATCAACCGCAGTCAGGAAGAAATCGTTTCTGTTGATCTCAATGGGATATTGAATGATCTTTTTTCGATGTACTCTAACGAAATACGCCTCAATGAAGCTGTGGTTGAGTACGATGAATTGCCGGCGGTTATGATGGCACCCGGACAAGCGGTATTGCTGTTCAAAACAATCGTCCAAAACTGCTTCGATTACCGCTCTGATCGTCCGCTGCGGATAGAAGTCCGCACTGCCGACAAAGGAGATTTTTGTGAGATAACAGTGAAAGACAATGGCAAAGGCATAAATCCATTATATTTAGACAAGTTGTTCGAGATGTTTAAGCGTTTCGGACAAGGAAATGACCGCACCGGAGCCGGACTTACCTTGGCGAGAGAAATAGTGAAAAGATATGGAGGAACCATATCGCTCGACTCGAAAGAAGGGGAGTGGACAGCGGTGAAATTTACTTTGCCAAAAGCCGTGATATGAGCTATCTGAAAACGCGCATCCTCATTGTAGAAGATAACCTTCAGGATTTCATTATTTTCAAAGAGGTACTCAGTCAGATTCGCGATTTCTTCATTCATATTGAACACGCAGAAGACCTGCAATCGGCCATTGAGAAAGCTACTGAGTTTGAGTTCGACATCGTGTTTCTCGATCTTTTTCTTCCTGATAGTTTCGGACAAGAATCGTTTATAGCGTTGCGACAGGTGGTGAAAGCCCCAATTGTTATTCTTTCGGGTTTAAGCGATGAAAGCATCGCCCTCGACATCGTGAAACAAGGAGCGCAAGATTACATCGTAAAAGGTGAGTTCGATGCCAATTTGCTTGAGAAAACAGTCGTATACTCCATTGAGCGGAAAAAATACCAAGAGATTCTTGAAGAGTCAGAACACCGCTACCGAACCATCATTGAATCGGTTTCTATCGCCATTGCTGAATACGACTATTCTGAACTGCACGATTACCTTGAATCGCTGCGCAGCGATGGAGTGATTGATATTTTAGATTACTTGAAATTAGACATGGCCAAAGTGAAGGCCTTGCGAAAGAAGATCAGAATCACCAACATCAACCCCGTGGGTTTGCAATTGCACGCGTGCGCTAGCATGAGTGAGTTTGAGAAATATTCAACAACGTTTTATCTGCCTGAAATTGTTCGTTACTACGAAGGATTTGTAAGTGCTATTTGGAACCGTCAAGAGACATTTAGCTTTGAGTTGCCGTTTCTAAACCGCGCCAATGGGCTGATTTACACCCTGAAACGTTGGAAGTTTCTGGGTAACCAAGCAGGGTTTTACCGGATGCTGATCAGTACCGAAGATGTTACTGCGCTCAAAAACAAAGAGGCCGAACTAGCGCACAACGGTGAAGTAATGCAGGCGGTAGCCGGCGCAGCATCTATTCTTCTCAACGAAGGTGTTTTAGAAGAGAAGATTGACCTCGCCATTGAAAAAGTTGGATTGGCTACCCTGGCTGATAAAATGGCTGTTTTCCTTCTACACCCGCAAGAAGATGGAAGCATCAAATATACCCGTTCGGGATACTGGGATGTCGATAGCCGAGAATACCAAGGTGCTATGGATGCGAACATCAACGATCTCGATGTGTCGGAAACATTGAGCACCTTGCTTGAAGGTAAGATTTTCGTCTTGGAGCAAAAAATGACGTCGAAATCGGTCAGTGGTTTGCTTGCAAAACACGGGTTGCAGAAAGCTGTGCTGTCGCCCATGACCATTACGGGCAATGTCAGTGGATTGTTGATTTACGGGTTAGACAGGTCGCGAACCATTCCCAATTACATCTTAAACGCGCTGCTAACACTATCGGGAAACCTGGGCTCAGCCATCGCGAATGCCCTGGCGAAGGAACAGTTGAAAGATATCAATGAAGACCTTGAGAAGCACGTTCTCGACAGAACAACGAAGCTGCGACAAGCCATCAGTGAGTTGGAGTCGTTCAGCTACTCGGTTTCCCATGATCTACGCGCTCCTTTGCGCGCAGTCAGCGGTTTTACGGAGGTGCTGTATGAGGAATATTCAGAAAATCTCGATGAGATGGCGCAACACTACCTCACTCGCATCCGCGCTGGCGCTCACGAAATGTCGGAACTCATCGACGACCTGCTCGACTTCTCCCGCATGGGTCGCAAGCAACTGGTTGCTACCGAGGTAACGATGGCACAGCTTACAAACGAAGTGGTGAATGAGCTGAAAAATCAAGTGCCCTCTCGAGAAATCAAATTCACCATCGACGTGTCACACAACTGCCAAGGCGATGCCTCAATGATTCGCCAGGTTTTGGTAAACCTCATTTGGAATGCCATCAAGTTCACGGGAAAAACCACGGAAGCGCAGATATCAATTCAAAGCACCGACCAAGGTGATTTTATTGCATATAGCATTGAAGACAATGGAGTAGGGTTCGACATGGCGTATGCCGACAAATTGTTTGGTGTTTTTCAACGGCTTCACCCACATGAAGATTTCGAAGGCACGGGTGTAGGACTTGCCATTGTTCAGCGCATTGTGTCGCGTCATGGCGGCAAAGTTACACCGCATGGGGAAGAAGGCAAAGGCGCTCGATTTGAGTTCACCTTGCCAAAACACATTTCTTCTGTACCGGTAATTAGCGATTTAGCCGCGTATTCTGCGTAGTATCAGATCTCGTTGAACAAGCGAAGCTTTTGCTTGATCTCTTCAATCTCCTCATAGGTAGCGCGAATCTTCTTCTCGATGTCTTTCTTGAGATCGTCGGCACCCGGACCAGTGAAAATACTCATGTTGTTTTCGTACTGGAGGACATGCTGTTTCAAGCGATCGATTTTTTCGCGTAGCAACGTTTTCTCGCGCTTTACCTGGCGATCACCACCGTCACCACCTTTCATGTTTTCTAAACGGTCTTTGTAAGCATCTACCGACCGCTCACGACGCTCCATCTTCAAAGCGCTGTAGTGCGCATCGACGGCAGCATAGTAGCGATCCTGAATGCTCTTCATGACCTTTCTCGGAACGTGGCCAATGGCTGACCATTGCTGACCAAACTCACGCAACTTGGCAACATCCACATTTTGTGAACCCGATGGTTGAAATGCTTCAATCTCGGCCAACAATGCTTCTTTCATCTTCTGATTCTCAGCCTGACGGTCGTCCATGCCTGCAAAATGCTCTTTTTTCGCATTGAAAAAATGATCGCACGCCTCGCGGAATTTCTGCCACAATTTGCGCTCTTCAGCAGGCGCACAGGCACCTACAGCTTTCCATTCTTCTTGCAGCTTGATGATCGATTCAGTTGCTTTTTTCCAATCTGTACTGTCTTTCCACTCATTGGCTTTCACTAGCAAAGCCTCTTTCTTCGACTGATTGGTTTTTTGATCGCCCTTGCGAGCGTTGTAATAGTTGTTTTTCTTTTCGAAGAATTGATCGCAGATTCCGCGGAATTCCTGCCACACTTCTTCATTTTCTTTCTTCGGCCCGTACCCAATTACTTTCCACTCTTTCTGAATGGCCAATATCTCCTCCGTCTTCTTGGTCCATGTTCCGTGATTGGTGATCTCCAAAGCAGCAATTTGACGTACTTTGTCTACCAAAGCTTTCTTCAGGTTGAGATTCTCCTCAAGGCCTGATTTTATTTCATCGTAGTGCGCTTGTACTTTCTCATACCCCGCGCGGACATGTCCAAAAAAGGTATCTCCTAGCTCTTTATACGTCTCTCGTGGCGACGGACCAATCTCTGTCCACTGCTTCTGGTACGAACGTGCAAGAATCTCAATTTCTTTGATGTTCTCTTCTTTATGAAGCTCGGCCGCAAGGGCTATCAACTCTTCTTTCTTCTTGAGGTTCACTTTTAAATCGTGATCCTGAAGTTGCTTGTAGATATTGATGTTGTAATAAAACTCATCGTGCAAACGCGAATACGAGTCTTGCACTTCTTTGTACTGATCACCCGGTACTTCGCCAATGGTTTTCCATTTGTCTTGCAGCTCTTTCAAAGTTGCAAAAGCTTTTCCGACGTTTTCTTCGGTTTTGATCAATCCATCGAACTCAGCTAGAATGGCCTTTTTAGCCTCCAGATTCGCTTTTTGCTCTTCCGCGATCTTTCTTCCCAGCTCTTTGATGCGCTCCGAATAGGTGGCGTTCAAGGCTTCAAAAGCTTCGTCTTCAGCGGCTGGCTGATATTCAAACATTTCACCTTCTTCGTGCTCAAGCTCATTCCACGCAGCTTCTTGATCTTGTCGATCTTTCGTTGTTATGGCGTTGTACTCAGCACGTACATTTCTTACATCTTGTTTGATAGATGCAAGTTCTTCAGTTTGCAACAGCTCTTCGAGCTTCTTAACGAGTTCAGATTTCATAATCTCCTTTAATAAGAGGATGTAAAGGTACAAAAATCAACAGCCTGTTGATAAGTTTTGAGTGTCTGAACGGACAATCAATAAAAAAGTTGCGAAAACTTAACCTTCATTGCAACTTGCGCAAATGAAAAGGGTTGACCAAGAAGATAAGAAACCACTAGATTTCAATGCTAAGTTGGAGGCACTTAGGTATTTCTGCGCCTATCGGGAGCGGACTCAAAAGGAAGTAAAAGAGAAGGCAATGGGCCTTGAACTTTCCGACGATGAGTGGCAGCGCGCCATAGCGGAGCTGCAAGAAGGGGGGTATCAAGACGATGAACGGTTTGCGGCGGCTTATGTAAGCGGACATTTCCGCATCAAAGGGTGGGGGCGAAATAAAATCCGACATGGATTGAAGTTCTCGGGCCTCACAGAAACTACCATCCGCGCAGCGATAGAAAAAAACATTGACGACGCTGAATACCTGCAGAAACTCACTGAAGTGCTGCGCAGCAAAGGCAGTGAGCGCATAAAGTCGGCGAAGGAACGCGACAAATTAATTCGCTTTGCGCTGCAAAGGGGCTATGAATACGAAGCAATCAGGCACTGCCTCAATCAAGACGTTTAGTGCCCGAACCGAACACGTGAAGGTAGGCACCAAGTTTTACCAACTCAGCAAGCGGAAGGGTGAAGAAAAGACCAATGTAACATGCTATAACACCCGTTTGGGCGACGATAGAAGCTACAAAAGAATACAGCAAGATCCACCAAAAATTCTTTGTCGCAATTTTAAACGCCCAACCAATGGCTTCAGTTGTGCCGAGTTTACCGATTACTATCAAAGGAAGGGCGAAAATGGCGATAACCTGAATAAACAAGCCCACAACAAAGCTCAATAAAAAAGTTGGCATCATACTGTCGTTTATACTTCTTTGAAAAGCATACGGATCGTTCTCTGCCATCTCAATCATGCCGTTGAAGTCGTTGATGAAAGGCATGAACATCGGCAAAACAAAAACCAACGAGATGAGCATGTACAATAAGAAGTACCCAAGCAGCGGCCCGAAGCGCGAAAAGCCCCCGAAAAAATCGTTAAAACTGTAGGCTTCTTTTCTGTAAATTTTTGTCCCCACAATCAAATACCCAGCAAAGAGCGGCATGGCAATTAAAAACGGACCAATCAGCGTGATGCAGCTAACAATGAGAAGGAGCATGGCAACGAAGAAAAACCCAATGAAACTACCCATGTTTTCTCTGAAAATGGTCCAACCGATTTCGAATGCCTTTCCGAAATCGAAAACATAACCCTCATTTTCTAAAGTCGCCAATGATGGTCCATCAATCACCTCATGTTTGCGCTCATCGTCTAAAATTTCCATGTCTATTTCTTTGCGGTGAAGATGCAAAAAATTCTTTAATCATCGCTTTCAACCGCATGGGCGATGTCTAACAACACAAATATTGAATTACCTTTGCGCCCTTATGATAACAGTAGAACACGTACAGGAACTGTACAAACGCCTGGCTGCGTTGAGGGGGTACCTTTGACGTCGATCGCAAGTTAGTTGAGATCGAAGAAGATGAAAAGCATACCCTGGATCCAGAGTTTTGGAACGATTCAAAACGCGCGGAACAGATCATGCGACGCATCAGAGCAAAAAAAATGTGGACCGATAGCTTTGATTCATGCAGCACCGCGGTAGAAGACTTGCAGGTGATGTATGACTTTTTCAAAGAAGGCGAATACTCGGAACAAGAGGTCATGGCGCAGTACAAAAATGCTGCCGATGCCATCGAAAACCTCGAATTCAAAAACATGCTATCAGCAGAAGAAGATGCCCTCAGCGCCGTGATGCAAATCACCTCCGGTGCCGGTGGTACTGAAAGCTGCGACTGGGCCTCCATGCTCATGCGCATGTACATCATGTGGGGTGAGAAAAGCGGATACAAAGTGAGCGAGCTCGACATGCAGGAGGGCGATGTGGCTGGTATTAAGCAGGTTACGCTAGAGTTCGACGGTGAATTCGCCTTCGGAATGATGAAAGGGGAGAACGGTGTGCACCGCTTGGTTCGCATCTCACCCTTCGATTCCAATGCGCGCAGGCATACTTCTTTTGTGTCGGTGTACGTTTACCCACTGGTCGACGACTCCATCGCCATCGATATCAACCTTTCCGACATCACCTGGGAAACCTTCCGTTCAGGAGGTGCTGGTGGTCAAAACGTAAACAAAGTTGAAACGGGTGTCCGCCTGCGACACAAGCCTACCGGCATTGTTATCGACAACACCGAAACACGCTCACAGCTTCAAAATAAAGAGAAAGCATTGCAGTTGTTGCGCTCACAGCTTTATGAGATGGAGCTCGACAAACGCAATGAGGCGAAAGCAGAAATTGAAGCAGGCAAGAAAAAAATCGAGTGGGGATCGCAAATCCGCTCATACGTTATGCAGCCATACAAACTGGTGAAAGACCTGCGCAGCGGGTATGAGACGTCGAACGTTGACGCCATTATGGACGGTGACCTCGACGACATGTTCAAAGCGTATCTGATGCGCGAAGGCAGCGGAGCAAAAATCGAAATCGATGACTTCTAAACTGCTCTACCTCCACAATCCGAAATGCAGCACCAGTCGGAACGGACTGGCCTTGTTGCGCGAAAAAGGAGTGGAGGTCGACATGCAATTGTACCTTGAGCATCCCCTATCGGCTGAGCAAATTGAACGTCTGGTGCTTGCCAGCGGCAAGGATGTGGAAGCCCTCGTAAGAACGAAAGAAGCGCAATACAAAGAGGTGATGGGCATCAAAAACCTCACCCCAAAGCGAGCCATAAGGCTCCTGACCAAATACCCTCAACTGATGGAGCGGCCCATCTTGCTCACCGATCAGCAGCACGCTGTGGGCCGACCAATTGAAAACCTATTGACCATACTGTAAATCTGCAAACATGTCATACAGAATCGAAAAAGATACCCTTGGAGAAGTTCAAGTGCCAGCCGACAAATATTGGGGTGCACAAACCGAACGTTCTCGCAACAACTTTAAAATCGGACCTGTGGCTTCCATGCCTGTTGAAATCATTGAAGCGTTCGCTTACTTGAAAAAGGCTGCCGCTTATACCAACTGTGAATTGGGAGTGCTTGATGTCAGCATACGCGACCTCATCGGCGCCGTGTGCGACGAAATACTCGCAGGCAAGCTAGCCGACCAGTTTCCGCTTGTGATATGGCAAACAGGATCGGGAACGCAGAGCAACATGAACGTGAACGAAGTGGTTGCTAACCGCGCCCACGTGATTGCTGGTGGTGTCTTGGGAGAAGGTGCCAAACCGGTACACCCCAACGACGATGTCAACAAATCACAATCATCGAACGACACCTACCCAACTGCCATGCACATTGCAGCCTATAAAATGGTGGTAGAGACCACCCTACCGGGGGTGCAGAAACTAAGAGATACGCTAGAAGCTAAGAGCAAAGCCTTTGCCGACGTCGTGAAGATTGGTCGCACCCACCTGATGGATGCCACGCCACTAACCCTCGGACAAGAATTCAGTGGCTATGTTGCGCAGCTAGATCACGGCATGCGTGCTGTGAGAAACACCCTGCCGCACCTCAGTGAAATGGCCTTGGGCGGCACAGCAGTGGGTACCGGCATCAATACACCAGCGGGTTATTCAGAGGTCGTAGCCAAGTACATTGCGCAGTTTACCGGACATCCATTTGTAACAGCACCGAACAAATTTGAGGCATTGGCGGCTCATGACGGCATTGTAGAAAGCCATGGCGCTTTGAAGCAATTGGCAGTGAGTTTAAACAAAATTGCCAACGACATCCGCATGATGGCAAGCGGTCCGAGAAGCGGAATTGGCGAAATCATTATTCCAGCCAACGAGCCCGGGTCGAGCATCATGCCCGGCAAGGTAAACCCAACCCAATGTGAAGCCTTGACCATGGTTTGCGCGCAAGTGATGGGTAACGATGTAGCGATTACCGTAGGGGGCACGCAAGGACATTATGAGCTGAACGTTTTCAAACCCATGATGGCTGCAAATTTCTTGCAATCAGCTCGTCTGTTGGGCGACGCCTGCATGTCGTTCGACGAGCATTGCGCCCAAGGCATAGAGCCCAACTACCCGCGTATGGAAGAGTTGCTGAACAACTCATTGATGCTTGTAACAGCACTCAACACCAAAATTGGGTATTATAAAGCCGCTGAAATTGCCAACAAAGCCCACGTAGAAGGTACCACCCTCAAACAGGCAGCCCTCACCCTTGGGTATGTAACCAGCGAAGAATACGACCAATGGGTAGACCCACGAAAGATGATAGGGTAATATACTGACAGAGAAGTAGATAAGTTTGCTTTAAGCGGCAACAGCATACAATACAACGTATGGTTTGTTGCCGCTTAATTTCTTTCGGAACATGTGTTTTGTACGCGGCATGCCTCCAGAATGATGGATTTTTTTGTCGGATGTATTGCATGTACGTTTTGGTCAATTCATGTGTTGAATAGTTCTGCCAAACTGGCAAAAAACTTACTATATTCGAGACGCATCAGGCAATGCCCTTACACACTACACACGCACCATGTCGGCCACATCACCCACCACCACCCCTCATTTCCACCGTACCCTCGGCCTAAAAAACTACGAAATCAGCAACCATCCCGCACGAGCGGGACAAGTGTTGGGCAATGTAACAGCCACCGTAAGCGATGCCAAAACAACTACCTTCAATGGCGAAGTGGGCTACACCACGCGCATCAACACCTTAACCGATTACTACCCCTTTGGGATGATGATGTCGGGCAGAAGTTTTGATGAGGCGGGGTATGGGTATGGGTTTCAGGGGCAGGAGACTGATGACGAGATCAAGGGTGAAGGGAACTCCATCAATTATAAATACAGAATGCACGATGCACGGATAGGGCGGTTTTTCGCGGTGGATCCGTTGGCTGCAAGTTTTCCGTGGAATTCGAGTTATGCGTTTAGTGAGAATCGGGTGGTGGATGCTGTGGAGTTGGAGGGGTTGGAACAGGTATCTTTCCACCAAAAATCTTGGACTGATTCAGATGGTAATCGCCAATCATCAACAACTGAAAGAGGTACGAACCATGAAGGACAGGGCAATGAAGGCTTCTATGGCAGTCAGATAATCACAAATGATGATGGGACAACTTTTTCAGCCGGTAGCTATTTTCCTCCTGTGGAGATTTCAATAGAAAAGGATCAAAATCTAATTACACAAAATGGAATAAATAATGAGGTCTTAAATGCTATACTAAGCTTCCCGTTAGATCACTATGTTGGCGGATATGCCGAAATACCAATTCAAACAGCGTTTGCTGGAACTTCATTCGGAATCATTGCCACTCGAAATGGTGTAGATGGCTATGTCACAACTAGAATGCCCGATCATGGACAGGGTTTTCAATTTGAAGTAGCTTCATTTGGAATTGAACTAGGCAATGTTTGGAGCACGGGCGACGCCTCTGCAGTCACTTTAGAAAACTTCAGTGGTGATATGGTAACAGCAGAAGTAAACATGAGCTTGGTGATAATTGATGGGGGAGTAACCATAGGAGTTTCAGAAAAATACAACGAAAAGGATCGTTTAATTTTTATAGGTAGGCAATTGAGTGTTGGAGCGGCACCCCCTGGTTTTTCTGGGGGATTTTCTTCAGATTCAAAAACAGAAGTTTATGATTGGTGAATTTGTATATTGTTGTAAAGTGCCTATTTCAGAAGAAGTAGACCTCACAACACTTCTCAACGATAGGTGGTTTAACTATTCATTTGAGGGATTTGTAAGTTGCGATAAAGTGGATGTACAAGGTGATTTTTATGGAATTCTTCCAAAAAATCACATGATCCCCACAACTCGAATTGTGATTTGCAAAATCGAAAATAACATCTTGGTAACTATAAAACCTTTGAAATACGTAATCAACGGACATTTAATTGTTGCTTCAATATTAGTTATACAGGGTTTTTTATATGAAACAGGTTTAGAATACTTTCTCATAGGTTCTTTTTCATGGTTGCTGTTGATTTGGTTGCTCTTTTTCTTCATTTTCGAATCCATATGTAAGCGAATTAGGAAGAATCTTTTACATAAAGCAAATCTATAATCCAAACTAATTCCACGATTCTCAAATTGACATTTCGAAAAGAATACTTGATTCTATAGGTTACATTCAACATGAAATAGTCGGGTTTATTTAGACAACTTCAACTTCACATCCCTCACAAAAACCCACTACCTTGGGAACGCCGCAGGCGCATTACACGCAAACCATGCCTAACACCACCACCCACCTCACCCAAACCTCCGTCGATATCTACGGAGCGGCGCGGTTAGGAGCTGCATCGCTGGTACGTGAGGTAAGTGCAGTATTATCAAACATCACGTTTGTGGGTGTGCCGGTGTACGATTCATCGGTTATTGATCAGCGCATTGCATCGGCCAACTATGCCTTGAGCCAACTGCCGGTAGAGCCCGCAGTGCATGCGCGTTGGTTGGGGTATAAGCAGTATGAACTAAGCAATCATCCCGCACGAGTGGGACACGTCTTGGGCAACGTAACCGCCACCCTCTCCGACGCTAAATCCACTCAATTTGATGGTGCAGTGCACTACACCCCGCGCATAACATCGCTTACCGACTACTACCCGTTTGGAGCGGCCATGCCGGGGAGGAGTTTTAGTGAGGGGGAGTATAGGTATGGGTACTGGTTCTTATACCAAGGGAGCGAGAAAGAAAATGAGAGCGCAGGTGATGCAAATGTTTATTCTACCTTTTACAGGATGTTGGATGTACGTGTTGGAAGATGGTTGAGTGTGGATCCGGTATTGCACCCGTGGCAGTCAACGTATACGAGTATGGATAATAATCCGGTATTGTACAATGATCCGATGGGAGATAAGATTCGTGGTAATCTAAAAGGTGTTGTGCGCTTCTACAAACAGTATTTTGAATTGACAAGGTTACAAAAGGAGTTGTCATCAAAATCATTACAAGATACTCCACGAGCTAGAGATGTTGCAGCTCAAGTACGCGCTATGGAAGACTTACGAGGATCAGATGTCATTTTTGCTTTTGTTGCAGAACATAAAACTGGAGGTTCAAAGTCACCCCGAAACCAACAATTCTCAGTGCAAGTCGATCAAAGAAAGAGTGCTTTTGCAGGAGATCGCGTAGGCAGATTGAAGATCACATTTTACAACGGTGATAATTATGAAGGTGTACTAGCTTCAGGCATCGCCAAAGCTCATTCGTTTGAGAACGGGGAACTTGATATGCTGGAGAACCCAAGTCGTCCATACAGCTATGATGGAGGTCATATTTACGATTCTCCGGATGTTCGGAAAATATCTGAATTTCGCACCTTTTGGGAATATGGGGCTGATCAAGTTAATGAAAGAATAGATGCAATAGAGAAAGATGTTGATCGAGCCATACAGAGCGGTAAATCCCCGAACCAATTAAGATTAGAAACTCCGGCAGGGCAAAATGACGACCCTCCTCTTGATGACGATGCTCCAACAGAATATAATCGAGAATCTAATATCGACAGGTCTACAGCTAAATCTTGGGTGAGAGGAAAAGAAGAAATCGAACTAAAAGGTCGAGAACGATGAAGAAATCATTAATTATCATGAGTATCGGCGTTTTGCTGATTAATATCTTCGGATGCAATAAAAGGTTTTACTACATCAATCGTGCTAATGGCGAACCTTTTGGTGACAATGAACAATTTGGTTTTGCTGATTTCTTGAATGACTCATTATTACGCGTTGTGCTACTGAATATATGAATAAATAAATGATGAAAAGGTCGTGCAATGTATTGGTATTCAGTATTTTAAAGGTACGAAAATCAAAACATTGAGCACCATGCACGACCTGAGAGCAATGTACGAAAAGACTC
>WGNM01000028.1 GCA_016124575.1 Cryomorphaceae bacterium
AGCGAAGCAAGCGCTAGGAACAGGGAGAATGTCGCCGAATTCATCAATTGCACACACCCATTCGTCGAACGATGGTTCCGGACAATCGCAACCCCACGGGTCACCACCACCGCCATTTCCATCGCCTGGGAAGTTATCTCCGCAATCAACAACTTCTAGTCCAACACACGCAGCAATGCATGCACTTGGGAAAGGGAAAACATTGCCCAACTCGTCAGAAACGCAGATGAGTTCGTTATCCACAGGTTCAGGACAATCGCAATCAAACGGGTCAACAGGATCGATAGGGCCACCGTCGATGTTGCAGTCACCATCTACCACGGTTAGTCCGAGACATTCAGCATAACAAGCGCTAGGAAAGGCAGCAATTGAATTTGCATCAATAAGCACACACACTACTTCTTCAGGAGAAGGGTCAGGACAGTTACAATCCATTCCTCCGTCAGGTTGAGCTTTTGCAGAAAGCGCCCCGAGGAACAAAACGGCTGCCAATAAAATACGTTGCAGGTTTTTCATAAAAGGGATTTTTAAAAAGTGAATTACTGTTTCCTTGACCATACGTTTGGCAGTTCATTTTCTTTGGTGAAGAAGTGTTTTTTTTTTGAGTTGGTGACGGGAAAAGTAATCTGCGAACGTCTGAAAGTTGCATTGGACGAGGGTTTTGATTTTTTTTAAAGGTGAATATTTTTTGATTCAGCGAGAAGATAGATGGTTGTTATTTTCACTGTTGCAGACAAACAATCCTCTGTGGGGTAGATTATAATTGCACTAATTCAATGGAGTTGTGTTTCGTTTTGATTGAGAAAGTTAATTTAAATCTTTACCTTTCTTAAAACTAGAACCAATGAAACACCTATTCACCCTCTTACTATTTTTCATTTTCGTGCAGGCATTTGCACAGCCAGGAAAATTTTCACAGCGAGATATTGGAGCCATTTCATTGCATGGTGGCAGCATATTAATACTCAATACAGCCACGATAGCTTTATCTAGTCCAGATTTTTTCACCGACGACAATAACCACTTAAGACTATGTGGTGGTATCGGTTTGTATTATAGCTCTTTTTTCGGTGTTGAAAAGGGATACCACATGACGGGCTTGTTGGAATACTATACAGGCAAGTTTGGCAATCACTTTGAAGTTGACATGGGAATTTTGGTATTGGAGCCAACAGATTACGATGATGCGTATTTTTATCCAACCACCAGAACGTCGTTAGTCCATCCGCGTATATTTTTAGGTTATCGATACGAGACTGATGAAACGCCCATCTTCTTAAAATTAGGCTTAGGATTTCCGGAGGCTGTGCAGTTTGGTTTTGGATATCGACTTGCCAGCAGAGCAGAATGAATTCAAAAATAACAGAAGTGTAAAAAGGTTAAAGTCTTCGTTACTAATTTTGAAATGGAACATCGATGGTTCAACTTTGTTGTAAATAGATGACCATGAAAGTTACAATGACCAGTTTATTGCTCTTGTGTTTTTTCGCATGCGGATTGGAGAGCAAATCGATGAACGAAGGAGATAAACGACCTGAATTGCAATCGGCAGAGCAACTCGACACGTATTCAAAAGCCTATTTTGCAAGTGGATGTTTTTGGTGCGTAGAAGCCGTTTATGAATCAGTTCGGGGAGTAGTTGAAGTTGAATCGGGCTATTCAGGAGGCAAAGAAAAGAACCCAACTTACGAGCAGGTAGGGGCAGGGCGCACAGGACATGCTGAGGCAGTTGTGGTGTACTACGACCCTGCGGTAGTCGATTTTGCGACCCTTGTTGACGTCTATTACGGATCGCAAGACCCTACAACCGTTGACGGACAAGCACCTGATTTTGGGCGACAGTACAGATCGATTATTTTCTATTCAAATGAAAATGAGCGATTAATAGCTGAAGAAAAGAAACGAGCGCTAGCAGAATCGGGGATGTATTCAGCACCTATTGCCACTGAGATTGTTGCCTTTGAAAAATTTTGGCCAGCAGAAGACTATCATCAGAACTACGAAAAGCTTCATCCCGATAACGGATATGTAATGAAAGTATCCATACCACGGTTGAATAGGTTTAAAGCCAAGTTTCCTGAGTTGTTGAAGTAAGGAGATAGATTAAAAACAAAATATATTTTCAAAGAAGCCTCACGTTCGAGGCTTTTTTTACGTCTACTCACCAGAACCAATTGTTTAGCGTATACCGACCCCCCCCTCAATGGGAATTACTGATTCATTATTACAGTCAGCAGCAAAGCAGAAACGGAAGAGCGAATACCTTCTGTACAAAGAATGCTATGCCCCATTGATGTCTGTAGCCTACCGGTACTTCAACAACGAAGACGACCGCATGGTGGCCTTGAATGAATCGTTCTATAAAGTGCTGAAAGGATTGAAAGCGTACTTGGAGCACAACCCAAGTAGTCAGTTTATTTTTTGGGCAAAGCGCATCACAACAAACACCTGCATTGATTTGATTCGCAAACAGAAACGCAGTTTGGAAATTCCCAGTGAAGAGATGCCAGCTGAGGCCCATGTAGCCGATTTGAATGCGACAGATGCAGATGTAGAAGAGCTTGAAAAATTATTAGGTCGGTTGCCAGAAGTACAGCAATTGGTGATGAACATGCATGCTATAGACGGCTACTCGCATAAGGAGATCTCTGCGCAGCTGGGGATAACGGAAGAAAATTCCAGGTACCATCTTTCAGCAGCCCGACGATCACTTACCAATTGGTTGAATGCCGCGAAAGAAAACCTAAAAAGCTTTGTACTGTGAAAGAGCGAAATGAAATAGATCGCTTGTTGAAAGACAAGCTTGGCGAGAAGGCGATAGCCTTCAACGAACGGCATTGGGTAGAAATGGAGAAGCTACTCAACCGACGCAAGCGACGTGGTGTCTTTTTTATCTTCACCATCGCACTGCTCATGACGGGCATTGCAGGTTTTGCACTTTTGAAGAATGCAGATAAAATACACATTTCAGCTAATCGCATGCAAGAGCATCGTGTAAAAGTCGAAACACGCGAAGTATTGAGCATTCTAACCAACGATTTCGTGTCTAATGAACAAAGTGACGAAACATTTTTCTCAGAAGCAAAACAGCAAAATCAGGGCGCCAATGAAAGCACTGTCAGTTCAACATCCGCTTTAGCGACCAATAAGCGACAGGATGCGACAGGCAACTTGAAAAAAGGAGGCAGTTCAGGGCAGCCAGAAAATGGACTATCATCAACAAAGAATACAGAGTTTGAACAGTCGAAACAAACAGAAACATTTGGTAGTGATGAGGTTTTTAGTGGGGGCAGCACACATCGACAACTCAATGATCAGCAAGTTGAAGATTTGGATGGACTTGTGAATTTGAGTCCGATTTTGCTTCAAAGTGATCGTTTTGAAAGCGGTTTGGCAGCAACCACCGACAGCTTGTTGCCTCCACCTAAGCCTTTTCGATTTGAGCTGATTGGTTTTGGTGCCTTTGGACAGCAGCAGATTTCGCAAGCACAAACCACGGAGAACGCATTGGAGTTGGCGAATTATGAAAAAGGGAGATCGACGAACTACGGCGCTATGTTTCAGGCTCGTTACAAAGGCTGGTTAGCGGCATCGGGAGTTGAAATGCTTCGCATTGAAGAAAAAGTAGATTACGGAAGTTTTAGAAAAGAAGAAGAAGTAGTGGTTGTGACCACCTATTTGGATTCATTGTTTATAGGACAAGAATTTACGGTTGATAGTATATTTGACGAGCAGAACCAAGATTGGTTTGTCGACACCACCTATTTCGACGTCTACCAATATTTTGAACAAACAATCAACGACACTACAGTTGTTTCAGCCTTTGAGCGCAGGAAAGAGGAGCAACCATTTTCGCAGGTCGTTTCGCGCGTTGAGATTCCGATTTTATTCGGGAAGGCCTTTAATTTTGGGAAGTTTGAGCTCAATGTTTTGGGTGGTCCGGCAATCGCCATATCTACAAAAGTTGAGGGGTATGTAATTGAAGGTTCAAAGCTGCTTGAGCGCAGGACGTTGAGCAAAGACATTGCCTTGAATCTGCATCTTCGGGCAGGGTTATCGTATGCATTGAATGATCGATGGGCGTTGCAGGTGCACACCTCTTATCGGCGAAGTGCCGCAGCATTCTTGAAATACAGAGGCTTGGAGCAGCGCTATGCAGGACTTGGCATCGGCGGTGGAGTGGTGTATCGATTTGGCGGCAGTTAGTGCATTTCTTTAGGTGTCAATTTCCTGACCAAAGAGTAGGATTTTGGAAACTGTTTCATTACCTTGACCCAGAAGATCAGTGCGGGGAGCTTTGGAATGAAAACCACCAAAACCCTATATATTATGTCTGCAATACGCATAAAAGTCGTTGATGAAGGCTTCGGGCCGAAATCCGACATCATTTTTCAAGCGCTAACTGATCAACTTGAAGCCGAAGGCTGGCGGATAGCTGAGGACGCGCCAATTACCTTGAAAGTTAAGTTTTTGATAGACAACGATCACGAGAAAGTATTGGTGTTGTTGAGAGAGACAGACTCAAAAGTAAAGATTGAAGAATGTGTCTTGCCTTATTTGCCAGAACACATCTTGGGCGATATCCATACAAGTGTCGCAGCAATCCTTCTGGCACAAGAAGTTTAATAACAAAAGGTGTAACCCTGCAGTTTTTCTGTCCGTATTAGTATATGGTTCGAAGTGTTTTCGGACGCATACTCGATTTGAAACTGGTTAACTGTGATGGTGGGAAAACACCTTTCAGCATTTGATGTGTACATCGCGAATAGCGTGAGCAAATTGCTCTTTGCTTTTCGTGGTTCGTTTAGTGACTCGCTCACTGAACGCATCATTGGTATCAGTGAAAGTTTGCACGGAGACGTTGAAGATTCTGGTGCAGTGAATCGAAAAGTTTCTTTTTTGTTGGTAGAATGTTTTCAGAACATACTGAAGCATCGGGAGACATCGCGCGCGAACACACAATTTGCAGACGACGGAATGTTCTGCTATCAAGCTGGAGAAGGAGCCTATTATATCAACTCATTGAATATTGTGAAGGTCGAGATACAGGACCAACTCAGCAAAGCAGTTGATTTTATCAACGCAATGAATGCAGAAGAGTTGCGTGCGTATCACAAACAGCAACTTCAAGACAATGTCTTCAATGAGAAAGGCGGAGCTGGCTTGGGGTTGATTGAATTGGCTCGAAAATCGGGACAGAAGTTGAAATACCGTTTTGATCCAATAAGTGATGACTTCGCATATTTCCAAAACCAAGTCTGCTTCTTAACCAATTGTCCTGCTCCACACAACCACATGGATAGCACCAGTGAATTGTATCAGCGCATGTCCAACGACAATATTTTGTTGTTGTACAAAGGAGATTTCACTCAGCGTTCGATATTGCCGTTGTTGCAGATAGTTCAAAGTGATTTAGCGGTTGACGACATTGCTCATGCAAAGCGTGTAGCTCATACCTTGATTGAGATGTTGCAGAATATTTCGCGACATTCTTTAGAAACGGGCCAATCGCGACATGGAGTATTTTTGGTAAGTCGATTGAACAACAGCCTGCGCATTGAGACAGGAAATCTAATTCCTAAGGCAAGCACTAAAGAATTAAGAAACAAGTTAGATTATATACTTTCGCTAGACGAAACAGGATTAAAACAGCTGCATAGCGCTCGGTTTGTTGAGAGTTTGAGCTTGCCTGATAAGTCTCGTGCTGGCTTGGGATTGATACAAGTAGCACGTGCTGCAATGTCTAAATTGAATTATTCTTTCATTGAACTTGATAAGGATACAACTTTTTTTTCCTTAACAGTTGATGTTTGACTATTTTTTGGGGGTATGAATATGCTACACTTAGCAGAAACAGAAGACACGCCTGAAGTAAGGTATCACGAAAGTGAATGCACCCTTGTTATTCGTGGCAAGTCACTGCCTGAAAACGCCTTTAGTTTCTACAGCCCAGTCCTCGATTGGGCTAAATCATTGTCGAACGAAAGTTTGTCTGATTTCACCATTGAACTATACCTCGAGTATTTCAATTCTTCAACAGGCAGATATTTGTTGGAGTTGTTTCTGGCCATTTCAGATCAGCACATACCGCAGAAGAAAATTGTGTGGTTTGTAGAGCCAGATGATGAATTGATGATTGAGAAAGGAGAGGAGTTCAGTTCCCTGATCAAAATACCGTTTGAGATACGGACCATCTAAAAAGCATTTCCTAAGAATGACGAAGCGCAATTCATAACGATTGCGCTTTTTTTATTCGCCTAAGGCGGATGTGAAAGTGATTTGTGGTTTGAGCAGGCAATAGAAAAAGCGGGAGGAGACAATTTTAGATCAGAGTCTCACGCCGATTACCAGGATGTCGTCGAGTTGTGTGTGAACATTCTTCCAGTTGTCTAGTTGCTGACCGATAAACGCTTTGGCTTCGCTAGCACTCATTTTACAAGATTCAGAAAGAATATCGCGGAAACGCGCCTTGTTCATCTTTTTACCATCGGCACCACCGAACTGATCCATGTACCCATCGGTAAATAGGTACAAGCAATCCCCCGTTTCAAAGTCGACTTCTTGTGTACTAAATCCACCCGTTGTGGCGTGGATCTCATTGAAGTATTTTCCTCCAATCGATAAAGCATCGGCCTTGATTTCGAGCATTTCGCCTTTTCGCACAACAACAATAGGGTTGCGAGCTCCAGAAAAGCTGATACTCTTTTTTGCGTGATCGATGATGCAGAAACTCATGTCCATGCCGTCTTGTGCATTCTCACCGGCCTCATTTTGATTGAGCGATAGCATGATTTCTTCGTGCACTTTCGTGAGAATTGAACCGGGGTTTCTGTGTCCCTGCTCATTGACAATTTTATTCAATTTTGCATAGGCTATTAGCGACATAAAAGCACCTGGGACACCATGTCCGGTGCAGTCAATAGTAGCTAGCATTGTCTTATTGTCGTGTTCAGCGAACCAATAGAAATCACCACTAACGATGTCTTTTGGTTTGAGGTAGATGAATGATTCTGGCAACCTCTTCCGTATTATTTCTTCGGGCACCAGAATAGAATTTTGGATTTTAAGTGCGTAGTTGATACTGCTCAAAATCTTATGTCGCTGCTGTGTTATCTCATTGTTCTGTGTCTGCAAAAGATTGTTGGTCTTTCTTTTTTTAACCAAGCTCAAAGTAATGATGGTGAGAATAATTAAGAAACAACCAAATATTAGCATGTAGATGCGCTGGCGGAAAAGTTCTTCCGCTTTGCGGGCTTGCAAAAGTCCTTCTTGTTCTGCTATTTGTCGGTCGCGCTTTTCAGTTTCATACCTCGCATTCAACTCGCTGATTCTGCTGAAGTTATTCACCTGTGTTAAACTATCATCGAGCGCTATATAGGCCGTTTGGGCTTTGAAAGCATCTTCAAATAACTGCAAACCTGCATATGCTTCAGCGCGCACTGAAAGCAGAGAGAGGTAAGTGTCGTTGAATTCGTGGTTTTGGCAAAGTTTCTCAGAAGTGATGAGGCTGTATAGCGCATCTTCGAATTTGCTCTGCTTAATTTTCAGGCGAGCCAAACCAATGAAATCGTTTGCCACCTGACTTTCATCGAGCTCATGCCTGTGCTCAGCTATTGATTTGTTATAATAGTACTCCGCACTATCCAATTGGCCTTTTTGCAAGAAAATATCGGCGAAAAGCGGCGAATCAGATATATACTTACCATGCATGCGCTGATAACCCCTTAAGCTGTCGGCATACATTTCGGCACCGGCATAGTCTTTTAGGGCAGCGGAAATTATAGACAAGTTATACAGGTTCAGCGAAACACCCGTGTGGTCGTTTCTTTTTGAGTTGAACACCAGCGCCTCTCTGTAGTTTTTTGCAGCCTCCTCATTATTTCCCATCGAGGTGTAAATGACACCGATGTTATTTAATGCCTTGGCTATGCCTACTTCATCGTTTACAACGCGATAATAAGACAGCGCCAGCTGATAATGTTCTATACCAGTTAAATACAAACCTTTGATCGTGGCAATAACACCCAATTGATTGTTTGTCTTCGCCATTGCTGCCGTATCGCTCAAATTGTTAGCGAGTTCTAAAGCCGAAATGGCGTAGTTTTTTGCTTGATCAGGATCGTTGAATATGATGCTGTCGCAAAGCGAAATGGATAGGCGCAAACACAAAGTGTCTGAATTACAGTTGTTTAGTCGCATCTCTAAACTAGTAAACCTGGAGCTGCCAATGGCACCCAGATTCAGAATTAGAAGCGCGAAAACGCCCAGTAAACCAGTTGATCTTATATATTTATGTCGCACGTTCGAGTGTTCATTATGCCTTGTTACGCAGCAGGATGAAAAAAAGTTGCGAAAAGAACTTTTTAGAATACTTGTTTAGACTGAAATTCTTTATATATTTGCAGCCCTGTTTTCAGGAAAAACATATTTGAAATGGCTCATCACAAATCAGCGCTAAAGCGAATTCGTTCGAACGAGACAAAACGTCTCCGTAACAAATATTACCACAAGACTACACGTAATGCTGTACGCAAGCTGCGTGGCTTGACGGATCGTGCAGAAGCGGAGAAGTTGTTCCCAGAAGTTTGTTCTATGTTAGACAAATTGGCTAAGCGCAACGTCATCCACAAAAATAAAGCGTCGAACCTCAAATCGAGTTTAACTTTGCATATCAACAAACTTTGAGTTGAAGCAATAACGATATAAATTTGGCCTCTTACCGAGGCCATTTTTTTTGCCTTTCAATGGGGTCGGTGATTAAACTAAATTACCATGTACCAAGAGAAAGACACCCCCATGCTCATGTTGAGTGAGGCCGACAGGCCGCGAGAGAAGTTAATGGCTCACGGCGCCCGCTCTTTGAGTGAAACAGAATTGCTGGCTATTTTGATAGGCAGTGGAACCCAAGGAGAAAGCGCATTGACCGTAGCACGTAGGTTGCTAGTTACAACAGGCAACGACCTCAACACCCTTGCTCGTCAATCACCAGAATTTTTATGCAGGCAACGCGGAATTGGAAAAGCCAAAGCCATATTGATTTGTGCGGCGGTAGAATTGGGACGCCGTCACCAAGCCAATGAAGTGTCTGAACGCGCAGTTATTCGCTCATCAAAAGATGCATACCTGCAGCTACAAACCCAGTTGCGCGATCTCAATCACGAAGAATTTTGGGTTCTTTTTCTAAACCGCGCCAACAAAGTGCTGCACAAAGAAATGGTATCGAAAGGCGGACTGGTGGGCACCATAGCCGATCCTCGATTGATATTCGAGCGTGCCTTATTGGTGAAAGCAGCAGCGATAATTGTGGCCCACAACCATCCAAGTGGGAACGTTGAGCCAAGCAAACCCGATATTGATATCACGCGAAAACTAAAAAGCGCTGGTGAATTCTTAGATTTGTCGGTATTGGATCACCTGATCATTGGGGAAGCTGGATATTTTAGCTTTGCCGATGAGGGAATAATGTAAATGAAGAAGATTCTCACCGTTATTGGGGCACGTCCTCAAATCATCAAAGCCGCTGCCATATCGCGGGAGTTGCGTCAAAACTACGCCGATACACTGTCGGAAGCGATTGTTCACACCGGTCAACACTACGACGACGCTATGTCGGAAGTGTTTTTCCGTGAAATGGGTATTCCTCAGCCGCACTTTCGATTGGAAGTGGGCAGTGGAAATCACGGGGCCCAAACGGCTGCCATGCTGCAAGGTATCGAGAAAATACTAACGCAAGAGGCTTGCGATGCACTGCTCGTATACGGTGATACCAATTCTACGCTGGCAGGCGCTTTGGCGGCGTCGAAGCTGCACATCCCAGTGATACACGTAGAAGCAGGATTGCGGTCTTTCAATAAATCGATGCCCGAAGAACTCAATCGCATCATGTGCGACCACGCATCGACGTTGTTGTTTTGTCCGACAAGTACCGCTGTGCAAAATCTCGCCAATGAAGGCTTCGACATCGCTGCTCCGCTAAAAACAACAGTAGATCACCCTGCAGTGTACCATTGCGGTGATGTGATGTTTGATAACACCTTGTTTTTCAGCGCTATGGCCGTTGATCGTTTCGCTGAGTCACCCATTGCTGGAACCGAAAAGGCATACGTTCTCGCCACCATACACCGACCGTACAACACCGACGACCCGCAGCGACTTGTAAGTTTGGTTGAAGACCTGCTTTGGCTGACAGAGGAGGGGTACAACGTTGTTTTTCCAATTCATCCGCGGACATTAAAAGCATTGCAGACATTTGCATCCGCGCTGCATGCGCGAATAGAAGCGAATGAACGTTTTTATTTGATACCCCCAGCCTCGTTTTTAGAAATGATCTACCTTGAGCAGCAGGCATCGCTCATCGTGACCGACTCAGGCGGCGTGCAGAAAGAGGCGTATTTCTTAAGAAAGCCCTCCGTTGTGGTGCGCACAGAAACCGAATGGGTAGAGCTTGTGGCACATGGCAGTGCAGTGCTCTCATTCGAGGCAGGAGAGCCTATGCGCGAAGCGTTTAAGAAACAGCTCTCAGTGAAGGATATGGAATTTCCTCCCCTCTTTGGAGATGGAAAGGCAGCAGCGTTTATTTGCTCAAAAATTGCGGAATTACTTTGAAACTGATCGTTTACTCTCCCCAGAAATCTCCTCGGCTGAGGTACATTCTCGACCTCATGCTGACGCGGATGTTGAGTTTGAACTATGAAATTACCGAGGAACGTGATGTCTTTGAAGCTGCTACTGGAGCCAAAATCAACTACAGCCATGAATCTTTAGGAGGGCTGCAGATTGTCCCAAACGGACTGCTCACTGGCAGAGGGATCAAAGATCAGCAACCCGCAGTATCATCTTGGCAAGGGCTGATAACCTTGTTTCCTGGCAAAGGAGACATACCCTTCGATATGTTTGCCGCTGCCTTTTATCTGGTGAGCAGGTACGAAGAGTATTTACCGCATCGTACAGACAAGCACGGACGATTTGTACCTGAGGAGAGCATTGCATGGCGCGGACATTTTTTAGATCGTCCGCTTATTGATGAATGGTCAATAGCACTTTTGAAAGAGTTGAACAATCGATTTGGCGAAACAGGTGGTGTTCGTCCGCATTACACCTTTCTAACCACCATCGATATCGACAGCGCCTTTGCTTACAGGTACAAAGGATTGATGCGGACATTGGGAGGTTTCTTGAAAGACATGCGGATGCTAGACCTCAAGAATTTTGTAGACCGAATGAAGTGCATCTTGAGGATGGATGCAGACCCGTTTGATACGTATGCATTCATGCAGGAGACACACGAGCAAGAGAATGTAGATGCCATTTTCTTCTTTTTATTGGCCGATTACGGACACAACGATAAAGCAGTATCGTTCAGAAGTCCGGAGCTACAGCGCCTCATCCGCCGTTTAGGCGACTACTACCGGTTGGGAATCCACCCCGGATTTCAGTCGAATAAAGATGTGAAGCGCCTCAAAGAAGAGATCAATCGCCTGACAGTTATTTCTCGCAGAGAGGTTGAACGCAGCAGGCAGCATTTCTTGATGGTAAGTTTTCCGGAGACCTATCGTCGACTTGCGGCATTGGGAATCAGAGAAGATTATTCAATGGGTTATGCGCCAGAGGCAGGTTTTAGAGCCAGCACATGCACCCCATTTCCGTTTTATGATATCGAAGAAGAAAAAGAAACAGCCTTGATTGTGCATCCCTTCGCAGTGATGGATGCCACCTTGAACGTTTATTTAGGCTATTCGCCAGATGATGCCGTTGAGAAAGTAAGCCAGTTGGCAGATAAAGTGAAAGCCGTTGGAGGTCAGTTTGTTATGCTTTGGCACAACGAATCGTTGAGTGATAGGTGGAACTGGTCAGGCTGGAGAGGGGTGTACCGTTCGGCCATTGCACGAGCAAGTGGAAAAAACTGATCATTGTTGGCTGAATTTAACAGCTGATTTTGCAGACATCTTTGTACTTTTCAAGACACAAAACTACCCTGACATGATTCAAGAACTAGGCAAAGAAAACAGCATCTTCAATCAGTTTATAGCTGAGATTCGCGATGCTGAGATCCAAAAGGATCGCATGCGTTTCCGCAGGAACATGGAGCGCATAGGTGAAATTATGGCCTATGAAATCAGCAAGCGACTAACCTATGCTTCACGAGAGGTTGTCACACCACTGGGTGAATCGCAGATGATGTTACCAGAGGAGACGCCGATTTTAGCAACCATCTTAAGAGCGGGTTTGCCATATCATCAAGGGTTTTTAAATTATTTTGATGGTGCCGACAATGCCTTTATCTCTGCGTACCGCAGATCGCACAAAGGTGGTGACTTTGAAATTGAGGTTGAGTATATCTCTTGTCCGTCTATCGAAGGCCGAGATGTCATTCTCATCGACCCCATGGTTGCCACAGGCTCATCAATGGAGTGTGTTTACAAATCGCTACGTGCTTTTGGTACACCGCGCCATGTGCATATTGCATCGGCTATAGCGAGCGTGCAAGGTGTAAATTACCTGCGTAAGCAGCTTTCTGGCAACGTCACCATTTGGGCTGGTGCTATCGACGATGAGTTGACAGCCCAGGCATACATTGTTCCTGGTCTTGGTGATGCAGGAGATTTAGCATTTGGAGACAAAGATCACTGATGGAATACATACTGGAGATACTGGGTTGGTGGGGGATGTCGATTGTCAAATTCCTTATAACACCTACTACAATGGTGGTTGTTGGGAAAGGTTTGTTGGAGACCATACTCATATCGACCACAGGTGCGTGGATAGGGATTTTCGTGTTTTCTTTTTTTGGCAAGAAGTTATTCGCTTACTTGTCGCAGCGCGCCAAGCGCCGTGGAGTGAAAGTTTTTACGTCATCGCGCCGCAGAATTGTACGAGTTAAACAGAAGTACGGTATTTACGGATTGGTGGCGGTATGTGCGTTGATTTCTGTCCCCATTTCTTCTTTGCTAGCAGCCAAATATTTCCATCATTTAAAGTGGCGCATACCCGCGCTGATGGGCGGTTTTGCCATTTGGTCGGTCTTGCTGACTTTAATAGGCTGGTTGGCCAGGGGAGGGTTTTGATGGCTGAGCATATCTTTTTTGATTTGGACCGCACATTGTGGGATTTCGACAAAAACTCTTCTCAGGTTTTGGCTGGGCTGTTCGACGAGCACCTGGCTTGGCAAGGCTTGGCAGAGAAGACTGAGTTTATAGCGAAGTACCAAGAGATCAATGAACATGCTTGGCATGAGTACCGTTCAGGCATCATTGAGAAAGACTTACTGCGGTGGATAAGGTTTTACCGCACGATGGAGCATTTTGGCAGAGCCGATAAACACTTGTCGGTGCTACTCGGTGAGCAATACGTGGAACGCAGTCCGTACCAAAAAGGTTTGTTACCCAACACGTTTGAAACGCTTGGATACCTGAAAGAGAAAGGCTACCACATGCACATCCTTACGAACGGCTTTAGCGAGATACAGCACATAAAAATGAACGAGTCGGGATTAACGCCTTACTTCAAAAACCTCATAACATCTGAAAGCTTGGGAGTGCAAAAGCCTCATGCGCAGGCTTTCGATGCTGCCCGCGAAATAGCAGGAATTGCGAAACAACATGCGATCATGATTGGCGACGACCTGCATGTGGATGTCCTCGGAGCACAAGCCGTTGGCATGACGGGCGTTTACTTCAACATAACTGGTGTTGCCCATGGCGAAGCACCCAACCACGAAATCACTAACCTCATAGAACTATGCGACCTGCTATAGACAGCAGATTCGTAGATTTAAAGAAAACAGAGATATGGACGACAATCAACAAAAAGGCAAGCTCAACATTGAGTTGCCAGAAAGCGCAGCAGAGGGAGTATATTCTAACCTTGCTATCATCACGCATTCTCCTTCTGAGTTTGTGCTCGATTTTATTCAGGTGATGCCGGGCATGCCAAAGGCGAAAGTTAGATCCCGTGTCATCATTACGCCGCAGCATGCGAAACGTTTGATGCGCGCCTTGCAAGACAACTTGCGCAAATTTGAGTCGCAACACGGAACCATCGTTGAAGCGGCAGGACCTGAAGCGGCTATGCCCTTTGGATTCGGTGGCCCACAGGGCGAAGCGTAATTAGAAAATAAGGCTGCTATCTTCGCGAAACACGCCGTAGATAGCGCCTTTCATTGTTTTCCCGATGTAGGGGTTGTTCCATGCCCTGCTCACGAGGTTGTCTTTAACCACTTGATGGCTTTCGTTTGGATTGTACAACACCAGGTCAACGTTGCTGCCTTCTTCAATGCCTTCATAAGGGATGTTCAGCACTTCTCTCGGTGAAATAGCCAAGGCTTGTATGCACTGCTCTACGGTTAGTCCGGCGTGCAGCGCAGCACTGAACGTATGTTCTATCGCACCAATACCGAAAGAGGCTTGTTCGAATTCTTTGTTCTTATGCTCTACGTCTTCTGGCTGGTGGTCAGAACAAATGGCGTCGATAACACCATCTTTCACCGCCTTTACAAGAGCTTTTCTGTCTGATTCACTGCGTAAAGGAGGCATCACTTTGAGGTTTGCATCAAAGTCTTCCAAAGCGGCATCGTTGAAGTAGAGGTGGTTTGCCGATACGGCGCACGTAATCTGAGCACCGTCTTTCTTGGCTTTGCGAATAAGTTCAACGCCTTCAGCAGACGATACGAGCAAAACGTGCAATTTTCCGCCAGTGTATTTCAACAAAGCGATATCACGCATCAATCGAATGGTTTCGCTCAAAACAGGTATGCCTTTCAATCCGTTTTGGGTTGAGGTTGTCCCTTCGTGTACCACACCTTTTCCATTCAAGTCGGCATCGCAAGGCAGTGAAGCGATAACAGCACCAAAGTTATTGGCATACTCAAGCGCTCGTTTCATCAATTCAGTGCGTTCTACTGGAGCATTATCGGTGAAGAACACAGCCCCACCTTGTTGCATATCGAACATCTCTGAAAGCTGTTTTCCTTTGAGCTGTGCCGACATAGCCGCAGCAGGATGCAACTGCACGGTGTGGCCGTTCGATCTGCGGAGCAAATACTCAACATCGGCTCTACCAGCAATAGGTGGTGTGGTGTCGGGCATGCTGACAACATGAGTGAACCCGCCTTTCGCAGCGGCATCCAATCCATTCCAAATGCCTTCTTTGTATTCGTTTCCAGGTTCTCTGAAATTGGCTTTAAGGTCAACAAATCCGGGAGAAACGTGCAAGTCGGCAAAGTTGATTTTCTCGGCTTTGCCGTCTGAAATTTTCGACTTGATCGTTTTGATTATTCCATCTTCTATAAGGATGTCTTTCGTTTGTCCGTGGTGTGAACTTAACGGGTCAACGATCACAGCAGATTTGATGAGCCAGCGCATTACGATTTCCAGAGTTTAATTAAAAGCAATTCAATAACAAGTGCGATGAGAGCCAACCAGATGAATCGGTCCCATAGTTTTTTACCGCTTTCAAGCTGTTCAACGGTGTTGCTGACTGTTTCGATGGTAGAGTCAACCACGTTGGCGTTGTTCCAGTTGTAAGCTGAAAGTTGTTCTTTCCACCCCGCCATGTCATACGCTTCAAGCTTGCTTTCTTTGCGGTCGTAGTTCAACCCAATGGCAGAAACTACGCTGTCGCCAAGCATCAAATGATAGTTTCCAGCACCCGCGTTTTGATCTTGCATGAAGATTTCGGTGTGTCCGTATACTTGCCGATACCCCGGAATAAACTCCAAGCCACCATCTGCGCTTTGCATGGTATACGTTTGATCTCCCACAAGTCCGCTGCCCTTCAATTTCACCACTTGGTTGCTGCCAATGGTGAACGATGTAATTCCGGATGATTTGCTGAACTCGGCCATGCGCAGGGTCGTGGGTACGAATATGGCGTGTTGCACGAGATTGGAGATCGAGGTAGACAGCGGTACAGCCGATACATAGGCACGCCCGGCCCCAGTTCTCACCTCGAAAATGAACGGCGAGCCATCTTGCAAACGCATCAATTCTTCGTCTGAAGAGCGACTGGCGCTGCTAAATCCGTAGTATCCTTGTGTTACTGGCAGGTCAATGTTGCCCGGAATTTTCTCAAAAACGCCTTTGTACAATTCGTGATCGAGGTTGATGTTCGCGACCTTGCTTTCTCTGGCTACCCATTCTTTGATTTGAGGCGCTGCCAATCCGTCGAGTAAGCGGTTGTATTCTCCTTTTTCGGCCTGCACAGCAGGGATGATGAAGGTTGAACCTCCGTTGTTAACTCCTTCTATGATTGCATCTGATAGTCCGCTAGACAACGATTTCACCTCATTCAAAATGATAAAATCAAAACTGATGAGGTTTCCGAAGTCCACATTTCGTGAATCTACCGACTCGAAATCGTAAAATGGGTCGTTGCCAAAAATACTGCGAATCGCCTCTCCATTGTTTTCTCCATTGATCGCCAGTACGCGAATTTTTTTGGCTACCTCATATCCAAAATACCATGTGTCATCGTACACCACGGGGTGGTCTTGAATAGACAGTGCTCCGTCAATAAATCCACCGGCGGTATTGGTGAAGAACAAAGCGGTATCGGTGTAGCTTTCTGGTGAAATACTGAAACTTCCTACTGTTTTGCCAGCTCCATTGATGCTCAAACTCATCGGAATGTTTTCGAGCTGCTCGGTGGTGTTGCTGCGAATGCGCAATCGCAATATTTCGGGTTGGTTGAGCAGTCGCACTGGGGTGTCAAACCAAACGCTATCTACCCAGCAGTTCACGCCTTCAACGGCTTGTTCAGGCAAAAAATTAACGGTGATTAAACTGTCGGGGGTAAATCCTTCGATGTCGTGACTCGACTTTTGAAGGTCAGAGAACACGTAGATGGTAGCAGCGCCTTCTGATTCTTGCAACAGCAGGTCTTGTTGTCGTTGAACGACATCTCCCAATTTCCGAGATACGTTTGAAGCTTGCACGTCGTCAATCATTTCCAAGACGTCTTCTTGCGAGTTGAGGCGTTGATGACGTCCTTCAAAATCGTTTGTAAGCAGTTGGAACTTATCAGTCGCCTGATAGGCGGATACCACTTCAATGGCTTTTTCTTTAGCGAGGTCCAACAGTCGTCCGTCGCGGCTTTCAGCCTCCATCGAGAACGAGTTATCGATGTATACAGACACCGTTCTGATTGTTCCTGAAGTGTCGTTATCTCCAACGGGGATGTAGGGTTGTGCAAAAGCAAACACGATGGCAGCCATTGCGAGCAGGCGAGCAGAAAGAATCAAGAGGTGACGCAGGCGCGATTTAGATTTCGTTTCTTGCTGTACCTCCTTTAAAAAGGCCACATTTGTAAATACAATGCGTTTGAAACGACGAAAATTAAAGAGGTGAACGATCACTGGGATTGCCAGTGCAAAGAGGGCCCAAAGAATTTCCGGATGCGCGAATTTCATTAAGCATCAAAGTTAGCGCATTTTTGTTGCTCGTGAACTGCTTTTTGCTGTGAAGAAAAAAAATCTATCAAAAAATATGGATTCGGAGGCGTTGAAGACGTTTATGGATGGCCGTGTGGCAATGTACAATCGTACTGATTTCATTGGTTCTGACCCCATTCTTATACCTCATAGGTTCGGTGCTAAAGAGGACAAAGAAATCAGTGCTTTTTTGGCTGCTACCATTGCATGGGGAAAGCGGAGCATCATCATCGCTAATGCGGAAAAACTCATGGCAGTCATGGAAAATCAACCGCTTGCGTACATTATGCACGCGTCAGACAACGATTTGATGAAGCTGGAATCGTTTGTCCACCGCACTTTCAACGCTACCGATTTGCTGTATTTTGTGGAGGCGTTGCGTCAACTTTACAAGGGCTATGGTGGATTGGAAGGGGCTTTTTCAGTGGGTTTCGAAAAGCACGAGAGCACAGCCGAGGCCATCGCCAGTTTTAGGGAACTTTTCTTGTCGTTTGGAGCGCCTGAGCGGACGGGCAAGCACGTCGCAAACCCCCTGAAAGGGTCAAGTGCTAAGCGCCTTAATATGTTTTTAAGGTGGATGGTTCGCAACGACAATGCAGGGGTAGACCTGGGGATTTGGAAGTCAATATCGCCGGCTCGTCTGATGTTGCCGCTTGATGTCCACACTGGAAATGTCGCCCGCAAAACTGGTCTACTCGTCCGCACTCAAGACGATTGGAAGGCGGTAGAGGAGGTAACCAGCAACCTGCGTCGCTGGGATCCTGAAGACCCAGTGAAATATGATTTCGCTCTTTTTGGCTTGGGAATATTTGAAGGCTATTGATGCTAAGGTTTACCTTTGAAGTGTGGAAATGAAAGTGGTTATAACCGGTGATGGTTCGCCGACATTGGTCAACGCATGTGGGGATAGTTATAAAAGTCTGCACGGTGCGCGCAGCGAATCAACGTATGTGTTTATTCAAGCGGGCTTGGAATGTTCGATTCAAAATGGTGGCGCATCAGAAATACTTGAAGTGGGCTTCGGAACGGGTTTGAATGCGCTCCTCACTGCTCAATATGCCGCCGAGCAAAAATTATTTCTAAAATATACAACCATTGAAGCTTTTCCACTTACTGAAGAATGGAAAGGATTGGACTACGGTGATGAAGAATTGCACAAAAATTTACATGTCGCCGATTGGGAAGAGAAGGTAGACATCAATGAACATTTCTCGATTTTAAAGCTTCGTGCTCAATTTCAAACGTTGACATTGCCAGACAATTGCTACGATGTGGTTTATTACGATGCTTTTGGTCCGGGTTCACAACCCGAACTTTGGTCACTTGAATGTTTTCAGAAGCTGTTCAAAGCCATGAATAAAGGGGGGGTGTTGGTTACCTACTGTGTGAAGGGACAAGTGCGAAGAAATATGATGGCCGCGGGATTTAATGTTGAACGCATGGCCGGACCTCCGGGAAAAAGACATATGTTGCGAGCTATCAAACCGATATGATAAATCGTTTTAACATCCGCGTCTATTTTCTATTGATCGAAAACAACTGTGTTTTGGTTGCTGACGAGATCATCAAGAAGCAGGCATGCGTGAAGTTTCCAGGCGGCGGATTGGAGTTTGGTGAAGGTACTATCGATTGCTGCATCCGCGAAGCGATGGAAGAGCTGAACCAGCCAATTGCAGTGGGTGCGCATTTTTATACGACCGAGATTTTCCAGCAAAGTGCCTTTCGAGAAACTGATCAGGTGCTGTCGATTTATTATTTCGCCAAGATGATTGGAGAACAGCAATTTGAAACGTCTCACCAGCGGTTCAATTTCAAGCAGCTTGAAAACGATGAAGAAGCCTTTCGTTGGGTAGATATCTCATTATTGAAAGAGGAGCCTTTTACCTTCCCGATAGATAAATTGGTAGCAGAAAAACTCAGTAAACACGTTCACGAATAGCTGCCAAGTCGTTTCATTACGAAGTCGCTAACCTTATTGCAAAACGCCTCGGGTTGGTAGGTGCGCCAGTTTAGTTCGTTCAATTTTCCGCCCAGAACGAGGTAGCTATCGATGTTGGCATCTACTAAATCACGAATGATATGCTCTCTGAAGTTGAGCATGGCTATCCATCCGTCTTGATCGCTCACTTCCTCAAACCATTCTTCGTAGTAGCAGTCGTCGCTGCTGTGGAAATTCAGCACGTTTTCACCAACGAGGATGAACTTCGATATGCCTTCTTCCATCATGGGTTCGAGAACGTTGCGCTTTAAAACCATGATGTCGTTGTGGAGGCAGTCATTCCATTCACCAATCAATTCAATTACGCCATACCCATCCAGGTAATCGGCCCACAACACTTTGATAAATAGGGTGGTGGAGTCGATGTTGTCCCATTGCGGATGTATGTAATGATCATACACTTTATCGGTGAAATGAAACTCACTGTACTCACGTCCATAAAACGGCGACCGTGGATCTTCTGAGGCGATGTACTGGCTCCTCCAGTTGTAGTGTGGCTCGAGTTGGTGCACTATTATCCTTTGTTATGGTGTTCAACGGCTTTTCTTACGCTGCCGTGCGTTGTAAGTAGTTTTTCAGCGTGTTCTGCCGACAGCCCAGTGGCTTCCATTACCATGCGTGTTCCGCGGTCTACGAGTTTGTTATTCGAAAGTTGCATGTCGACCATGCGGGTTCCTTGTACACGTCCCAACCGAATCATGGTTGCCGTTGAGATCATGTTGAGTATCAATTTTTGCACTGTTCCTGCTTTCATCCGTGTGCTGCCGGTCACGAATTCAGGTCCTGTTACTGCCACAATGGGGTGCTCCACGGCTTCTTCTAACTTCGAATGCATGTTGCAGGTGATGCATGCGGTGAGAATTCCATTTTTTCTCGCTTCGGTAACAGCTCCAATTACATAGGGCGTTCTTCCACTTGCTGCTATTCCAACCACGGTATCGATGCTTTGAATGTTGTGGTCTGACAAATCTCGCCACCCTTGTGTTTCATCGTCTTCGGCAAATTCTACTGCTTTTCGTATGGCATCATCGCCGCCGGCGATAAGTCCGATGACCATGCCGTGTGGCACGCCAAAGGTGGGCGGACATTCAGAAGCGTCTACAATGCCCAATCGTCCGCTGGTGCCTGCGCCCATATAAAACAAGCGTCCACCTTGCTGCATCCGAGGTACGAGTGCATCAACAAAAGCTGCAATTTCAGGAATTACAGATTGAGCCGCGTTGGCAACCGCTTGATCTTCCTCATTGATGCCTTGCAAGAGCTCCAACACCGAAAGCTTCTCGAGGCTTTCCCGATGACCTTGTCGCTCTGTGTGCGGTAAATCCTGATCCATAACACAAAGGTATTTCAAATAAAAACCCGCTGTATGTCTGCCACACTAACTTTCGATAAATGATTGTCGATAACCAAGCCGACAAATCCGAATATTTCGGAACAGAAATTGCTTAGCGCGACCACGAAATGAAAAAGCTTCGTCTTTTATCTTAATTTTGACACAACAATTGTAATATGCGACAATCATTAGCCTTCTTTTTATTTTCTTTCTTGCTCGCCTTTCAAGTAGATGGTTCAGCCATTGAAGTGATGGTGCCAGATACCAATGAAACAGGTTTTTTCGAGAATGCTGCCGTACCAGCAAAAATCCTAGCCGCCAAACACGAATTCAACGATCACAACCTGCGAGGTGCGCTCACCATCTACCGTGAAGTGCTGAATATAGAGCCTAAGAATGCTACTGCTTTGTATTGGACGGCTAGATGCCACTATGGACTGAAGAAATACGGACTTGCGAAAGAGTATTTGGATAAAGCCGTGGCGGCAGATCCGAAAATTTATAGCGATATCTTTTTGTTCTATGGTCGCATTCATCACCGCTTGGCGGAGCTAGATCAGGCAATTGAAAGTTACAATTCGTTCCTTACCTCAGGAGGAAATAAAAGCAGTTTCGATGTTGAAGAAGCGCAGCGTTTTATCAAGGAATGTGAGTATGCAAAGTTGATGATGGCCAATCCTGTTGATGTGAGCATTTCAAACATGGGGAATGTTGTGAATACGCGATTTGATGAATATGCTCCAGCGGTAACAGCCGATGGTAAGATGCTTTTGTTTACCTCACGCCGATCTGAATCTGTTGGTGGTGATATTGATGAAGGGGGTGATTTTAAATTTTTTGAAGACATTTATTTCACGAGGATAAGTGATAAAACTGGTGAGTGGACATTGAGTCGCGGCGTTGAGGGTGAGGTGAATACCCCAACCTACGATGCAGTATTATCAGTAGCACCAGACGGAAGCCACATGTATGTGTATCGCAACAATGCCAACAGCGCTGGCGATATCTTCAAAAGCTCGTACAGCCGTGCCGATGATGAATGGCGCGCTCCAGAAAAAATGCCGAAGCCTATCAATACCAGTTATTTCGAAAGCTCGGTGTCGATAACAGCAGATGGAAATACGCTTTATTTCATTAGCGAGCGCCCAGAAGGGTACGGACAGGGTGATATTTATGTATCAACCCGTTCGGGGAACAATTGGGGCAAGCCGAAGAATTTGGGTGATGTCATCAACACGTATTTGGATGAGAAATTCGTATTCATTCACCCCAATGGTAAAACGCTTTATTTCGCTAGCGACGGTCACAAATGTTTGGGGAGCTATGATATTTTCCGCTCTGAGTATGTAAACGGACAATGGGGCGTACCTGTGAATTTAGGATACCCAATCAATACGGTTAATGAGGAGTCAACATTTTCTCTAACCAGCGATAATCAAAAGATGTTCATTGCTGCTGAGTACGATAATTCACTCGGCGAGCGAGATATTTATGAGGTCAACCTCAGTGCCTACAAAGCCATTTCTTCTGGCTATGAGCGCAGCTCTTTTGGTACGCTGATTTTGACTGTAGAAGACGACAAAGGCAGGGGTATAAAAGGGGCCGACATCGTAATCGTATCTAACGAAACGAATGTGATAACTGAGCAAAAGACTGATAAACTTGGACGTGCACGCATCTCCATTTTAGGGGAAGTAAAATACGTAGCAAAAATTACTGTTGACGGCGAAACGAAAGAGGTTTTGATTGATATGACGCTCAATACTTCGGGTGAAACGGTGATCAAAGAAACCGTGAAGTTTTAGTTGAACACTTTTCCCAGCGATAAAAAAGTCAGTGGGATGGTGTCAACTTCTGTATCGGGATAAAAGCTCAAGGTACGCGATTCTCTTGGTAACATTGTGATGTAGTTGTCTGAAAAAGAGCCGTCTACAGTTGTGGAAATCCGCAAATCTCGGGTCAGTCCCCACGCCGTAATGGTTATGTCAAAACGACCTTCCACAGCTACAATTGTATAATCTGGATCAATTACTTCACCATAGTTTTTGGGATTTAGTACCACGCGGTCTGTGTACGTCTTGCCATTGCATTCCCATGTTATTCGTAGCACTGATCCAACTGGTTTTGGAAACGAAATTGTGCTGGTACCTTCTGCTAAATCGGTTTCTTCGACTTCAATAATAACAAGTTTCCAGCCACTCATATCGATGTCTTCGATTTTGAGTTTGCACGCATTTTTCTGTCCTGTTTGATTCGACAAATGCACCACCAAACTGTCTCCAATTTCTGTCCATACAGCTATCGGGGCATACGCATTTACCAATCCGCGATGAAGTGCTTTCTCACGATTGTAATAGTCAACAGCACTCCAACTGGCCGCCGGCCAACAGTCGTTAAATTGCCAAAACAATGTTCCCATGCAATACGGCTCGTTTTGGCGGTGCGCTCTGATACCAGTTACAATGCCATCACGTTGCACGAGCTGACTTAAATACAACCAATGGTTGAAGTCGGAAACATCGGGGTATTCACGTCGCATGTAGGTGCTAACAATGCGAAATCCACGTGGATGTTTTTCGTGGTTTTTAAAGCCTACATGTGTGCTGTCCCAGTCGCTGGGTTTGGCAAACATCTTCATGGTTGATGGATCGGGAAACGATTGAAAACCGAATTCACTCATGAATCGCGGAACACGTGTAGTGAGCGAATCGAAGGCATAACCGTCGTGCCAAATGCCCCAGTCGTGGGCGTCGCCGCGCAACTTAAAACGCTGGTCTCCACGTCCAAGCAGCGGTGATGATTCCCAATAAGCAGCATCGTCGTTGCCTGCCACAATAGATGGAAGTAGTTTTTTAAATAGCTTGTTGTAGCTGTCTTCAATGGCTTTCTCTTCTTTTTTGCTGAGTCCGCTTTTCCACCCCCAGCGTTCCCACCCTTCAGAAGATTCGTTGTTGCCGCACCACAAGCCGATGCATGCATGTTTCGATAACCGCGCTACTTGCTCTTCGGCTTCAATTTTCACGTTTGCTAAAAAACCGACATCACCAGGGTACATGGCGCAAGCGAACATGAAATCTTGCCATATCAACAGTCCAAGTGAGTCGCAACGTTCATAAAAGCGGTCGGTTTCGTATTTTCCACCTCCCCATATGCGCAGCATGTTGATGTTGACGTCGGCGGCTTTTTGCAGCAAAGCGAGCTCTTTATTTGGGTCTACATGATAAATCAACTCTTGCGGTATATAGTCGGCACCGCGCATAAACAGGTCTTTTCCATTCACCCGAAATCCAAATCGCTGTCCGCTTGCGTCATCATCATTTATAAATTCAACGGTACGAATGCCCAGTTTCTGACTCTTGAGCCATTTGTCTCTACCGTTGTTCAACTTAAACTGCACATCATACAAAAAGGCCTCTCCGCTACCATTTGGCCACCATAGCTGTGGATTGGGAATGGTGATATCTGCATTTATAATTTGTGTTCCTGTGCTCAACTTCACGGCATTCCCGAGGCTAATAACTTGTCCGTTGCCATTTATAGCCACCGACCAACTGCCATCTACACCCGCATCGTTGATCACCACTGCTGTCATTTTCAGTTTTGCACTGTCTCCAATCGCCAGTGTCTCAATGGTTAAGTTCTCAATCCGCGAGTCGTTCCAAGGGTGTATTTCTACGTCTTGTCCGAGTCCCATGGTGGTGATTTTTGGTCCCCAGTCCCACCCGTATTGATATTGAGGTTTTCGCGCTACAGCGCGGATGGCTTCGCCGGGAAGTGGGTGTTTTTGGGAAAGTAGTAGCTCGTTACCGGTTCGCAGCGGACTTTTGAAAACGATTTCAATTTCGTTACCAGTGGTTTCAAGCAGGGCTTTGACATCCGCACGGTATGTGCGAAAATAATTATCTGTAGAAAGAATCAATGTGCCATTGAAATAGATGTCGGCAAAAGTATCGACCTCTCTGAAAACCAGGTCTATGTGATCTTTTTGTGCATCGATGGCGGAAATTTGAAACTTCTCACAGCGGTATTTCCAATCTTTGTTTGCGACCCATTGGCAGCGTTCTTCATTGTCACCAAAGTATGGATTCGCAATCATACCGTACTTCTCGAGGTCAGCCTGCACAGTGGTTATTTGTCCGATTTGATGCCACTGTTCATTCTGCGTGTCAGACAATTGCCAGTCGACATTCAGTTTGAATTGAGCAGCAGAAACGAGTGGGAGAAGGAAACAGAGTAGGAAAAGTTGTCTCACAGTTTAATTTATTCGTTCCAAAAGTTCCAAGCGCGGTCTGCCTGAAACCGAAGCATATCTGTACCATTCAAGATCAAGGCGCCTCGCTCGGCGGATGCCTGCAACAATTTAGTCATCTCCGGATTATAAATCAAATCGATCACGAAATGATCTTTGCCAATTGTCTCGAGAGGTATTTGTGGCATCTCGTCGACCTGCGGAAATGTGCCCACAGGTGTGCAGTTTACAATCAATTTGCACGTTGCAACAAGCTGTGGTGATAGCATTTCATAAGTCAAAACGCCGTTGGTTCTCGAAACCATGGCGCAAGAAATGCCCAAATCTTTAAGCACATAGCGCACGGCTTTGGCTGCTCCACCTGTGCCTAGAATCAAGGCGCGGTCGTGTTGGGGTTCAAGAAACGGACGAATGCTCAGTTTGAATCCGGCAGCGTCGGTATTGTGTCCAATTATTTTATTGTCTTTCAGCAATAAACAATTCACAGCACCAATGGCTGTTGCTTCATCGGTAAGAGATGTGCAGAACGGAATAACGGCTTCTTTGTATGGGATGGTGACATTCAAACCGACCAAATCGTCGTGTTTTGCCAAAAGTTCAGGCAAAGCTTCGATGTTGGGCAGCTCAAACAATGCGTAGGTATGGTCGTCGAGATTCTCTCTTCTGAATTTTTCGTTGAAGTATTTCGCCGAAAATGAATGTCCGAGCGTTTTGCCTATCAATCCAAAACGCCTCATGCTTTTTTACCAAATCGTTCAAGGACAAAGATCACCGCCAAGCCAAAAAGGGCAAAGGCAACAGCAGGAAGGAGGAGCTGATCACCAGGGAATTCAGAGGGCAAAACGTTGTGAAGCATGTGTACTTCTTTGCCATCGCTGTGTGTGTAGAGCAATTCTCCAGATTTTTTCCATGGCCACAGTTTTGGGAGTGAGCCAAGCAGAAAGCCGGCCAACAGACTGATGGTAATGTTTCGATGGTGCTTGAACAGCCAGTTCAAAAGCTTCGAAAAAGAGAGAATGCCGACAAGGCAGCCAGCAGCAAAAACGCCAATGATGCCGAGTTCAAATTCTTTTATCGCATTGATAATTGTGGCGTAAGCACCGAGAAGTAGCAAGATAAAACTGCCAGAGATTCCGGGCAATATCATCGCGCAAATTGCTATCATACCACAAAAGAAGTAAAACAAGTAGCCTGTTCCGCCAGCTACTGGCGGCAGTGTGGTGATGATAAATGCTACTATTGCTCCGATGATGAACCCAATAATACTCAGGATCGACCATTTGCTCACCTGTTTTCCTACCAAAAAGATGGATGCGAAAACGAGACCGAAGAAGAACGACCACAATTGTATGGGCTTGTTTTCAAGCAACCAACTGATGAGGTGAGCCAAGCTCAAGATGGCAATGGCAATGCCAGCTAGGAGAGCTAAAATGAAGTTGCCATTGAGTTTTTGCCAAGCAGCTTTTACGCCTTCTTTGCGCAGCACACGCAGCAAATCGAAATTGACATTGGCTATCGTTTCAAGCAACTCTTCGTAAATGCCCGTAATGAAAGCGATGGTTCCGCCTGATACACCAGGTATTACATCGGCAGCACCCATGGCAATGCCTTTCAGGGTGATGAGCAGATAGGAAGGTAACGATCTTTGCGGCATGACTAAACGTCGAGAGAAGGGTCAATTTCTCTGGCCCAGGCCATGATGCCTCCCGTTAAGTTGTGCAAATTGGTTAAGCCAGCGTTGTTTTGCAACGCATTGACAACGGCGGCAGAGCGAGCTCCTGAGCGGCAATGTATGACAACAGGGACATCGGTGCGAATACGGTCAATGTTCGACATGATATCGCCCATTGGGATGTGCTCACCACCAAATGTGGCAGCGTCTACTTCGTGCTGTTCTCTAACGTCGATTAGTTGATGCGGTGTGTTGTTGTCACGCATCGCTTTCAATTGGCTTACGCTGATTTCGTTCATTTTGAGTCAGACTTTTTAGAAGTATTGTTTACAAGTCGCACATCAGCGCTAATGTTTTCAGGAAGGAAGTCGAAGAAGGTGTCGCCTCGAAGTCCGATACGTAAACACTCCAAAGGAATTACATCGTCGGGCGCGATATTCCCTAAACTAACATTCGGCCCCATGTATTTGATGAACCATACCTGCTGATCTTTCTTTGGAGCTTCCCACAAAATGTCTTCACCCTTTACTTTCGAAAGAATCTTGTTGATCAGAATAACGTGTGCTGATCCGTTCGGACGATAGATACCAACGGTGCCGCTTTCACGTGCTTCAGCAATTACTTTCCAGCTTCCAGCAGAAAGCTCATTGCTCATCATTTTAATCCATTTACTCGGACTGATGAGGATACCAGCTTCTTTTGAACCCACTTCAGAAAGTACTGTGTAGTTTTTGCTCAAACGCTGAATCATTTCACACTTGATATCGTGAGGAATCACCATTGAGCCATCAGAAACTTCCAAGCAGGTGATGCCAAGTTTGTCGATGAATTTCAGGTAGTCTTCGAGCATTCCGCGGACGTAAAACGCTTCAAACAAAGTGCCTCCGCAGTAAACTTTCATGCCCGCATCCTGATAGAGTTTTACTTTTTGATGCAGGTTTTTGCTGACGATTGAGGTTCCAAATCCCAGTTTCAGCAAATCTATATAATCAGATGAACGTTCAATCATGTCTTCAGCTTCGCGAATGCTCAGCCCTTTGTCCATAATCATATTCACACCGGATTGTCTCGGTTTTACTCCGCGCTCTGGCAGATAAGGTAAGTCGAAATTCATTTTTAAGGCTTGTAAGTGTCCAGCAGTTGAATGATCGTAGGATCTTCAAAAAGTTCTGGTGAATAATCTAGCAAAGATTGGGATTTTTCGAAATCTAGCGCAAGCAAGCCTTCAAATAGTACGTATGATTCTTTTTTTTGACCGAGAAGAAAACGATACGCCACTTCACGATACTTCAGTTCTGTGGTCTCTTTTACATAAAGAATTCCACGCATGATTGCTTCTGTAGCTCCAGTGAAGTCTAGCTGTCGAGCGAAATTGTCAGAATAATCAAGCCACAACTCTTCGTTTTCGGCATCTAAGTGGATGGCGCTTTCATACACGGCATCCGCTTCTTTGAACAACTCCATTTTTTTCAATGAAGCAGCCATGAGTACCATGATATCGGTGTTGTCGGGTTCTAGTCGCAAGGCTTGTTCAAAATAACGCAAGCCAGTTCCGTAATTTTCTTTCAAATCAGCCACTACTCCAAGGCCAACATAGGCATCGCAAAACTGGTCGTCGAGTTCCAACGCCCGTTTGTAATGCATCTCAGCCTCATCGAACTTGTCTAACCGTTCATAGCACTCACCTATATAACAGTTCACTGCTGCCTGAGGAGGCTCGTATTGCAGTATTTCAAAGTAAGAGCTAATGGCTTTTTCGTACGACTCTTGTTTGACATACGCACTGGCCAAATTCAAAATAGCAGGAGTGAATTCGTCTTCAATGGCCAAACAAAAGCTATAAGCGTCAATGGCATCTTCAACAGATTCCATTTTGAGGTATACATTCCCCAAGTTGTACCAAGCGGTAAAAGAGTAGGGGTCTTCGTCGATAAACGCTTTGAAAAAAGCGACACTCTCGTCAAGGCGGTTCGACATATCGAAACAGTATGCCAACTCATGCAACGCTGTTTCATTTTCTTTGTTAACCCGCAGTGCTTCTTGCAATGTTTCAATTGCTTTGTCCCACCTGTCGAGGTTCTCAAACTCCAGAGCAAGCTCTAGATATATATCGTCTCGAAAGTCAAGATCAGTCAGTTGCAGCGCCTTTTCAAGGTAGAAAATTGCTTTTTTGTGTTCACGAAGCTGCGAGTGAATAGAAGCCAAAGTCAACAAGATTTCTTCGTTGTTGGGTTCGAAATTCAGCAGACTTGTAAGCTTCGGAATAGCTTTGCTTAACTTCCCAGTGCTTGCCAACAATTGTGATTCTCGCACCATGAGCGTTGTGCTCTCCGGATAAAGCTCTTTGGCGTAAGCCAAAAGTTTTTCGGCCTGTTTCAGTTTGCTATTCTCGAGATAATACTCAAGCATGCTCTCAAACTGATCGAGATCGAAAAAATAGGATTCGTTTCGCGCCACCATGTCCTCATAACGATTTATGAGATTCTGTCGCTCCCCCTCATCCTGCTGGTTCCATTCTTCTTCGCTCATTTAAAATCTGTTCAGGTGTTGCCTAAAGCTAGGTATTCTTTGAACGCAAGTTCCGACAATTAAGTCTTTCTTTTTCACAGAAAATGATTTGATCACATCTGCGTCAGCCGTTCATTTGAATAACTTATTCACAATTCACTTGCCAAGCTACCATTTAATAAAGGAAAGCGACTCCCGTCTGCCGTTCCGGCTCACAAGCATGACATATTTGCCGGAATTGAGCATCGATACGTTTATTGGTCTGTTGGCTGTCACATTTCCAACAGCAAGTACTTTTTGTCCGCTCATGCTATAAACTTCAATATCGCACTGCTCAATTCCTGAAATATGAAGTCTGTCGTTTACCGGATTAGGGTAAATGGTCAAGCGATTTTTTTTCGGATTATCGACATAAATACCGGAATCCTCAGGCCATGTAAAGATAGAATCGGTTGGAAAACTCCAGATGCTGCGAGCAAAAGTGCCTGCCACCAAGCGGTGGTTTGTGGTGTCTACTTCAAGGTCGAAGACAGGTATTCGCGGCATGTTGTTGCCAATCCGTTCCCAGTTTTCACCACCATTAATGGTGTGATACACACCGAAATCAGTAGCGATAAAGAAGATGGTGTCGTTTAAAACTTCCACGTGGTTGATGGGCTGTTCAGGAAGATCTCCGGTAACATCAATCCAGGTGGTTCCGCCATTTGTAGAAAGGTGGAGGTGGGCTGTGTTGTCGTTGTCTTTATAACCGCTGTGCGACACCCAAACATGCTGCGGACTATCTTTACTGGTATTGATGCTCGTGACGTACCGGTCGGGTAATCCGCTGGTGATGTTGATCCAAACACCACCAGCATTGCCACGCCAAACATTTCCATCTGTGGTTCCAGCATAAAAGGTCTGTCCGCTATATTTATCAATTTCAACCGCGCTGATGTTGTGAAAAGTACTTCCATAAATATTCCCGTCGGTAAGGTCAAAACTGATGGGTTCCCAAAAACCAAACGGGGCATCGCTCATGTGGTAAACACGATAGGTTCCGGTAATGAATTCGGCGTTGTCGAAGTTGCTCATGACATACGGCATGCTCCAGTTGCGTCGGTCGTCTTCCTCGATGCCGAAGGTGAACTGGTCAACAAAGCCATTGTAAGAATAAACGATGTTGCCATATTGAGTTTCCATATAAAAGAGCTCTGAGTCAAAAGGGTCGTAAATGCACTGGAAACCGTCACCGCCGTAGTCTCTCGACCAATCATCGAGGTTGGTATGGTTTCCAGTGGTGGTTCCATTGTCTTGTGCACCACCAGTATAAACCTCACTTTGAAAAGGATCGATTGCAACCTTGTAGAACTGTGTATTTGGTATGTCGTCGATATCGTCCCAACTGGCGAAATGGTTCTCTGTGCGATACAATCCACCATCGGTGGCCAGAAGGATATTGCCAGAAGGAGCGTACACCATGTCGTGCTTATCGGCATGCACCTCGTAAAAATACCACGGCGGCACTGTCATCTCCCATGTTTGTCCGTTGTCGAAACTGGTCCACATATCAACACCCAAAATGGATACTTCATTGTCGTCAAAGGGGTTGACACAAACCTTTCCGAAATACCAACCAAAACCACCTAAAATGCCTTCTAAATCAAACGGGTTGGCGATAATGTTTGTCCATGTATCACCGGCATCGTCGGTCCGGTACAAACCTTCTACTTCAAACGATTCACCTACAACGATGGCCCACAGGCGGTTTGGGTTTGTGGCCGACATTTCTAAGCCAATTCGCGACTGCGGTGTCTCTGGAAGTCCGCCAGTTAGCATTTCCCAATTCTCTCCACCATCAATCGTTTTGAATACACGTGCAAAATCACCTGTTACGAGTGATTCTTGGTTGTTACGGATCCTGTTCCACCCAGCAGCGTAAACGATGTCGGGGTTTTCAGGGTTGATGCGAAGGTCGGTGATTCCGGCTTCATCCGACAAGAAAAGTACCTGTTCCCAGGTATCTCCACCGTCTGTTGTTTTGTATAATCCTCGGTCGTTGTTGCGCTCAAATGGAAGCCCCATCATGCCGACATATACGATGTCGGGGTTGCTAGGGTGGACAACGATCTTGCTTACGATAGACCCTTCAGAAAGACCAATATTCGTCCATGTTTCACCCCCATCGGTGCTTTTATAAACCCCATTTCCAGGGTGAGGCGTGCCCGAAATATTTGGGTCTCCTGTGCCAACGTACAAGACATTGGCGTTTGATGGTGCGAAAACTATGTCGGCAATGGCTAAATGCTCAAAACTATCTGCGATAGGAATCCAGTTTTGTCCGTTATCGTCACTTTTAAAAATCCCACCACTGGAAGCGCCGACAAAAATCACCTCTTCATTGTCTGGATGCAAGGTGATGACATTGAGACGTCCGCCAATATTTGTCGGCCCATCCAATCGCCAAGGCGTATCGTTCGAACGGTTGTTTTGTTCGGCAGCTAGTTGTTCTTGGAGGGCAGACATGATGCGGACATCCGGTGATAAGTCAGGCCATGATCGTTGCACCCACAAGTTGTCAGCCGGCTCCATTTTTCGATGAAAAGCAGATTGTTCAACATCCGCGGTGCACCCGCAGAAAAAGAGAATAAAGGGCAGAATTGAATAACGCATGAGGCAATTTAGTAATTCAATATGAGCATTCAGCACAAGTTGAATCCCAAATTGGTGAAAAAAATGTGGATGCTTGGTGTCTTAAAAATGCGTCGTAGGTTCATGATATCAGTACTTTTGTCGACATAGGATAAAGAAACACAGCACAGCATGACATTGATAAAGTCTATTTCCGGCATCCGCGGGACCATTGGTGGAGTCCCAGGAAACGCCCTTACCCCTTTGGATGTGGTGCGATTTACCGCTGCTTTTGCCTCGTTTATGGGGGCTGGAAAAAAGCGAATGAAAATCGTAATAGGTCGCGATGCGCGCATAAGCGGACCGATGGTACAAAAGTTAGTGGTGGGCACCCTGCAGGGGATGGGAGTCGATGTAGTTGATTTGGGATTGAGCACAACACCAACAGTTGAAGTGGCCGTGCCGGGGCTGGAAGCCGATGCAGGAATCATTCTCACAGCAAGTCACAACCCAAAGCAATGGAATGCGCTGAAATTGTTGAATGCGAAAGGGGAGTTTATTTCGGCTACTGAAGGACAAAAAGTCTTAGATATTGCTGAATCAGAATCATATAGCTTCGCAGATGTTGATGATCTCGGTGGTTATTCAACCGATGATACATGGATGGACAATCACATTCAAATGATTTTGGATTTGCCGCTTGTAGACGTTGCAGCCATCCACGCAGCGAATTTTTCGGTAGTGTGCGACTGTGTAAATTCATCTGGAGGTATCTTCATTCCTGCCCTTTTGAAAGCATTGGGAGTAACAGAGGTTACAGAGCTATTTTGCAATCCTAACGGAGAGTTTCCACACAATCCAGAGCCACTGCCAGAGCACCTTACAGAGATTTCGGGAGTGATAAAAAGCAAGAAAGCCGATTTGGGTATCGTAGTAGATCCCGACGTAGACCGCTTGGCATTTGTTTGCGAAGATGGCTCGATGTTCGGTGAGGAATACACCTTGGTTGCCGTAGCCGATTACGTGCTTTCTCGCAAGGCAGGCAATACCGTGAGCAACCTGTCATCGACACGCGCTTTGGATGATGTAACGGCAGCGCGAGGAGGTAAATACACAGCATCCGCCGTAGGCGAAGTGAATGTGGTAGAAGCCATGAAAGCAACAAATGCTGTGATTGGTGGAGAAGGGAACGGTGGAATCATCTACCCAGAACTTCATTATGGAAGAGATGCACTGGTGGGTGTTGCCTTGTTTTTAACACACTTGGCACACGAGAAGAAATCAGCATCTTCGCTGCGCGCTAGCTATCCAGAGTATGTGATGGCGAAAAAGAAAATTGAATTGGAAGTGGGAATGGACGTAGATGCTTTGCTTCATACCATCGCATCGCGTTACGCCCATGAAAAGATAAATACAGTAGACGGAGTGAAAATCGATTTTGCCAATGGATGGGTTCACCTTCGCAAGTCAAACACAGAACCTATCATTCGCATCTATGCCGAGGCAGGCAGTGCTGATGAGGTGGAACAGCTATCAGACATGCTTTTAAATGAACTTAAATCTCTTGCAGCAGAATGAGTGGAAAGACAGTTTATCTAGATAACGCCGCAACAACGCCCATCGACCCTGCGGTTGTAGAAGCCATGTTGCCTTATTTGAGCGACTACTTCGGTAATCCTTCTTCTTCGCACAGCTATGGCAGGAAGACGAAAACCGCTATTGAAACCGCTCGCCGCACCATAGCTGCTGCTTTACATTGTGCACCATCTGAAATATGTTTCACTTCTGGAGGCACCGAGGCCGATAACCTGGCGCTGCTAGCCGCCGTTCGCGATTTAGGCTGCACACACATCATCACCAGCGCCATTGAGCATAGCGCAGTGATAAAGACAGCAGAAAAACTGGGAGTAGAAACAGGTGTGAAGGTGAGCTGGGTGCGCTTGCATGAGAACGGGCATATAGATCTCAACCATTTACAATCGCTGCTTGATGAGCCTGGTAAAGCCATCGTAAGCTTGATGCACGCCAACAACGAAATCGGGAATGTACTGCCGCTTCAAAAAGTGAGCGAAATGTGCCAAGCAGCAAAGGCTTATTTTCATAGCGACACAGTGCAAACAATGGGGCATTATGCGTTTGATTTGAGCAAGTTGCATATCGACTTTATAACCTGTGCAGCGCATAAACTGCACGGACCGAAAGGAGTTGGTTTTTTATATGTCAACAAAAAACTCAAGATCAATGCGATGATCAACGGGGGCGGACAAGAACGATCGCTTCGTGGGGGGACAGAGAACATTTACGGCATTATCGGGATGGCCAAAGCCATTGAGCTCGCTTATGCCGATCTAAATGAACACCATCGTCATGTTTCAGCAGTGAAGCAATACATGATAGAACGCTTGCAGCAGGAAGTTGCCGACATCAAATTCAATGGAGATTCAGCTTCTGAAGATAGCTTGTATACAGTTTTGAACGTCAATTTTCCACCGACTGAAAATGCAGGTATGTTGCTGTTTTTGTTGGATTTAGAAGGTGTTGCCTGTTCGGGGGGCAGTGCCTGCTCATCAGGCGCAGCCAAAGGCTCACACGTGCTCGATGGCATCAATGCCATAACACCAGATCGCGGGGCGAGTTTGCGTTTCTCGTTCAGTCGGTTTACAACGAAAGAAGACATAGATTTCGCAATAGAAAAGATTACTAAACTTTGTTTGCAACACGCCAATTGAGATGGAAGAGATGACGACATGGTCACGGGAAGCGATTTTAGAAGTTTACAATCGTCCACTGATAAACTTAATGTACGAAGCGGCTACGGTTCACCGTCAACACCACGCTGCAGATGAGGTGCAGGTTAGCACTTTGCTATCCATAAAAACGGGTGGCTGTCCAGAAGATTGCGGTTACTGTCCGCAAGCTGCCCGCTACCACACAGGTGTCGAAGGTGAAGATTTGCTCACGGTAAACCATGTAAAAGCGCAGGCTTTGCGAGCTAAATCAACAGGTTCGTCGCGCCTGTGCATGGGTGCTGCTTGGCGCAATGTGAAAGACGATGCCGATTTCGATCACGTGCTTGAGATGGTTCGCGCGGTGAACGAAACGGGTTTGGAGGTGTGTGCAACGCTGGGGATGCTGACAGAGCGCCAGGCACAGCGACTTGCCGATGCAGGTCTGTATGCCTACAATCACAACCTCGATTCATCTGAGGAATACTACAAAGAAATTATATCGACACGCGGCTACGAAGATCGCTTGAAGACTATTGAGAATGTCCGCACCGCCGGCGTTAGCGTTTGCTCTGGAGGCATCATAGGTATGGGCGAAAGCCATGAAGATCGCTGCGGTATGTTGGCAGTTTATGCAGACATGGAGACTCCACCTGAAAGCATTCCCATCAATGCTTTGGTTGCTGTTGAGGGCACGCCACTTGAAGATCAGGAGCCAATCAGCATTTGGGAAATGGTGCGGATGATCGCCACCACACGCATTGTACTTCCGAAATCGGTTATTCGATTGTCGGCAGGAAGGACGAATATGAGCGATGAAGGACAAGCATTGTGCTTCATGGCAGGCGCGGGGTCGATTTTTGCAGGCGATAAGTTGCTGACCACTCCAAACCCTGATGTCAACAAAGACATGCAGTTATTCGATGTATTGGGCATTACGCCAATGAAGCCTTACTCAAAAGGTGAGAAGCCAGAAGTGAATGAACGCTACAAAGACAATGCAGACGCTGAGAAGCGCATCAAGTGGAGCCGTCCGGAACACAAAATTGTCCGAAACGAAGACAAGTCGATGAAGGGCAAATCAGTGAGTTGATTTCCGTGCTTTTTTTAAGTGCAAATACGGAACCCCTATTCCTACAGCTGCTCCAATCAAATACCCCGTGGCCACATCGGTCACGAAGTGTTGTCCGCCCCGTACCCTCAACAATCCTGTCACCATGGGTGCCACAGCAGCGGCTATCCAGGTTGAAGTTTTTACCCATTTTTTATCGCTGTATTGCTGCACCATCATGGCCGTGAAAAAGCAATAGCTCGCCGTGGTTGAGGTATGCATGCTATAAAAACTTCTCCGTGCATCGGGTAGCAGTTTTTCATCGAGCAAAACGGAGGTGTTGTAGGTGAAAGGACGAGGACGTTGCACCAGCGATTTCGTCGACGTGGCAAACGCGTAGTTCAGAAACGACACCTCAGCGTACATGTGTGCAAGTTCACTTAAGTCTTTGCGCGCTGCTGGAAATAGAAACGCACAAGCAGGTAAGATTCCAGACCCAATAGCAACAAAATCACTTGCCAACGCTGCGCCGTGGTAGTAGCTGTTCACAAACCTTTTGTCGATAGCGTTGATGCTGCTTGACCTTAAGTTTCCCACCTCCACCGCCGACATTCCCTTATCGTTTCTACTCATCAAAAACGCAGTACCAGCGAGCGTTGCCGACGATCCCGTGAGCGTCCATTTAAACCCCTTGGACGTCTTAATCATACCTTCTTGCGCGCTCAACGGCGCGGATGTTGAACAGCAAATTGCTATTAGAACATAGATTATTATGTTGAACTGGAACATTCTACTTTACGATTGTCCGAAAGATAATGCAAACAGAAGAATAGCAATGAGCAGCGCTGCCGCATTGCGAGGAAAAGACGAGTGCAAGAGAGTGACCCGTCCTAAAATAGATTTACAGATTATTTGCTTAGTCCTTACATGGATTAGCAGGCTTGAAAAAGAGAGTGAGAGTGAGAGTAAGAGTGAGAGTGAGAGTGAGAAAGTGAGCGGTGAACGTTGGTGAGACTGATATTGAGTGAGGCGAATGAAGAAAGATTAATGCTTTTTATTCTCAACTACGCCCTCGCGTTCGGAACTGGTTTGCGCCCTGCGGGCCCTCCCTCCCCCGCGCCGTCAACACCGTGCACTACAAAGGTAAGTCCTCTGAAAAAGCTTGTCAATAGGCACTTTGTAGATGATAGCGAGAACTTTGTAGATGCTCGAATTTTGATGTTTTGGAGGAGATAATCCGAAGGTTAGTTTCAGGCTTGGAGACTTGACTCTGAATGCTAGCATTTTGCCTAATCATTTATGGTGCAGCAAAGAATAACAACAGGACAAGTCTATCTCATATTCGACTTTCCGCAACAAGAGCTGATTATTTCAGACAAAGCAAAAAAAAGCTGCCCGTATTCGAGGCAGCTTTTCTCACTAACTATTTTAGAAATCTTATAGGTGAATCACCTCGTCATAAGCTGCCGCCGCAGCTTCCATAATCGCCTCGCTCATGGTTGGGTGAGGGTGAACGGTTTTGATCAGTTCATGACCTGTGGTTTCGAGCTTGCGCACGGCTACCAACTCAGCTACCATCTCAGTCACATTCGCGCCAATAAGATGTCCGCCCAGCAACTCACCATATTTCGCGTCAAAAATAAGCTTCACAAAACCATCTTTGGTGCCGCCTGCGCTTGCTTTTCCTGAAGCCGAGAAAGGGAATTTACCAACTTTGATTTCGATGCCTTTTTCGCGTGCTTGCTTCTCTGTCATCCCCACGCTGGCTATTTCAGGTGAACTATAGGTACAACCCGGTATGTTGCCATAATCAAGCGCTTCTGGATGATGTCCAGCAATTTTCTCTACGCAAATAATGCCCTCAGCAGAGGCCACGTGTGCAAGAGCAGGGCCAGGCACGCAATCGCCAATGGCGAAGTAGCCGGGGATATTGGTTTGGTAGTATTCATCGACAACGATTTTTCCTTTATCGGTCGCGATGCCTACTTGTTCAAGTCCGATGTTTTCGATGTTCGCAATAACACCAACAGCGCTGAGAACGATGTCGCAGTCGATAACTTCATCGCCTTTTTTTGTTTTCACAGTCACCTTGCATCCTGCGCCAGCAGTGTCTACTTTGGTCACTTCGGCATTGGTCATGATATTGATGCCTTGCTTTTTGAAGCTGCGCTCCAATTGCTTGCTCACTTCTTCGTCTTCAACAGGAACGATATTCGGAAGGTATTCCACAACCGTTACCTCTGTTCCGATGGCATTGTAGAAGTATGCGAATTCAACACCTATGGCACCTGAGCCAACTACAACCATTTTCTTCGGCTGTTTGGCTAGAGTCATCGCCTCACGGTATCCGATAATCTTCTTACCATCTTGAGGCAGCGAAGGCAATGCACGTGAACGAGCTCCAGTCGCGATGATGATGCTGTCGGCGCTGTATTCTACTGCAGTTCCATCGGCACCTGTAACAGCTATCTTACGTCCGGCCATCACTTTCCCACTTCCCATGATGACGTCAATTTTGTTCTTTTTCATCAAAAACTGAACACCCTTGCTCATGCCATCGGCCACATCGCGGCTGCGTTTTACCATGCCACCAAAATCTGCTTTTGGAGCACCCACTTCTATGCCGTAGTCGGCAGCGTGGTTGATATACTCAAAAACGTTTGCACTTTTAAGAAGTGCTTTGGTAGGTATGCAACCCCAGTTCAGACAAATACCACCAAGCGATTCACGCTCCACGATAGCTGTTTTTAGTCCCAACTGCGACGCTCTAATGGCAGTTACATATCCACCCGGGCCACTGCCCAAAACGATTACATCATATTTCATATTCAAAATCTTCTAAGGAATGATGGCAAAGGTAATAAAGTTATTATGTCATACCGCTGGCTTCGAGAGCCTCAGCCAGCGGGGGTGTGCCTCAGCCAGCAGGGGTGTGCCCCCTCACGCTGGCTTCGAGTGCCTCAGCCAGCGTGAGGGGGCTTTCAAAACCGGTGGCTGAAGCTCTCGAAGGTAGCGGAAGGCTGCTCAATTTGAGCAGCCTTTCTTGAAAAGAATAATTTGGAAATTTTAAAGCTTAATTGCACGCTTCACGAATTCCTGTCCATCTACTACCAAGGTGTAGAAATAAATACCTGAAGAAATATTTGTTGCATTCCATTCAACCGAGTATTTGCCTTGTTCTTTTGCGCCTGAAACCAAATTGGTTATCAGTCGACCAGATTGGTCGTAGATGTTAATTTGTACATCACAAGCACAACCTACTGTGTAAGAAATGGTTGTAGATACATCAAAAGGATTTGGGAAATTTTGATGCAACGAACTTTCTGGGGTTTCCATATTGATGTCAAAAGAGGCGCTTTTCGTTTCAGCATCCACTGCACAACAGCTTGCAACGGTGGCTGCCAAAGCGTTCACTTGCCCTTGCAATGAACCAATCATCTCTTGTTGCTCTTGTATTGCTTTGGTGAGGATGGGGATGAGGGCGATGTAATTTACACTTAAATTTGTTTGAGCCTCAGAGTAAATTTCTCCTGTCTCAGGATCTTGAATTTGAGGTTTTGAAACTTCAGAAACAATTTCAGGAATAACTTCTTGAATTTCTTGAGCTATGAACCCATATTGTAATTCTGTACTGAAATTGTTGTTCGGATATTGCTCTGTGTCAAAGAAGTATTGCTTAGGTTTCAATTGACCTATCACTGAAATTCCTTCGTTAAACTCTTCTATTCCTGTTTTAAACATTTCATCTGAAATCAGAGCAACTTGGTTAGTCAGTATTGGACCAGCAAAGTAGCCAGCAACAGTGCCTTCGCCGTAAATGCCAATTCCTGGGAGCGTTGGTGTCCCCCCACCAGAAACTCCAGCTACCCCAATTTGGAGTGTAGATGCTCCTCCTGCAATTCCGAGTAAACCAATAACCTCATCACCGTAATAGCTTCTCGCGACAACTCCATGGTTCAATTCTGAATTTGCATGACCTTGGGTATTTACTTGAACTCCCCTTATATCATAGGTCTGGGAGTCAGCTGTAACCTTCAAGTCTGCCCCGAATATGTTAGTTCCCTGACCAATATTCATTTTCAAACCTGTATTATTCGCCAAATTTGACAATCGAATAACCTCCAATTTTGCGGAAGGATTATCAGTTCCAATCCCGACTTCCCCCTCATTGCACGCCCCAACATAACCCATGCATAAGTTTTGAGTCCCAACAATGTTCCAATCACAAGCAGTATTGTTGAACGGAACCCAAGTAGCGTTTCCGGCTAATACCAATCCTGGATCTTCTGGAAAACTTAAATAATTCAGTTGAAAATCATTATCACTATCTTGAGTCACGCCTGTTATTAGGGCCTTTGGACTTTCAGATGGCATGTTACGAAGTCGGGCAGTACCATTTACATCCAATTTTTCTGTTGGCGTATCGGTTAACCCATTCAAGCCCAAACCAAAATTTCTTTCATTGCCAGCGAATCTCGTATTGATGAAAAGGTGTCCAAGATTGTTGACCATGAAATCAGCATTTGTTCCTGAATTCACATTGGTGTTTCGTACTCTCGTTATTCGGAATTGAGGGGTGTTCGATTGGTTTATGACATCTAACGTTCGGTGTGGCTGAAATGTATTTGACCATGCTGTGCCAACCCCCATTCTTCCTGCTGTCGTGAGTCTTGCGATTTCCAATCCTGTATAAGATGTCTGCCCTGAAACACCTGTTCCTGCTCCAGAGGTGCAGACAAAAGTCAGGTTATCGGGACCATTAGCAGAACCATTTGTATTGTCTCCCCAAACAATGGTCGCATCTGTTTGATCAGTTCCAATTTTTCTTGGACCAACATACATGAAGTCTTTGTTATGAGTGAAAACAATTCCATTTTGCATCCAATCACGATACCCGAGTTGAACAGGAATGCCATCAGGCAAGTTTTCTCCGTTCAAATGCAAGAGCGCAAAGGGTGTTCCTGGCATGTTCCAAGCAGGTGTGAAAAAAGCAGGTGAAGTACTCAACCCCAAAAATCCGCTGGTGTTGATGTTGTAACCATTAATTGGTGTAGTTCCCGTTCGCATCAAACTCATGCGGGTTGCCCCGTTGGTTTGAAAGTCGATGTTCCACCCGTTGAGGGTGCCGAGAATACCGTCTTGTGAGGTAGTATTTCCAATTGTTTGCCATTGAGCATTCGCAGCCAAACTGTTGAAGGCCAAACAAATGGCTATGATTAATTTTTGTCTCATTGTTGTAAGTATGAGCATCTCTCAATTACTTACTGTTTCACAAATTTCTCTGATTCATAAGAATTATTCGATTGAACTGAAAAAATGTAGACTGCTGTTGGCAAAGAGTGAATGTCAATGGCACTTTCCCAACCTTCACCTCGAAGAACGATTTTACCTAACATGTCAGAAATGGTCCAATTACCACTGCTGAAAAACGCAGGTTGTAAATTCTCCGATGTTACATGGTCAATGATGTTATCATTGATGCCCTGATTGTTCATTGTTGATAAACCTAGCTGTCCCACATAAACGTCATCAATGTAGTAATAAGACGGTTCCATAAAATTCGGATTCAGTTCAGAAGGATATTCTTCTAACAATTCAATTTCGCTTGGTGGTTGAAAATTACCGATGTACAAATAGCGCTCGCCACCTTGAGCAGTGTAAACGAAGGAGATTTCTGTCCATCCCTCGGTGTCGGTCACAAACTGTCCTTGAGGATACGACCAATACCCCTCTAAATCGAGGTAGCTAGGGTTTTCCCACAGCAGGTATTCAGGCTCTTGGAGAAACAGCACATGAAACGCCCACACGGCATACCGTGTGCGGTCAGCGCGTGAAATGTAGTAGCGAACAAGGTAGTCTTCACCCGCATCAAGTGGTGCCATTATCTCAATAGCCAAGTATTCATGGTAATCGAAATATGGCCAAATACCGGGGCTATACATAATCTGCCCGGCGTAGCCTTCGCCTGAATGAGGGTTTTGACAACCTGTAAAATTAGTTGGCACACCGAATACCCATGCGTCTAAAGACGTTTGAAATGGCCACGGACAAAGTTCTTCGTTTACAACGGTGCAAGCATGATACACATCAGGGGTGCCTCCTGTAGGCGAAAACCAAGGGGGTGCGTCTTCAAGCAAGCCATCGTTCCAAATGCACTCATCCCGTTCTTCAAACCCGGGATTGGGCACAAGGTTGTCTGGCTGCGCTGCTAGAGCGAAGGAAATGAGTAAAAAAGAGAAAAATGTGAAACTTTTCATCGCGCCGGTTGGGGTTGAAATACAACCTAAGTTACAAACTACGCAATGAAACCCCGAATGTAACTTGTTCAAAACAAGTTGATTCATGTGGGAATAAGTCAATGGAAGGTGCATGGTTAATATTAATAGGTTGCTTCTTAAGGTAGAAGTAGACCTGACGATTTCGGACGATCATACCGCTTTCCGACTTTCATGTTCAATCAAGTGCGGAAGTGTTGGTGATGTTTTTTCGAGGCAGCGCCCCGCCGGCGGATGTCCGTTGCTCACAAAGAAGCCTGTCCAGCGAACGATAATGCAATGAACCTTGTTCAGGTTATTCTCTCTCTCTCTCTCTCTCTCTCTCTCTCTGTAAATATTGAGTTTTAGAAGGCATGGTGTTTATTTTCAAATGTTTAGCTTAACTTGAAATTATAAAACAAAAGTGAACATACCTAGCATAATCTGCTTTTATTTTCAAATAAAAGCAGATTCTTCAGTAAATTCCTCACCCCCGCTGGCTTCGAGAGCCTCAGCCAGCGTAAGGTGGCTCTAAAAACCGGTGGCTGAGGCTCTCGAAGCCCCGGTTTTGAAAGCCTACCCCTCCCTATGCGACCCGTCGCAACTGGGCATGCGCTTCGATAGTCCACAAACGCAATCGTTCATCCCAAAGCCTTTCATAATGCGGGGTGTGAATTTTTCAATGCGTTGTCCCCTCGTTTTTGACTGTTTTGCAGCTTCAAAAAACATATTGTACGCCCGCTGTCTGCCGGGAGTGAGGGCTTCAAAAGCCAACTTAAACGCCGGCATTGTATCTATTTTGTGTTGCAATTCTTCAACCCAGGTAATGTCGTTGTTGTTTCTTAAATCGACTTTTTCTCCAGCTTCTTCAAGCGCAATGGCTTCGAAAATGTATGCTTTTAAGGTGGCTGTCAGATGTCCGATATCGCCCGACTCGGTGATCTTCATCATGCGAACGCTTTGGCTGTTAGGTCCTGGCAGCGATAAAAGTCTTTCACTGTCTTGCAAAAGCGCCCCTTTGAAAAAACTCATGGTGCAGTACTGCTTGAAGGTGCCCAAAATAAGGATGTTTTTTCCTTGATGCGTATAACACGGCACTCCCCATTTCAATTCTTCCATCAATCCACATGAGAGGGCCAAGGCTCGAAATTGCCGAATCTCCGTTTGCCATTGTTCGAGATTATCGAAATACGCGTCTATCTTTTCATCTTGGTCCATTTGCATAGATTTGAAGCAACCAAACTACAAAATCATACGTGGAAAGCAATGCCAATTTGATGATGTAAACATGGCTATTTAGACCCGTTTGTTTTCCTTTGCCACATGAAGTACGATGTTGTCATTCTCACCGAAGGAAAATACATAAACCCGGTTACCGTCGATTGGTACGCTGAGCAGGTGCTGCTTGAAGAGCGTTTGTTGCAAGAAGCGCTGGAGGAGCTGTACTTGCGTGTTATTCGTGCCGATTGGTCGGATCCCAATTTCGACTGGTCTCAAACCAAAACGGCGGTGTTTCGGGCCACGTGGGATTATTTTCATCGTTTCGAGGAGTTTTCGGAGTGGTTGGCGCAGACAAGTGGTCAAACGCGATTGATCAATTCTGAAAAGCTGATCCGCTGGAATGTCGATAAACATTACCTCAATGACCTTGCCGCTGAGGGTGTTAACATCGTCCCTTCTCGATTTATAAAGCGAAATACGCGTTGCGATCTTCAGGCTTTATGCACCGCCAGCGGCGGGGATGGATGGGTGCTCAAACCAACGGTGTCGGGTGCTGCGCGACACACATATCGCTTGAATGATGAGAATGTGGGTAGACATCAGATAGTGCTCGATGAATTGTTGGCTGTTGAAGACATGATATTGCAACCCTTCATCCATTCCATTCCGACTTTGGGCGAGTTGAGCTTGATGGTCATGAATGGAGAGGTGACGCATGCGGTGCGGAAACTTGCGAAGCCTGGCGACTTTCGGGTGCAAGACGATTTTGGAGGCTCAGTGCATCCGCATGAAGCGACCCTAGACGAGCAGGAGTTTGCCATCCGCGCCGTGCGCGCGTGCCCTGAAATGCCGTTGTACGCGCGGGTAGATGTGGTGGTAGACAACAACGGAGATCTGGCCATTTCAGAACTAGAGCTCATTGAACCTGAACTGTGGATGCGGCTGAATCCTGCTTCGGCGAGAGTGCTCGCTCGCGGCATTTTTCAGGTGGTCAGTGCACGCTGATTTAAGTTGTGAACATAGATTCAATTCAGCATTTCTTGATTTAGATTTGAATTGGATATGGAAGAAAAATTCGAATGTCTGATTCAAGGAATTCTCGATGAATCGTTCGGTATGGTCGACGATTTTGTAGATGATCAATTGCTGACTGGTTTGAGACAAAACCTGCTGCGTTTGCGAGCAGCGCATGAAATGGAAAAGGCTGGGGTAGGGAAGTTGGGCTTTTTTCGCACCGATGAGGAAATCCGTGGCGACTACATTCATTGGCTCGATAATCACTCTCAAGATGTCTACGAACGTGCCTTTTTCGATGCGCTGAATTATTTCATCCGCTACCTCAATGTTACTTGCTTCACGTCCATCAACGACTTCGAGTTTCATTATGCGGCATATCCGGCAGGTGCCTTTTATCAGCGACACTTGGATCGATTTCAAATTGATAGCGGCCGACGGTTTTCGTTTATCCTTTATTTGAATGAATCGTGGGATGCCGACTGTGGCGGTGAACTCGCTTTGTATCTGCCCAATCAGACGTTAAAAGTGCTACCTCTCGGCAAACGTGCTGTCTTTTTCAAAAGCGATGAGCTGGAACATGAGGTGCTGGCCGGGGTGAAAGAACGATACAGCCTCACAGGGTGGCTGAAATCAGTCTAAAATTGGGTGTCCAACACCACGTGGGAAGAATACATACCAATTTTCATGGACTTCTATCACTCGTGACTTTTGGTCTTTTCCTCGCTTTTTGTCAAGAAAAAGTAACAAGA
>WGNM01000061.1 GCA_016124575.1 Cryomorphaceae bacterium
AATGTACAATTGCGGAAAACTTGGAATCCGGGCTCAACCGAGAGATGAAGGCAATATTGCTTTCCGCTTTTGTACATTTTTACGATTGCAGCTACCTCAAAATGTACAATTGCGGAAAACTTGGAATCCGGGCTCAACCGATAGATGAAGGCCATATTGCTTTCCGCTTTTGTACATTTTTTACGATTGCAGCTACCCCAAAATGTACAATTGCGGAAAACTTGAAATAAGACTTTAACCTATAGATGATGGCAATATTGCTTTCCGCTTTTGTACATTTTTTTACGATTGCAGCTACCTCAAAATGTACAATTGCGGAAAACTTGAAATCCAGGCTCAACCGAAAGATGACGGCAATATTGCTTTCTGCTTTTGTACATTTTTCACGATTGCAGCTACCTCAAAATGTACAATTGCGGAAAACTTTAGACATCAAAAAAGCCACCTCAAAAGGTGGCTTTTTTAATAGTATAAAACGTGTTTACATGTTCTCGATGATCATCGCGGAAGCGCCGCCACCACCATTGCAAATCCCAGCAGCACCGTACCGACCTCCATTCTGTTTGAGAACGTTGATCAAGGTAACAATGATGCGTGAACCTGAACTTCCTAGTGGGTGTCCCAATGCCACGGCACCGCCATTGACATCTACTTTCGACGCATCCAAACCTAGTTCTTGAATGTTTGCAAGTCCTACAACTGCAAAAGCTTGGTTCAATTCCCAATAATCAATATCAGAAGTCGACAATCCAGCTTTGGCTAGTGCCTTAGGAAGGGCAACCGACGGTGATGTTGTGAACCACTCTGGGGCTTGAGCAGCATCTGCATAGCTCACAATTCGCGCCAGTGGCTTCACTCCTAGCTCCTCTGCCTTCTCTTTGCTCATCAATATAACAGCCGATGCGCCATCGTTCAAGGTTGAGGCATTGGCAGCAGTCACTGAACCTTCTTTATCAAAAGCCGGACGCAATGAAGCAATCTTATCGAACTTGATGTTCTTGTATTCTTCATCTTCGCCAATCACAATAGGGTCTCCTTTTCGTTGAGGGACATAAACCCCGACCACTTCGTCGTTAAACTTCCCTTCACTCCATGCCTTGGCAGCACGCTCATATGATTCTACCGCAAAAGCATCTTGTTGTTCTCTTGAAATGTTCTTCTCTTTTGCACACAACTCAGCGCAGTTGCCCATGTGTACTTTGTTGTAGACATCCGTAAGTCCATCTTTTACCATGCCGTCTATGAGTCGCAAATCACCTAGTTTTTGTCCGTTACGACCATCGAGATAATGTGGAACCATGCTCATGTTTTCCATTCCGCCTGCAACAACAACGTCGTTATCGCCTGCTATGATCGTCTGCGCTGCCAGCGCTATAGACTTCATGCCTGAAGCGCAGACTTTATTGACAGTGGTGCATGGAACAGAATTCGGAATCCCTGCCATCATTGCGGCCTGTCGAGCTGGCGCTTGGCCTACGCCTGCCTGCAAAACGTTCCCCATGAAAACTTCGTCAACAAGATTTGGGTCAACGCCGGCCTTTAGCAATGCTCCTTTGATAGCTGTTGCCCCTAATGTAGGCGCTGATACTGTGCTCAAGGAACCAAGAAAGCTACCCATTGGCGTTCTTGCTGCTCCTACGATATATACTTCTTTCATAATTGCATTTAATTGGTCGACGAAGATAGGAAACGAAATCGAATTGCTAGATCAATGCGAGTCTGACACTGCCCCGCACTGCGGTATTTAACTTTTTTCATGACTTCTTTTGCTTTTTAACTGCACCAACTTTGCCTCCTAAATCCAACATTTTCACCAACTTCGTTACCTGAGAACAACTTAGATACACCTTTATGGCTGAAAACCAAGATCAGATCAACGCCATGCTCGTCCGTTTGGAGGAGATGTTAAAGCAACAAGAAGCATTTTCTAGGGAGATCCTCGCTATGAAGGGGGAGCTTTTGAAACAGAAAACCGCGGGTCAATCAACTCAAAAAAATGAGGCTGAGTTCGCCGCTCCCCAAATCATTCCGCAACCACCTGCCCAGCCTGCCCCTATCACGCCTAAACCTCAGCAGCAAATGGCTGCAGCACCGCAACCTCAGCAACCGCGGATTCCAAAGCCTAAATCTGATATTGAAAAGTTTATCGGGGAAAACCTCATCAACAAAATCGGTATTCTGATCACTGTCCTTGGTGTTGTGTTTGGTGCAAAATACTCCATTGAGCACGATTTGGTTAGTCCGCTGACGCGGATTGTTCTCGGACTTTTGGTAGGATTGGGACTTTTGGGGTTCGGCATGAAGCTAAAGGCCAAATACGAAAGCTTCAGTGCTGTGCTTGTAAGCGGGGCCATGGCCTCTTTGTATTTCGTGACCTTCGCTGCCCACATGCTTTATCAACTCATCCCGCAGACTGTAGCATTTGCCTTCATGGTTGTATACACAGCATTTACTGTCTTCGCTGCGCTGAAATACGATCGAAAGGTCATCGCATTGATTGGACTTATTGGCGCTTATGCTGTGCCATTCTTGTTGAGTGATGGCAGCGGAAAAATCGTGGTTTTGTTCTCGTACATGGCGATAATAAACATCGGCATCCTCGTAATCGCTTTTAAAAAGAATTGGAAGGTACTGTATTACTCTGCCTTCGCGTGCACCTGGATCATCGTCTTGGGGTGGCTAATTGCCAGCTACAATCAAAGCCATTTCGCGATTGCACTCTCTTTTTCGGCTATCTTCTTTCTGACTTTTTACTTGACGTTTCTTGCCTATAAATTGCTTCATAATGAGCCGTTTAAACGTCGGGATGTCGTCATGGTGTTGCTCAACTCTTTCACTTTTTATTCGGTGGGGTATTTCGTTCTGTCATACATCGATGAAACATCAAATTTGGTAGGACTTTTCACGCTGGTGAATGCTGTTGTCCATTTTATAGTTGCGGTGGCTGTATATAAACGCAAACTTGCAGACAACAATATACTTCACCTCATTGCCGGATTGGTGCTGGTTTTCATCACGTTAACCATACCCGTTCAACTCAATGGAAATTGGGTAACCTTGATCTGGATTTCCGAAGCAGTATTGTTGTTTTGGATCGGTCGGACAAAAAACGTTGGTTTTTACGAGAAGCTTTCATATCCCCTAATAGCTTTTGCTGGGTTTAGTTTATTGCATGATTGGGCTGAACAGAATTATCAAGCCTTTCAAGAATCATTCACACCGATTTTCAATATTGGTTTTTTGTCTTCAATTCTATTCTCATTGATGGTTTTGTTCGTCGTTTTCATTCAACGCAAACCTGAGTTTAAATCTGCATTCGATGAGACAAAACTGCTTTCTAAGTTTCTAAAACTGGCAATACCGGTGCTGTTCTTATCGACTTTGTATTTTTCCTTTCAGAATGAAATTGGAACCTATTTTATTCATGCGTATGAGCAATCGGCTGTGACGATTTCGGGCGATGAATATTCTGAAATGTCGTCTACAACCTACAACCAAGACCTCTTCACGTTCAAAAGAATCTGGGAAATAAACTTCACACTTTTGTTCTTCAGCATCCTGGCATTTGTCAATTTGAAAAGGATCAAAAATGAAATTTTAGGATGGGCCAGCACCGGCTTTCTCGCCTTCTCCATCTTCCTATTCTTGAGCACGAGTTTGTTCGAGATCAGTGAGCTTCGAGAGAGCTATGTTGACCAATTATTGTCGGAATATTTTGACATCGGAACGTTACATCTGACGATACGATACATCAGCTTAGCCTTTGCTGCTGTTGCGTTGATTGTCCTTCGTAAATGCATCAAACAGCCCACTTTTAAAGGCAAACTGGATATACCTTTTGAACTATTTTCACACATCGTTATTGTATGGATCGCTAGCAGCGAATTGATTGGCTGGATGCACCTTTCAGGATTTACGCAGACGTATAAGCTGGCACTGAGTATACTCTGGGGATTGTATGCTGTAATGCTTATTGCTCTAGGGATCTGGAAGAAAAAACAGTATTTAAGAATCGCCGCAATAGCGCTTTTCGGGGTGACCTTGATCAAGCTCTTTTTCTACGATATTTCGCATCTTGACACGATATCCAAAACCGTTGTATTCGTCTCTTTGGGTGTATTGCTATTGATCATTTCCTTTTTGTACAACAAATTCAAGCACATCATCAATGAACCTGAGAAGTAAACTAATCGCGGCTTTGGCCTTGTTGGCATCGTTTGGCGCGATGGCTCAAATTGAAGATTTCTCGTACAGACGGAAGCTATCTGGCATTTCTGACACCTGGCATCGCATTGAATTACCCGATTTGATGTATGAAAAAATGGACAATACCTTATCTGACTTGCGGATTTATGGTATTCAAAACAGCGATACCATCGAAGCGCCCTATTTATTGCAACGATTTGATGAAGAGACCGTTACGGAATTTATCAACTTCACAACTATAAACCAAACCCACAGCAAAGCGGGGTACTTCTACACGTTCGCCTTGGGCACTGAAGTGGATGTAAATCATATCTATCTGCGGTTCGCTGCAGAGAACTTTGATTGGCGAGTAACACTTGAAGGAAGTCATGACCAGCAAGAGTGGTTTGCTATTTTAGACAACTACCGCATACTGTCATTGAGCAATTCATCGACCAATTACAAGTTCACCGATCTCAATTTTAAGGCTACACGGTACACGTATTATCGCCTCAAGATCCCAGCTGCGTTGGATCCGAAGTTCATTGATGCTCAACTAGCTTTTGAAAGTCACCGAGCCGGAATTTTGAAAGATTATTCAACCCGAAAGATTGCAACGGAGCATGGAAAACAGACTGTTTTCGTGATTGAACTCGACAATGCTGTTCCTGTCTCAAAAATATACCTGCAGCCGAATGTAGGATTCGATTTTTTCAGACCTATCCGCATTGAGAGTCTTGTTGACAGCACTGTGACGGAGACAAAGACTTTCTATAATTACAGGGGATTGTCGAATAAGACAATAAGTTCAGTTGCACCCTGCGTGTTTGAATTTCCCCAAACGATAACGAAGCAGTTGCGCATTACAATCGAAAATGGCGACAACGAACATTTGTCGTTCTCTTCGATTCGCATTGCCGGCCGACCGCACCAACTTGTAGCTCGATTTACCTCATCGGCTGACTATCATTTGTATTATGGAAATGGACACGCCAACCAAGCCAATTATGACATTTCCTATTTTGCTGATAGCATACCATCAAATCTAGAAACCTTGTTTCTCGGAAATGAAGAGCTGATTGAAAAAGCTGCTAAACCAGAGATCAAACCCTTATTCTCAAACTCCTACTGGTTGTGGGCTGTCTTGATTATTGTCATTGCCCTTTTGGGATGGTTTACCATGAAGATGATGCGCAATTGAAACGATATGTTTGACATCCGCGCTGCTCGCGCGATAATTTTTATATCGAGAAATGATTGATGTTTCGGTTTAATCTCTTCCCTTAACTTCTTCTTTATCAATCTTTTTCGCACATAAATTCTATCTTTCGTAATTTGAGGTATATGAAAAAACCATGGATTCTTGCTCTCCTTACTCTCCTACCCGCAATGGGTTTGGCTCAGTACAATCTGATGCCGCAAGTAAAAAAGGCGACGCTGGTGGATAAGTTGAAAGGACTAGAAGATGCATTTGATTTAGCTGAACTCGAGCTAAAAGGACCGGTGAGGAAGGTGGAGATAAGACCTGAATACGTTTCTTATCAATCAGCAGAAGAAAAAATTGTGGAACTCGACGCGCTGCAACGGGTGACGATGGTAAGTACGACGTCTTTTCAATATGATAAGGTTTCTGAGCACAAACGCAGAGACCTGAGGTACGATGGAGATAAACTGAAACAGGTAGCAGAAGAACATTCGTTCGAAGAATCACACTACAAGAAAAAGTACGTGTTTGAATACGAAGACGGCTGGCTTTCAAAAATAACAGGACATGGCTTGGATGATGGCCTGAAATACGTCTACAAGCAAGAAAAGGATGTCTTACACGTTACCAAAATTCCAGATTCAGAATTCGATGCTTTTGGGTACAGTGAAGGACAAAAATTCGACATCTATTACAATGGCGATGAGGTAGTGCAAATAGTTAGCTACTACCCTTTCGGTGTCGAAACGACTTCGATTGCCCCGAAACAGGTGAATGTTAAATTTGATTATCGCCTGAATAACAATTCAATAGAAGTAGATAGCCTGGGGCGTATCGTGAAGTCTACAACCTCCATTTTTGGAATCGATCATATTGGTGACTTTCACAACACGACTATCACTGAATACAGGTACGGACAACATGGATTTGTAGATCATGCTACCCATCAGCTACCGAAAAACCGACTACAAGACTTTTCAAACTCGAATTTTGTCGGAAGTTCGCAACCAACCATTTTGACCTTCGATTATGAGTATCAATTCGACGATCACGGCAACTGGATAACGCGTAAAACCATTACCGACGATAAAACGATAGAGCTAGTTGTTCGCAAAATCTCCTACTATCTTTAACAACTAGTGCTTTCAACTGCGCACACGACGAGCACTTTAGTTTCCGTACCTTTGAGATATGAAATTACTCTTCACCATAGTTTGTTTCACAATCGCGCTGATTGCAAAAGGTACCGATGTCCCTGCGGGGAATATATCTGGTACGTGGACCCTTGAAAACAGTCCGTACATCATCAACGGACATACCCGTGTGCCGGTAGGAGAAAGCCTGACCATTGAAGCGGGAGTAGAAGTGCATTTCAACGGACCCTATTTCATGCGTATTCTGGGGAATTTTTTAGCCAATGGTGCTGAAAACGACTCGATTACTTTCACATCCGCCACAGGCGCGAATAACTGGAAAGGGATTAAACTGGATAGTTTGAACGCCGCATCAGACACCGCTCGTTTTCGCTTTTGTAAGATTTCTAGAATGGCTGGCGGGAGCATTGCAGTGATCAATACCTCTAAATTTGTACTCGAAGACAGTAGGCTTTTTAGCAATACCGGACATTTCGCAGGGTTTATATACACCTACAACTCATCGTTCAAGGCCCGCAGAAACTACTTTCACAACAATGCTACCGCATCGCAATCTGACGGTGGCGTGTTTTACATCAACGATGGTGCGCCAGTCATTGAAAACAATGTCTTCAGATCGAACACTGCGACCTATTCAGGAGGTGCCATTTCGTGCTGGCGACAAAACAGCTATACCTCGCCCATAATTCGCAACAACTACTTCGAAAACAACTCGGCGGGCAGCGGTGGGGCAATCGTGGTACACAGCAATTCTGTTCCCATTTTTTCAGACAATATATTCATCAACAACCACGTTTCGGGCGACGGTGGAGCAATTTGGATTGGCTATGTGCAAGCGGGTACGGTGCAATTCAACAACAACCTCTTCACTCAAAATAATTGTTCGCAAAATGGCGGTGCCGTGCGCATTATCTCTTCAAAAGTCGATTTCAACAACAACGTCTTCGATGCGAATTTCACCAATAACTTTTGTGGTGGCGCGCTACAAATAGAAGAAGACTGTATAATAAACCTCACCAAATGTCGGTTTTCGAACAACGAGTCCGGACAAGGCGGTGCGGTGCACATTGAAGACCATACCAACGCGATTTTCAACGATTGTTTTTTCAATAACAACAGCGCTGCAACGGCGGGGGCTTTGCTGCTCACCTATTACGTGGAGGCAACTTTGACCAACTGCATATTCGCCAACAACACGGCAAACATTGGCGGTGCCATGCGCTTGGTGCAATTTTGTGACCCCACATTTTTGAATTGCACCTTCGCCAACAACAAAGCAAACGATTATGCCGGAGTCGTAAGTTTGTATTGGGAATCGAACCCGCTTTTTGCCAATTCAATTTTTTTCGGGAATACAGCGCCGGCCGATACAACGCTCACAGTGCAAAACTACATTTGGAACTATTGCGACCCGAGTTTCAGAAACTGTTTGGTGCAGGGCGGACAATCGACCGTGAACATAGGCACCAGCACCCTTACTGAATGGACAGATAACATAGATGAAGATCCGCTATTCCTGCTGCCGTCATCAGGGGCTGGGATCGAATTCGACGGCTTCAACGCCAACTGGGAATTTTTAGCAGAGGTATCTCCGTGCATTGATGCGGGCACCATCGCTGGGTTCACCATTCCTGAGTTTGATTTCGCGGGTGCACCGCGGATGTTGGGCGACAACATCGATTTAGGGGCTTTTGAAGGGGGAGGTTTTGTTACGGCTCCTTCTATAGCTACCGACATTGCCAATCAAAATCTGTGTGCTGCCGACGTGCTTACACTGGCTATGGAAGCCGAAGGCACCACCCCACTCTTCTACCAATGGTATCTGGATGATTCAGCGCTCGATGGGGAGACCGCGAACACCTTGAATTTAACTCCTGGGAATTTCTCAAGCGGAAACTACAAATGCAGGGTCACTAACGTTGCTGGAGAGGCATTTACAAGTGAGGCAACAATCACTGTAGCGCCTGAAATCACTTTCGACATCCTTTTGCCGAATATTCCTCCATGTCCGGATGAGCTCACAACGTTCGAAGTCTATGTCACCAACGGCGACGGTCCGTTCACTTACCAATATTTTGGCATCGCTTCTGAAGATCCAATCTTTCCTGATGTCTATTCCGGTGATCAATACATCGAGGTTTTCGATGCCAACGGCTGCATGTCTGCGCTGAATTTCAACATCCCAGCAGCACCGCCAGTATTTTTAGAAATTGTGAGTGCCCTGCCTGCAACCTGTGATCTTTGTTCAGATGGAGAAATACAGGCCAATTGGAGCGACGTAAACAACGAGATCATCACCCTGAACGGAGACCTGATTGAAACACCTACCTTCACAGGTTTGGCTATTGGAACCTACCTTATAACTGTTTGCAACGACTACGGATGCTGCCAATCAGCAGAGGTCGCGATAGAAGAAGATGGTTTTCCGCAGGAGATTGATTTCAACAACGACGGCTACATCGGTTCTGACGACTTTTTGATTTTTGTCGGAAACTTCGGCTGCATTGGCGACGCATGTGCTGGCGATTTGAATGGCGACGGCGTGGTAAACGTCGCTGATCTCATTGCCTTCCTTGGATTGTTTTCGTGAGAAGACATTATTCAATGGAGTTATCTTCCACATGCATGCGATAGAAACTATCTCGAAATATTAACGACTATTTCTTCAAGATCGAGACCGCATCGCTGCCGAAAACGTTTCCAGTTCCATACGGCGAGCCGATTCCGTCCCATTTCTCCCATTTTTTCAATTCGATGTACTGCGGATTTTTGCTGATTTGCTCAGCTTCAAGCTCTATCGCCTCCGATTTGAAATACGCTGAGATCAAGAGTGAAGAATCTCCACGCGCTTTTTCAATGCGCGCATTTGCAAGGTATTCTTCCTCTTGCTGCTTTTCTTTTGCAGTGAGGTTACGTTGCTTTTGGGTTTCTTTGTTAATGATCTCCTGGGCAATGTTCGCAGGTAAGTCGACATCAGCGATTTCAACATAGTTCAACTCCAGATAATTCTGATTGAAGTCGTCTTGCAAAATGCTTTCAATTTCTCCTTCCAACGATTCTCTTTTTGAGCTATACACCTCCTCGTAGGTATACCGTCCAATTACATCTTTAATCGCTCCTTGAGCCTTATCGTCGATAAACGAAATGTAGCCCTTACCAAAGGTCAGGTGAAGCTTCGCTGCCATTTCTTTGCGAACAGCAAAGTTCACAGCGATGTTGACTGTGATGTCGGTACCGTTTTTATCCATAACCGTCGACACATAACTCTTCGATTCCTTCAGAATGCTGTACGTGATCATATCGTTCCAAGGAGCAATGAAATATGTACCTTCTGAGTACGACACCATGGCATCGATACCACCGCCGTATGGGCGATAAATGAAACCTTCCTCACCGGGTTTGACATCTTGCCACGAAGTGAAGACAAAAATTGCCGCAATGAATGAGAGGAGAAAGATCAGCGCCATTTTCGAGTTGAACTTGAAACGGGGTGCCGACATATTTGAAAAATTAGTTGCCATAAGGTCCTTTTTTAAGCGTTTTGTAAGCGAGATAAATCACCAAAGCATTGACAATAAGCGATAAAACACGAATGATCGGACTGGTTTTAAGGCCGTATTTGACCGTAACCACAATCACCAATGCCGCAAGTCCGATTAGCAATATGCTCTTTACAGCGTAAATCGTTTTCTTTTCTTTGAATAAACCCACTTTTTCAATTTTGAGTAATATCCAAACTTAACACAATACTGGCGAAGTATGTTTAATTATGGGCTATGCGCACCGAGGGGGTGTGGAATGGTAAAATGCGAGGGCGAAATGATCGACGAACAAAAGTTTGCTTACTTCTTCTTTCCAATAAAACGTACCACTTTTCCAAGACCATTGTGGTATATCCCTTCTTGCAGCAGTACTTCTCGTTCTTCAAGCACAATGTGCTCATATTGGATGAAATCAGCAGCAATCTCTTCCAATGAAAATAGTGCGTCGATGTCTTTTGGCCCACCTATGCTTGGGTTCTTCTCTACATAGGCCAAATTCGCCTTGCTGAAAGCTTCAAAAATGATAGTTGCGCCGGGACGAAGCAACTTACTTAGCTCTTTGTGCATGTTCGATTTTACCGATGCTGGAAAATGAGCAAATATCAATGCCATTGCATCAAAGCGTTCGGTGGGTAATTCCAAATCTTCAAGACTACCTACCTTATACTCAATGTCTACATTGAAACGATGCGCGAGCTGAAAGGCTTTATTTCTCCCTGCTTCACTAATGTCAAACGCAGTTACATTCCATCCCAATTGAGCTGCAAAAACTGCATTTCTTCCCTCTCCTTCTGCTGGAAAAAGAATAGACTGAGGCGCCAACTTCTGAATTTCTTGTTGCAAGAAAAGATTTGGTGTCTCGCCATATGCATATGTATCCTCGCGGTATCGCTGTTCCCAGAATTCCCTCATCAAATCTTAACTAATTAAAACGACATGTTTAGAAGCAAGACAATAAATTGAACGAATGATTACTCAACGATAATTTTAGCGGAATGTACTTTGTTATTTATGTCGATCACGGCAAAGTACAATCCTTTACTGAATTCTGAAACATCAATACCCATTTCTTTGAAAGCTGCTTTTTCAGTTTGCACTATTCGTCCCGATCCATCGAATAGCCTTACTACAATATTGTCAGTTTGGTGAAAATTGTCGAAATACAAATAGATCTTGCTATCTGTCGGATTTGGGAACAAACGAACAACCTGTGGCATATCTGCATTCACTATGTCTGAATGTAAATCAGAACAGCCATTTATGTAACTCGTTCCGCTGTTGCTTGGTTCGAGAGTAGCGGCAGCATCTAGACAAATGCAAATGCCATTTTCTTGATTAAAGTCAAAGTACGTTGCATCTGTTTCGAAGGCTGCAAATGCACATTGCTCGAAGGCTAATGCGCTATTTTCTGTCTGATTATTGACCTCATCCGAATTTGAAAAAAGTATGTTACCTCCAGTGTAGCTAAAGTTTTCTGATTCTTCAATTAAGTCACAAGGTTTGAAAAACAATAGGTACAAGGTTCCACTTTCACCTGCACCTCCGCCATAGTTAACAGCCATTGTTCCATTACCTTGCAAGTCACCTACAAACGATATTGATCGAGAGAACCTTTCTTCAGCTTCTAAAACTAAACCAAAGCCGCCACTGACATTGTTGATTCGTACAAATGACTTTACCGTTCTGTCGGTATTCAGATAAAGCACATACCCCCATCCTTCGAATTGTTGATTGGCTCCTGTCATTAGATCAGGAATTCCGTCACCATTGACATCTCCAACAGCCGCTAAAGCATGTCCGAAATTGGCCCCTTCTGTCCCATTCGGATTTACTCCCGACGTGAGTTCCTCATCAAATCCATTCAATCCTTCTGTAACTTTTACCTTGTCCAAAACTTGAAAGTTTTCTGAATCAAGTGATAGTATCCAAATCGCGCCTTTTCCACCGTCCGACATAAATGCCCCTACAGCCAATTCGAGCGAGCCGTTGCCATCTATGTCGCCGAGCATGGCTGCTTCTCTTCCTCCGAATTCATCACCTGGATTTAAGCCGTCACCAAATCCACCATTTAATGCGTCTATGGCGACGGTATTCAATGGTTCTAACACACTATTCTCATTGAAAAACAACAATTTAATCCCGCCCATGTCGGTACCGCCTACATCAGAACCCGGCTCACATGCTACCAAATCAATTCTACCGTCACCGTTAAGATCTCCAATGGCCGACAACCCTTGTGCTGGGATACCCATGGTTTTTACAAAATCTTTTACCGTGCCATTGCTGTTCAAATGAATTATGTACAATGCCATGTTTGGGGGAACGGGCGCCGAAACAGCTATATCGGGCACACCATCGTTATCGTAGTCGCCAATTCCCGCTACGCCGTAGCCAAAGAAATTACCAGGATTCAATACTTCCGCAAAATCTCCTGAAAGCATTGATATCTTCTGATTTGATTGTACTGTTCCATCGTTGTTCATGAATAAGATGTACACTGCACCCGCATCAGTTGCACCATCATCATCTGATCTGGCCCCAACAACCAAATCCAACACCCCGTCTCCATTGATGTCACCTGCTACGTCATGATCTCTGCTAAAACGATCGCCCGGATCTATTTCTGCTATAAAGCCATTTGCCCCATTTTCAATGGTGACATATCCATCTGGCCCATAGAATTGGGTTGTTTGACCTTGCGTTGCAATGCTCACCATGATCAGTGAGAGTATTCCAATCTTCTCTTTTACCAGCTTCATACCTTTCATTTTGAACTTGGTTGACTCCAAAAAACTATCTAGGTTTAATATGGTCAACATAATTCAAACGGATAGCTCAAGGCGCGTAAAATACCGTTCCATCGCTACCAGCAAGACAGAAAAACAAATTATTCGGCACGGCTAAATTGTACACGTCATACCCACTCTTGTCCCCGTAGTTGCGGTAAACATAAACGGGTACCTTTGGGAAAATAGGGCCGGTATCGTTTGTTTTTTCCTTGCCACCGTTGAGCTTAAAGGCACCGTATTTATCGCCTTTTTGGTAGACGAAAAACTCATCATCCACACGAAAGGTTTTTAAGAAGCTGAAGTCGTTCTTCCAAATGTTGTCGTACTCAAACGGCAGCACGATTTCATTCTGCAGTGTAATCACCCCCACCTTACCGTTTTTTTCTGCGGTAAATACACCTGTGGAATTGAGTGTGAGCAACTTTGTTTTATCGTTATCATAATCAAAAGGCTGACGAAAGCCGAATCCTGTTGGAATGTCGTTTACGTCTTCAACCAAGTAAATCTCACGCAGATTTGGGATCAGTGAGCTGTATTCAAAAGGTATTACAATCTGTCCTTTGGCATCTAACACTCCCATGCTCCATTCGCCGGTGTTAACATCACGCTTACCTGCCAAATAAACGTAGTTGTGGCTAAAGGTAAAGATGCCGTATTGGTTTTTGAGATACCGCAAAGAATCGTATTCTGCCGCTGTGCGCAGGGTATCACTAAATATCAATCCGCTCTTCCCTGCTTGTCTATAAATCAAGGGCTCACGCTGCGTGGTCGCATAGCGATCAGCGAAAAATATATCGACCCCTGCCTCCAATTGCAAGGTGGTTTGTCCGTACAGTGCAGCATTGTTCTTTAAATTGGTGAAGTACGACACCGGCTTGGGTTTCTCAATAGGCATTGCGGGTATTGAAACATCCATCGGCATCTCCACCAACTCTTCTGCATAATATGGCTCAGCAACTACCACATCGTTGCCATCGCCTCCCACTACTTTAGAAAAATATTCCTGCCTTTTGTTTACAAATGGCTCCAGAAACCAACTGCCTGTGCTTTTGTCGTACACCAACATTTTATGAAAATACTCGTAGTTCTCATCGACAAAGGTCATTGCAATGGCCTCTTCGGTGCTCTCTTCTCTGTCGATTTCCAAATCGCGCACCCGCGTCATGATGGGTGTGGCCATAACCTGCTTATCGACGTCAAACACCAAAATGCTATGAGATTTATCGATATGTTCAACGAAAATGGTGATGAACTTCGACTTCTCCTCCCTCCCATCAAATCCTAAAAGCTTGAATTTCAGCGCATTTTCATCCATCAAGCGCTCCCCTTTCAAGTTGTAAAAATTGCTGTTTCTACTGATGTACGACTCCTCAGAGCCTATCAAGAAAACATCGTCTACAATCGAAAAATGGCGGTGTTCGGTCTCTCCAACAATCACTTTCGCACCCTTCAAAACACCCGATCTGGTTACCCGTTGCATCTCAATCTCCACACGTCCGCCCACCCAGTGAGTAGTTTCAGGGACTTCTGTATAATTCGAAAACTTGAAAAAACCACCCCCTATCGGTTCAACATAGTCGTAATCAGCTTTTACAACAAGCTTTGGCTTTGCGCTTGTGTTCGACAATCCGAACTTATCACCCACACGAAAAGGCACCAGCACCTCTTGCTGTGCAGCACCGTTTAAAAAGTAAAGAGAGAATAAAAAGAACAACAAATGCTTCATGCTTCTTTCAATTTGTGCTACTCCCTAATCTTCCGACCATTGGTTCTATGACCTAAGTTATTTTAGGCGGCATTTTGGTACAAGTTAATCGGTTTATTTCGATTAATCCCTCGATGATTGCGTCGGTTGTATTTTTCCATGAACTGAGCAACAC
>WGNM01000049.1 GCA_016124575.1 Cryomorphaceae bacterium
CAGGCATCGCTCTGGATTTTATCCAAAGCAAGCCTTCTCAAAACACCAGCAGACAGGTGGGTCAGTTTATGCCGGAATGGCAGACGCCAACTTCCGAAATCCTATGACCACTGACCACCTTCGACCCACATTCTAGCCGATCCCTTTGTCAAGAATCGGGTTGAAAAAAATGGCGAAAGGGGGTGGGTCAGTTTAGACCGAAACAGACGGGTCAATTACGACCGAAATAGGGGGGGCAATTACGACCGAAAAATGCAATCAGCATCAAAGCGGTGCTGCCGGCGCTGCCCGGACGCGACCCGTACAAGGAACTGGCCCCCATTCCCTCGAATCTTTTTGAGGGAATGGCCGACGTTGACGACGACTTGGACGAAGTAGTGAATGACGGTGGAAAGGCGATGTTGGCCTGGGCCGAACTTCAGTTTACGGATGTGGATCCCATGCGGCGCGCGGCCGTGCGCGATGCGTTGCTCCGGTATTGCGCGCTCGACACACAGGCTATGCCTGAGGTGTGGTTGGCGAGGGGGATGGGGGTGGGTAAGGGTGAGTTGGGTAGCTGAATTCCAATTATTGCCAGTTTTATGATTTACTGGCATTTTTTTGATTTCTAAAATTAGCCAGAATTACGTATTTTTGGCAATAATTGGATTTCAATGTCAAAATTCTTAGAGAATAGATTGATGGAGGAGTTTAAGAACCGGGACTATTTTACCCGTGATGAACTCTTTGAATTCTATCGCTTTTTTGAACCGGATCTGAAAGAGGGAACATTCGGGTGGAGAATTTATGACCTCAAAGACAAAAATATTATTAAATCGATTAAAAGGGGTCTTTATGTTATATCATACAAAGCCGAGTACATACCTAAAGTGTCACCTGAGCTTATCAAGCTCGCAAAGCGAATCACTGAAAAATTTGTTGACGCCAAATATTGTATTTGGGAAACGGAATGGCTCAATGAGTTTTCACAACACCAGGCTAGCAGACGAATCATCCTGATTGAAATTGAAAAGTACTTCATGGAGTCTCTATTTTATGAACTGAAGGATTCATCAAGAAAGGAGATTTTCCTAAGCCCTGACCAGAAAACCATTGATTTTTATGTCACTGAAAGCAACTATCCAGTGGTTGTTATGAATTTGATTACGCGCTCCCCTATTGACAGCAGAACTGAGGAAAGGGTAAAATTCCATGTACCGCTGCTAGAAAAGATCTTGGTAGACCTCTTTGCAGAAGAAGGGCTTTTCTATTACCTGAAAGGTTCTGAGTTAGTACACATATACGAGAACAGTATTCGCAACTATGCCATCAATTTCACTACACTCTTCAGCTATGCAAGACGCAGGGAGAGAGAAAAAGAGATTAAGCAATTCCTGGCGAACCACATGCACCATCTGGTAAAGGACATCATTGAATGATAAAGGAACGTTGCGTTACGGAGGAGTGGTTAGGAGGGTTTAGATAACAAGAAGCCCACAAGCGGATTGATAAAATCATTTTGGAAAAGATGATTTATGCCTTGCATTTGCTCCGAATACCATCGGCATACCTTATTTCAAGGGCAAAGACAATCAGCCGTTCTCCATGGAAATCTGTAAACAGCTTTTCGATCTGAGTAAACTCTTTGAGCGTATTGAAAGCATGGAAATTGTGGCAGCCAGTTTTCAGGTTTTTGCCGAGCATGAAATCGCCTACCGGAAGAATGGAAGTCCGAAAACGGAACTTACTTCAGAAGTGGTTTTAAAAGATACAATATATACATGTATTATTCTAGCCAAGCGTGATCGCGGTACTGATGAAGAAAAGTCCAAGTTCAACGAATTGCAAAAAGGCATTAGTGCTTTTGGTACCGGTTTTTTAATGGCCGGTAATTTCAGGATTGATAATGCAGTAGCGGCATCAGCACGAATTGCTTACCTGGCAGTAAAACTTATGGTAAATGATCTTACACCTATTCGCTATTTCGAAGACCAGAACATGAAAGACTTGGTCATTGAAGATCAGAATTGGAATTACCTGATGCGCCTGAAGCGGCAACCGGATAAATCAGCATTCTATTATTGGTACCATACCGTAAAAATTTTAACAAAAGCAAAGTGAGCGTTCCTAGTAACTGTTTGGTGATGTTGCCATGGGAAAAGCTAGAAAATTGCACTTAACTTCCTGTCTCAGATACTGGGATAAGCTCTGAAAAAAAGGAATGCTCAATAATATGACAAAAGTTATCGGTAGAATAGGACTAGAGCATTACAAAACACAGTTAACTACTGCCTCTCATCATCTGTTAGCTGATGAGCCGCTCAATATTGGAGGCACTGATTTAGGATTTAGTCCCGGAGAATTACTTGCCTCCTCCCTTGCTTCTTGCACCTGCATAACTTTGAGAATGTATGCCGACAGGAAAAACTGGATATTAGAAAGTGCAGAAGTGGAAGTAAATTTTTTTACAGACAAAGAAACACGTACTACCAATTTTGAAAGTGAAATCGAATTGAAGGGTGATTTGAATGAAGAGCAAAGAAATCGGCTTTTGTTTATTGCGAAAAAGTGCCTGGTGCATACTGCATTATTAAATCCAATAAAAGTTAAAACCACTCTAAAATGAAGGAGATTACCAAGGAGTATTCGAATGGCGAGGTGACCATAGTATGGAAGCCATCCGTGTGCATACATTCTGCCATGTGCTGGCGTGGTGAACAAGGTTTGCCACAAGTTTTTAATCCAGCAGAAAAACCATGGATAAAGCCCGAAGGCGCCGACACGAAAAGAATTATTGAACAGATAAGAAAATGTCCGAGTGGGGCATTAAGTTATTTTATGAATGCAGAAGAAGAAAATGATGTAGAAGTAAAAGCCGAGAGCATTTGCGAAATTTCCCTTAATGGTCCTTTGCTGGTATATGGTAACATCACGGTAAAACATCATGATGGGTCCGAGGTAAAGAAGAGTAAGGTAACTGCTTTCTGCCGCTGCGGTCAATCAACCAACAAGCCGTATTGTGATGGAACGCACCGTAAAACAGGATTTGAAGGATAATTATAACAGATAGTCTTTTGCTGTACCAGCTGTCGAGAAATGTTTTGATCTCTGAGAGGGTGAACCCGATTTCTTTGGCTTCCTTGATGAGTTCTATTTTCTCTATCAGGCTCTCGGGATAATGCTTGTTGTTGTTGGTCTTTACTTTTTCATTGGCTGTTCCGCTGAACAGCACATCGTTTTCGTAGTACCTCAATGTGTATATGGAGAGCCCGGTTCGTTTGGATAGCTTGCTTATTAGCATGACGTTAAAATTGGCGGATAATTAAATTTAAAGTATAGACTATACGCTATACTTGGTAGACCCCATACTTGGCTAGCCTACTGAACGAGCCGATTAGATAAGCCAACCGGACAGATCAAAAGCAGGCGGTGGTTTTCTTCGGGAGAGCCACCGCCTTTTTGCGTATAAATCAGCTTAGCTCATGTAAATTGGACCACAGCTTTTCTAAACCGACTGAAGTGAGCAACATGGAACAGCAACGACCACCCTTACCCCCGTTCACAGAAGAGACCGCCAGGCAGAAGATCCAGATGGCGGAGGACGCCTGGAACAGCAAGGATCCGGAGCGGGTTTCGAAGGCTTATACGGTTGACAGCGAGTGGCGCAACCGCAGTGTTTTTCTTAATGGCCGGGAGGAAATCGTGAAGTTCCTCACGCAGAAGTGGCAAAAGGAGCAGGAGTATAGGCTCAAAAAGGAGTATTGGGCGCATACCGGCAACCGAATTGCCGTGCGTTTTGAGTACGAGTACCATGATGAAAACGGCCAGTGGTTCCGTGCCTACGGGAATGAAAACTGGGAGTTTGATGAAAATGGCTACATGGCAAAGCGCTACGCCAGCATCAATGACCTCCCTATCGAGGAGAAGGACCGGAAGTTTCGGTAGGTCTTCCCACCTGAACGGACTCAGTGGGGAATGTTAACGGGTTGGTTCAACTCATGGATTCGTAGCCAGATTGCCGGAAACAAAACATGAACACAAGGCCATTAATAACTTATTTTGAGAAACTTTTGCCGCTTGACGGAGAGGAGAAAGCTTTTTTGGATAGAGTTTTTCGGGAGAGAGTAATTAAAAGGCGGCAATACATTCTTCAACAGGGAGAGGTTTGCAAGTGGAACACGTTTGTGGTGGAAGGATGTTTTAGGATGTATTTTGTAGATGATAATGGAAAGGAACACAACCTGCAATTTGCCGTCGAGAATTGGTGGATCGGAGATATCAGCAGTTTTCATTCCGAAGAACCAAGCAGACTGAATATAGAAGCGATAGAAAATGCTGTGATTCTGCAAATCAAGAAAGAAGACCAGTTAAGGTTGTTCGTGGAGTTTCCTAAGTTCAACCGAATTTTTAGAGTCTTTACCGAGAATGCGCTGGTTAGTTATCAAAATAGAGTATTACAAAATATAAGTACTTCGGCTGAGGAGCGTTATTTGGATTTTGTGCGGCGTTACCCGGATTTCTTCAACCGGATATCCAACGTACAGATTGCCTCTTTTCTAGGAGTAACACCTGAGTTTTTGAGCGCGATTCGGAAGCGGTTGGCAAAGACTTAATTTACCTTAAGGTTCTTTCTTAATCTACTTTATAGGTGTACAGCCTTGTGGCGGCTCATCTTTGTCAGGTAATTCGTTCATCATTAAATCAAGCAAGCATGAGACCGGTAGTGATAACAGCAATGGCCATTTTCCTCATGGTTTCATGCAGTCAACCTCAGGATCAGTCAGAAACGATTAATCAACCTCACAAGAATGATGTCATGGTAAAACTAGAAAAAGAAAGAATTGAAGCGCTGTTGGGTCAGTACAAAACGGCACTCAACACTTCCGATGCAAAACTGGCACAGAGTCTTTACGCTGTGGATGGTATTTTCATGCCGTCAGGAGCGCCATCGGCTATTGGCTCAGCGAACATTCTCGGATCTTATGAGTTCATATTTTCCCAGATCCAACTGAACATTGAATTTTATATTGATGAGATATTGGTTGAAGGAGATTTTGCCTTTGCCACAACAAGTTCAAAGGGTTCTACCCTGATTCACGCTAATGGCCAGACCGTACCGGAAGAGAACAGGGAGTTGTTCGTCTTTGAAAAAGTAAGCAATGAGTGGAAGATTGCCCGCTACATGTTTAACAAAACAAAGTAGACATTATTAAAGGCGGCATTTTTTCAGCATAGGGGAATAGCCTGTCCACCGCTGCTACGACAGGATAGAGTAGCTGATAAAGATCACTGCTTAGGACCGTGGAAGTTTTTACATTTAGAGCGTCCCAAAAAGGAGATACTGACCTGTGCCTCCTGAAGAATAAACATAGCTCAAAGTGTTATGAACATCCAATGAATTGTTCGCAAAACTGTCTTCTTAGCAAGCTATTTTTCTTGCGCTTTCAGCTTCAACACTTACGCCCAATTTCCTTCCATTGACTGGGAGTATTTTGTATGCGCACCATCATTTGGCTCTTCTGCAGCAGCCGATATGGATAGTGATGGCTATTATGAAATCGTTTTTGCAACCTATACAAACGATGGACGGGTGCATTGTTTGAATGCGGAAAATGGAACCGAAAAGTGGATCTATGATATCGGAGGCTGTGGTGATGTGGCGCTGTTAATTTACGATGTGGACCAAGATGATACCTTAGACGTACTTGTTAATGGCTCCTGCAATCCCACGATGTTTTGCATCAATGGTGCAACAGGACAATTGAAATGGAGCAAACCATCCGGGGGCGGCGATTCGCCACCGACAGTGGCAGATATGGACGGCGATTCAAAGCCAGAGATTCTCTTCTGTAATTTTGGTGGTCAGCTCCGCATTTTGAATGGCGAAGATGGCAGCACCAACAAAGTCATTGCAGTGGATCCTTTTGGAGGCACGATTCAGACGGAACCGACGCTTGTGGATGTGAACCTGGACGGCCGACTGGACGTGATTCTGGCCAATTATTTTAATGTCAATGGTCTTTATGTTTGGGCGTACGATTACATGACTGCGGATGTCCTTTGGACGAACTACACAGACGACACCTCCTCAAGTTTCAATGCGTACCACGGTGGTGCTGTGGCGGACATTGATGGAAACGGAGATTTGGAGTACGTTATAGGATCCAACAATGGATTTGTACGAGCGTTGAATGTGGCGGATGGATCCGTGCTTTGGTCCAAAGCCATTCCCAAGAGTTGCATGGGGGCATTGTCTATTGCCGACCTTGATGGCGATGGGGATTTAGAGATTGTTGTAACCAACAACGACTGGGTTACTTTGGATGAGCGGATATGGGTGTTGGATGGCGCAACAGGAAATACCGAGTGGTCGTATCCAACAACATTTTCTTCGTTTCGAGGGTGTGCCATAGCGGATATCAATGGAAATGGCATCCTTGATCTCGTGGCGGGATATTTTATGGGCGATGTGATTGCTGTTGAGCCCTATACAGGCTTGATTTGGGAAACGAATTTGCTCAGCCAGTTTCCCGCTGGCTTGCCTTACCTTTTAGTGGACCATGGCCCCTTGGTGGCAGACTTTGATAAGAACGGCACCATGGATGTTTTTATCGTGGCTGGTTACGGCACCTATACGCCAGACTTGCAGAACACAGGGAAAGCGTTTATGCTGGAGGCTGGCATAGGACAATGTCCGGAATGGTTGATGTTCAGACAAGATGAATACCGATCAGGGTATTTGTCGGAAGCTGATATTGCCGCTTCGTGTGCTCAGGTGTTAAGTGTAGAGGAGGAAGCCATTCTGGCTGCAAGCACGCAGGTTTATCCAAACCCCGTTACGCATACGCTGAATATCACGGCATCTGTTGGACAAGACGTATGGATGTACAACGTTATGGGGGAATTGATGTACGCGTTTAAAGCGTCAGACGAGCATACAGAACTCAATCTTACCCATTGGCCTGCGGGAGTTTATCTGCTCATGGCTGGTGCAAACGATGAGTATTTCACGCATAAATTCATCAAGCAGTAACGTAGCTGAAGCTATGTTATGGATAGCGGATCGCTTTCGTTATCCAGGATGAAACATAGTGTTTGTTACAGCGGCCCTTCCCCCGTCAGAAATATTGGCCAAACCCGAGCACCAACCCCCGTTGACGAGGTTCGAACAGGTCCACGCCGTAGTCGGCGCGCAGCACGGCGTTGTGGGCGGGTTTGAGCACGAGCCTTAAGCCCGCGCCGACGAAGTGGCGCACGTTTTCGGGTTGGACCAGGTCGTTGAGTTCGCCGCCGGGTTGTCGCCAGGTGCCCAGGTCGGAGAAGGCGACGCCTTGAAGGGCCAGTTTCCAGGGTTGCCAGAGGGTATGCCGCAATTCGACATTGGCCGTGAGCACGCCGGTGCCGCGGTCGATACGGTTGCCGGAGCCGCGCAGGTTGATGTGGCTGTCCAGAACGAAGGGCGCAAAGGGGGAGACTGTGTTGGTGGAAAGGCCGGCACGGAGGCGCAGCGCCAGGTTGAGCCGCTGGCTGTTTCCCAGGCGCGTGAACCAGCGTGCATCGGCCCAGTAAATATAGAACCAGCTTTGGTTGGGCAGGTCACGGATGGCTTGGGCATGTTGCACCAGATCCCAGCCCTGGAACTGGTGGTCGTATTGGTTCACGATTCCCCAACGGTGCGAGGCCTTAAACAGCAGTTTTGGAATACGCGCTTGTTCAGTGCCAGGAGTGGACAGCCCTTCGTGGCGCTCGTCTTTTGTGAACTCGTCCACAAAATAGGTGGCGCCCAGCTCCCAGGTTTGCTCCAGATTTCGGTCGAAAAGGAGGGTTGCCCCTGCGCTGCTGTTGTCGTAGTCGTAGAAGACCGTTTCGTTGCCGAAGAAGAGCGGCTCCGTGGAGGCCCAACGCAAGAGGCTGAGGGTAGCGCCCCAGTTGCTTCCCCCGAGATTGGGGGCGCGCATGTAGAGTTGCCCGCCGAGCCGCTCATTGTTGAGTTGTGCGAAGGCGCTGAGTTGGATTCCGCGGCCCATGAGATGGGCGTCGGTGTAGCCCAATTGTGCCCAGAAGTTGCCGCGCACGCCGCCCAGGTTGGCGATGGGGAAGCGCGTCCAGGCTTCCTGCACCGTGAAGCAGAGCACCCCGCCACTGTCCAGGCGCGGCTGAACGAGGTTGAGGAAGGGCAGATTTTGCAGGCGTTGAGCGTCTTCGGCTTGGACGAGGCTGTCCGACGCGTCGCCGATCTGGCTCTGCAGAAAACGGTAGAGCATCTCTGGCCGGGTGCGTTGCAGCCCTTCGAACACAATGCTCCGAAGGGTGTCCTGGCCCTGCGCTATGCCCGAAAGTGCGCTCCAGAGGAGCGCGATGCGCAGGATTGACCAGGGGCTTGCAACCATATGTTTTATTATGTTAGCTTACCCGAGATTAAACCGAACGCCGAGGTTGAACGTTGCGGCCCTTCCCCCGTTGCGCCATAAGAAATCATTGGTAAAAAAGGTGTAGAGGAGCTCAAACTCCAGTTTTCGGTTGACTTGCTGCTTGGCGCCCAGGCCGGCCTGGGCAAAGTAGTCGTAGCTCGGATGCCAGTAGGGGGAATAGCTGCCGAGCGTGTACAGCGTCGTTTTCGGGTGGGGAAAGTAGCTCAGGATCACCGTGGCCGGGGTAGAGATGCGGTTGAGGGCGGCCTCGCTTCGCCCGATGTCTTCCCAGAGGAAGTCAATTTCGGTAAAGAGCGAAAAGCGACTGCCCAGCGCGAAATCGTTGAAAAATTGTGTCCACCAGGCGGGACCACTCCAGTCAATGTAGGGTTGGTCGTTTTCGCCCTCAAATTCGCGACCCAAAGGCAGCCAGACCGCGCTTTGGACGGAGAAATTGGACCATTTGGGTACGGGCGCCCATCGGATTTTTGGGCCAATGGTGGTGACTGCCTGGCGCGTTTGGGCCATTTCGCCCGAGCCCAGCACGCTGAAGGGCGAAGCGGGGAGCGCCTCGTTGCGAACGCGTCGGTAGCGCACTTCGAGGCCGGCATTGAAGCGGTCGTTGACGCCGTAAAGCGACGTGATAAAGGTGGTGAAGAAGGTGGAGCGGTCGCTGCGCACGCTGCCGTCGCCGGTGGTTTGGGTGTAGAGGTTGTTGAAGATTTTGGTCTCTACCTGGCCTTTGGGGATGGTGGCCGATACCACGTAGCGGATGGCGTTGGCGGCGTCTGGATTGGCGGGGTCGGGGTTGGCGGGGTCGGCGTTGGCGGGGTCAGGCTCCGTGTTAGCGTCGGTCTCCACGTTGACAGCTTCGGCAGTGAGCGGAGTGGCTTCGCGGCCGTCGGCCTCTTCGCCGCGGCTTCCGCTGCTGGTCTTTTGGCCGTTCAGCGACCAATCGTAGGGGTAGAAGGTCACTGCTGCGCCCGCGTTGATGGGCGGACGGCGGTAGCGGTTAATGTAGGCAAGGGCGCTGCTTTTGCTGCCCCCAAAGTCGCTGGCGTACCATTCAAAGATCTGCGAGAGACTGGCTTTCTGCTGGTCTTCTGTTACGCGGATGAAGTTCGGGTCGTTCAAGGCGGCGCGGGTTTGGACTTCCAATTGTTGTTCCAACCGCTCGGGGCGGTACGCTTTGTCTGCAATTGGCGGGCAGTCCACAGCGCCGCAGACCAGCACAAAATGAAAGCGCGGATCGCCAAATTCTTTGAGCAAATGGGTTTTTTCCAGTTCGTTGAGCGTCATGGACTGGCCGGCCACTGCGTATTTTTTTTGGTCGAAAAAGCCGCTGAGGTCCAGCACCGAGTTTACGGGATACGCCTCCGCTACCGCGTGAATCACAAGCAGGTTGTAGGCGTTTATCAGAAAAGCCTGCCGCTCTGCGGGGCTGGTTTCTTCAAGCCCAGCGGAGGCTATTTCAGTTACCCAGGCTGATGTAGCCTGATCGCGCTTCACCAGGGCATAGTCCACGAGCCCATCGTGTACGTAGGCCGCCAAAAAGGCATCGAGGCGGTCGTAATAGTCTGGTTTCAGGTTCTGGCCAAACAACAGGTTGCCGGGCAGAAAAACACATATAAAAGTAAATAAACAAATATAAAGTTTGTGTAGCATCTGGGCTGGTGAAGATTAGACAGGCGTGTTTTAAATCTGGTGCGGGGGATAAATCTGGAGTGGGGTTGGAATCTGTCGGGGACGGATACCAATAACTGAAGAAAGATAAGCTTTGCATTAAGTTATGCGGCGCTTGGCCCCTGTGCATTGGCACAGGAATAGCCACATGCGCGAGAATATGACAAAAAAATTACGCAGGGAAACACATCGCGCCTATGGCAAATGGCACTGGTTTAAAGTCAATATTTTATATGTGTTTGCTAGGCGAAGGTCAACAGTCTCCTTTTCTGACATCCTCAATTCCCTCAACAAGAAATTTTCGAACTTGCTTTAACTGATGGATCTTACCATCAATCTCCTTAATCTTTGTTTCCAGAATTTCTACTTTTTTCTCAACAGACAGTCTTTTACTAAACCAACTATCGAGAAGTTTTTTTATTTCTGACAGTGTAAATCCGATTTCTTTTGCCTCCTTGATGAGTTCTAATTTCTCCACGAGACTCTCATCATACTGCTTGTAATTATTTGTTTTTACTTTCTCATCGGTGACTCCCTTGAAAAGACCATAGTTTTCGTAATACCTCAAAGTGTGTGTGGATAGCCCTGTTCGTTTGGATAGCTCGCTGATTAACATTGCACTAAAGTCATTTGAAAAGTAAATTTAAAGCATAGACTATACTCTATACTTTCAGGTTGCAAACTTAGCGCTTTTCTTTGTCTTTGATCCTAATCCAACGGTATCATTAGAATTGTGTTTGCAACTGTGGCCATATCAGCAGGTTACCAAAATGCAATGGGCTTTTTTATATTGCAATTGGCGTTGGGAGATTTTCTCATAGGAGTACTGACGGTCACTCTTGTTACACAGGCAGTAAACAAATCATTCACCAGCCTTTTAACTAAAAAATAATCCCGTGAAAAAACTAACAGACTTAAAATTTCTTTTTACAGCAGTTGCTATTCTTGAATTTTTCTATTTAGCAACAGCTATGCTACCACCCTCACTGATTCCATTAGCCACAGGATGGAATTTGAATGCCGATGGTCATTGGATTGCCAAACTAATCGGTTTAGCCTTGGGCTTCATGGGATATATCGCTTGGATTTTTAGAAAGAATCCCCATTTGGGTGTTGCAAAAGGGCTAGCAGCTTATCAAATTGCAAGTGCAACAATGGATTGGATAATGTGGCTGGCAATGAAGGAGGAGGGAATATTCAATAGCACCTTTGCGCAAACAACAGTGATTGTCGCGATTGTTTCGCACTACTTTTTTGGAATTTTATTGATCATTGGGATAAACAAGGCAAGTAAGAATGGATAATGTCATCAGGTATTTTTCAGGCGAAAAACTGCAATGTAGTATTGGGATATTGCTTGGGCTTTTGAGCCTGGCTCTTTCCGTATATTTTATTGCTTTAAACGATATTTTCTTAAAGGGCATAGCCTTTGCTTTCATTCCACTTTCAACGCTGCTCTTAGCAATTTGTATCGGTATTGTGTTACGAACCCCCAAAGATTTAAAGCGAGTAAGTACATATTATGAGAACGAACCAATGAAATTGCAAACAGATGAGCTTGCTCGAATGGAGAAAGTAATAAAGTCCTTTCC
>WGNM01000004.1 GCA_016124575.1 Cryomorphaceae bacterium
AACTGAAATACCCCAGTCGAGCAACACCTCTTCATTCAGCACATTGATTGCTGTTTTGGAGTTGTACACAGCTTTTTCGTCGTTTGATGGATCGCTGTCGGCAAGCATCGACAAGTTTGTCAACACCCAGAAAGCTGATTCAGAATCCAGGTCAGCATTGTCTGGAGCCAAGCGAAGTTCAAAGTCTGCCGCAGGCACACGCAGCGGGTCAACCACCTTCACTGCCACCGGACCACGTCCGGCTTGATAGGTCAACGACTCACTGAAAGTATTTGCCAAAATAGCATCTTCAGAAGCTTTTGTGATGGCAAGATCTAGCAAGCCATTTCCTTTTCCTTCCCAACGCGTAAGTTCCACACCGTCACCATATTGAGCAAGGGCAATGGTGCCACCAGCTTCAGGAGATGGTTTGTGAGGGATGGCAGTGTATGCACGGATGGCGGTGCCACCAGCTGCAGAACGAGACGACTTGTATTGCTCATCTTGTCCGGTATTGTTCACCGGGTTATAAGTTTCATAGTTATTATAACCATATGCCAGCACCAGGTAATAGTATGTTTTGTGGTTGATGAGTGCATTGTCGCCAGTAGCAAACGCGTCTTGCTTGATTTGGAAACTGTGTTGAATGCCCTCATTCGGTCCATTGGCCTTGAGGGTAGGGACAGGCAGGCCGATAGTAGGGTCGCGATCGTAGTTTACAATGGCGTCGATATCATCTCTAACGTCTGTTGTAAAAAGAAGTCGTGCTTTATCGATATCATCCAATTCAGAAACTGAGACACTTGCATCTTTCAATTGATATACCTGGTAACCCTGAAACTTATATTTCCTTTGATCGTCTGAGATGGATTCACCAACTGTTGTAGTCGTAGGAATGGCAGGATCAAGCGCTTCGTAGGTTTCATTGAAGTTATTCGACAACGAATTATCGTTCGTTAAATACAGAATAACCTCATTTTCAAGCTCTTGCACAGTAACATCAGGAGCATCTGGTCCGGCAACAATTTCGAAGCAGTTATCAAAAAGAGCTTGTGCCTTATCGTCGGCAATACGCAAAAGTTCAACACTTTCGAAAGGGTTTCCGCCATTGGCGCGGGTCCATAGCACCCCCACTGTAATGTTGTTGTAGTCGCCAGGTGCCAGTGTAAACGGACCTGCGGACTGTAAAAACAAACGGTCACCGCCAGGGTTCCCGGCCGTTTGCTCTGTCCATGGTTCTACTTGCACTCCACCAGTGCCCCATGAGAAAGGATCTGTATCACCAGGGAACATGTAATCAGCGGGGATATTCAGATCTGCCCCAGAGCCAGGTGTCAAACCGTCTCCGTAGTACACCATTCTTTGTCCGTTTCGCCAAAAACCCCGCATGTACTGATAATACTGCACCGCCGTTGTAGGCGGACCATTCGCCGCTCCCGAGAAATTGTAATACAGAAACTTCCGCATTCCGAAACGTTCGTTATCGATGACATCATCGCCATAACCGATACCGATACCACCATAAGGAATACCTAGGGAGTCGATAGCATCTGTAAACACGCTTGTCAGCGGATTATCAAAACCATCTGCATCTTGATAAGGGCCTTCGAAGAAATCGACACCCATGGCAGGTGGATTCTCCCCATACCCCAAAGAAATAGAACTTGGATCATCGAATGCATCTGCATTGTAGGCATAACCCAAACCGCGTTGGACATCACATCCGACGTAGTCGTCAGGAAAACCACCGATATCGCAATCTACCCATGCACCAAAATAAGTCTCCGTTAATGTCTGAGTACCTTGATTGATCAAAACATAGTTGTAAAACGTCATGTTATTGATTTCATCATTTGTCGAGAAAGCGAAAGCCTGTGCACGAATCTCCATCCCGATAGGTTCACCTTGCGTTTCAGAGTGAATATTCCCTTTATCGTTGAAGATCCAAAACAAGTTGAAATCTCCAAAAAGGGGAACGCGATCTTCGCGACGACGTTCGGCACAATTGATCTCTTGAATGAAGTCATACCATGGATAATCGCCGGCTGAAGGGTCATAGTTCCCATCGGCATCGTAATCATAAAACGGCGCGAGGTAGTAGTCTTGGTTCAGCGCTGAATTTCCATGAGCGGGGTAATCGTAAAAATATGACGGGATTGTGTATCCTGCCAAACCATCACCTGACAAATCGCAATCGGGATCGGCAAGACATTCGAAATACTGACGGTGTCTGATGGCATCCAATCGATACGTAGTCGTAAAGCGATCGTATTCATCGCAAACCGTTTCATCAATCTCGGCTGTACCGTTATTTGAAAGCGGACCAGGCCAAAAATCATTGCCATTGCCGTAGCGCATAGCGGCCATTTTCAGTTGCAGGTCGGGAGACAACCCACCCATCCAGAGGGCACCACCGTATATGACGCCTACACCTTCGCTTTTAGGGACATCGTAAGCCCCTTGCGAGCTTGAGCGGTTGTGCCAAAGAGCGCCATTTGTAGAAATCAGAGCACGGACGTTGTTCCACTCCAAATCTCTTAACGCAGTGGCTGGCGCACATCCTACAGCGCGTGTTCCCTCAGAATTCTCCTGAGCGCGTTGCTGGGCGACGTATTCGTCTTTGGTTTGAGCACCAGAAGCTAAGGCTACAAAAAGGCCTAAGAGCAGTGTAATTAGCTTTCTCATGAATAGGTTTTACATAACGAAGGTAGAGCGACGAGTATTCCAATCCAAATTACTTCAGAAAACGATTGACCAATTATCTCAATTCAGCATCAAACTTCACGCAGTTCTCGGATATCTGTGTAATACACCCATGCTTTAACCATCTTATTTTCAAGTACTTGAAGTACATTGGCATATTCTCCCAATTGCTTTTTGTGTTTTTCTTCTGGGGTACCAGTTTTAAAATCCAATACATGTACCTCATCGGTTATCAAGACGCGGTCAGGGCGTTTAACTTTTCCGCTTGCCAAAACCAATTCACGTTCAATCATCACGACGTTGCTGGTGTCAAACCATCCCATTTCTTTGAGATCGTCAACAATGTGATCGAGGTCGACGAGCAGTTTTTCCCATTCTTGTTTCGACATACGTTGCCATGGAATGGGTTGTGATTTGATATTCTCGAGATCCGATATTGTCCGTATTGCCGCCACCAACCTGTGCAGCTCTGTCCCTCGCTGGCGTGCACTTAAGCATCCTTTCTCGGTAAACAATGCTTCTTTGTCGGCACTTACTTTTATTCGCCCCAACGGGTCGGATGAGCGAAAAGATTTGAGTTCAATTCCCTTGAATGGTTCAAAATCCCGATCCGATTTCAAGGGAGTTCCCTTTTCTATGACTACTCCAAAATCACCAATACCGCGCATTTCACTCAACCGTTCAGACAACCACCCTATAAGCGACTCCGGATCAGGCGCAGTTGTCTTTGCCTCGCCAGTTATTATGTGCAGATGATTTACCGCGCGGGTGCAAGCCACGTAACAAACATTCAAATCGTCGATGAACGACCTTGCCTGCTCAGCTCGGAATTGATCATGGGCCCAACTTTCTTTCACATCCGATTCGAGCACCATCGCCATTGGCAAGGTGAAAATCTCAGGGTCGAGGTCTACTTTCAAATAATTTGGAACCCCCGATGAGCGGGTAAAATAGGCTATTACGACAGGAAATTCTAGTCCTTTCGCCTTGTGCACCGTCATAAGCTTCACCCCTTCAACGGTATCTGGAACTTTGATACTTCTCTTCTCTCCGGCCATGTCCCAGAACCTCAAAAAACCGCTCAAACCTTCACTTTCGGTGGATTGGTATTCAAGAGCCAGTTGCAGCATGGCTTCGCTGTATGCTTCAAAGCGGTTATAAAGTCCCAAACCTTTGCAAATACGATCTACCATATCGTACAATGGCATGCCTCCAATCTGTCGACGCTCAATGCTACTGAGCCTCTCGGCAAGAAAAAGATCGAGATTAAAATGACCTTTGTACACCTTATCATCTGGCAAGGTTGTGTACTTTACAAGGTCATCACCCAGGTTTACAATATCCGGCCGAATGGCCGCCAAATTTTGCATGAATTGAACGGCCGAACGTTCATCTTTCGTCCCCCCTTCAATCGATTTCATCAGGTAGATAACAGCCATCACCGCTGGATGTCCGCCAATCTGAAGACTTTCTTCAGTAATGGCAGGGATGCCCTTGCCAAGCAGGTATTCAGCAATTTCGACACCCTCCTTATTCCGCCTCACCAAAATTGCAATGTCGTTAAGTCGATAACCCAAAGCAAGGTTGGCCTCAATATGTTCAAGTATTTGACTGTGAACTTGTTCTATCTCTGAGCTTGGTATTCTTACGTTTGTTACCCAGCCACCTGCTGTCCCTTTTGGATTTTGAGCGGCCCCATCATAGATGCCTTTCAAATCAGCAGGAATATAGTCGGGTAACTTCGTAAAGAGCTCATTGTTAAAGTCTACCACTTCCTTCGCTGATCGATAATTCTCTGTCAGTTGTGCCCGTTCAGCAGCGCGAATCAACGATTGCTCTCGTTCACGTTCAATTTCATTTAATTCACCAATGAGGTGCGGCAGTTTTTGCAACTGCAGCACATCGCCATTTCGCCATCTGTAGATTGCTTGTTTACCATCACCCACTACCAAATTGAATTTCCCGCGTGCCAAAGCATGGTCTATCAACGGCAAGAAATTTAGCCATTGCATGACCGAAGTATCTTGAAACTCGTCGATAAGAAAGTGGTGAAACCGCTCACCTATGCGCTCGAATATAAACGGTGCAGGATTGTCTTTCACCAGCACCTCTATCATCCGATTGAGCTCTGAAAACGAGCGAGATTTGCCTTCTTCTTGGATTTCCTTTATGTTCTCGTCGATAGCCGTCAGTACAGCCATTGGAAACATATTCTTAGCTATTCCCTTTTTGAGTTTGGCTATGGCCATTTCAGGACTTCCCAACACATCGCAAATTTCGGTATACAACTCGGTAAGCTCTGGCGCAATTTGGTTTACGCGTGCTACAATATCGGGCGATTCCGTTTTTTTTGTGAAATTTCCATCGACAAAAGCGACCACCACCGTGGCCTTTGGTTCGATCATAAGACCATTGGCTATGTCGTCAAAAAACTTCGGGACCGACCCGCGCGAAAATGCCTTATTCAAGTCGGCTAAATCGATAATCTCAGTAGCAGCTTCACCCAAGTCTGAAACGCGCTGCACGATTTGTGCAAATTCAGCAGAGAATTCACGGTAAAGTTCAAGAAATTCTTGGGCATTGAAATCCGACAAGTGCTCGGTAAGGATGTGGTAATTCTCTTGAAACCCGAGCTTTCCAAATGTAATGAGATGATCGCGCAACGACACATTGTGTTCGTCTTCAACGTGCTGTAAGACAAATGCTTCAACCACTTGAGTTAACGCTTTGTCGATTCCGATTTTAGAGAGCAGGCGATCAACGCCGGCTTCAACGATGCGATCAATTTTAAGCTCAATTCTGAAATCGGCATCTAAATTCAGATCAAACGCAAAACTGCGCACCAAACGGTTGATGAATTTATCGATGGTGAGAATCGATATCGCACCGTAGCCCGTCATCATCGCTTCAAAAACCTTTGCTGCCCTTTCTTTGATTTGACTTTCAGACAGTTTAGTTTCCTCGACCAAAACAGGCATCATTCTACCTTCTCCAGCGCTTAGCTCTCTCAAAGCTGAAAGCACGCGGTGCTTCATTTCGTCGGCTGCCTTGTTGGTAAATGTTATGGCTAAGATGTGCTTGAAGTAGCTTGGGTCTTTTTCTCTTAGGCAGCACATCAAATAATGCTTCACCAGCGCAAACGTTTTTCCGGAGCCTGCTGACGCGCGTAAAATTTTAAATATCGGTTGTTCTTCTCTTTCCACGTTGGGTGATATAGCTCATGCTTGTTCAGCGAATGTACGCATTCACTATCTTTGAAGTAAGGGTCAGAATATTTTTTCACGAATTGAGGGAGGAATTGACCCACATCTTTGTACTCGTTAGGTAATGAAGAAATACTTTGATTTATGAAATACTTGTCACTCCTTCTTATTGCAGTAGTCTTTTTTGGCTGCAAAAAAGAAGAAAACAATGCCCCTTGCTCTGGCGATGTGAATATCGAAGTGCGTGCAACATGGTATGGATCTCCGCTTGTTGTTGGAGAAAAGTATAGCAATTCACTGGGCTTTCCAATGCGGATAGAGCAGTTTAAGACCTATCTAACAGGCATCAAAGCTGTGCGTGCAGATGGTTCTACAGTAAAAATTTCTGATGTCGAGTTGCTGAATTTCGCAAACACCAACAACCTATCGCTCACACTACCAGTTGGCGAATACACTGGTTTGCGCTTTGCGGTTGGCGTACCCGCAGAAATAAACATTGGCTCCGATCCTGCATCTTATCCAAGCAGCTCACCTTTGAGCATATCTGGGGCATTTGGAATGTTTTGGACGTGGAATTCAGGCTATATATTCGTGAAGTTTGAAGGGAAAACGGCTTTTGACGAAACAGCTGTTGTCTTGAACCAACCCTTTGCTTTTCATATCGGAACAGACAATTTTTATTCTGAGCATGACTTTGCGTTGAACTTTACGGTTGGAGAATCTCCTGTTAATTTAGACATCGTTTTTGAAGCAGATAAGTTTTTGGTTGGCGAGAACGACACCATAGATTTGGAGGTTGATTACATCACCCATAGCACCGATAATATGCCACTAGCTGAGCGGTTTATGAACCTTTATAACGACGCGATAACAGTAAGCAAATGAGAATTTTCTTGGGTATGTGTATAATTTTGTTCGCCTCATGCAAGGTTGACACCATTGTGCCTGCAGCTCAAGAAAAATTTGTTTTAGAATTACCAGAGGGATTTCCATCGATCAATATACCCAGCGACAATGAACTGACGCAAGAACGCATTGATTTGGGGAAGAAACTCTTTTTTGACACACGGTTGTCTGGTGACAACTCCGTTTCTTGCGGCACTTGTCACGACCCAGAACTTTCTTTTGCTGATGATGTCCCCATTTCGCCTGGCATTGAGCAGCGACTTGGATTTCGGAACGCCCCGTCCTTGGCGAATGTTGGATACAAAAACCGTCTTTTCGCAGATGGAGGGGTGTCGACATTGGAGTTTCAAGTGCTTGCGCCCATGGACAGCCATGAAGAGATGGATGTATCAGTGTTAGACGTTGCTGAAATTCTTAAAGGCGACCCTACTATCAATGCCCTATCTCAGAAGGCATATGGAAGAGATGTTGATCCATTTGTGATTACCCGGTCTATCGCCGCTTTCGAGCGCACCTTGATTTCTGGAAATTCACCTTATGATCGCTATATCAATGGCGAGTTTACGGCATTGTCTGAGCCTGCTGTCGCAGGGATGAATCTCTTTTTTAGTCCACAACTCGCTTGCAGCACTTGCCATTCAACATTTTTGTTTTCAGATGGCAGCTATTACAACATCGGTTTGGAAGAAGTTTATGCCGACAATGGACGCGAGCGCATAACAGCAAACCCATCCGACAATGGGAAGTTCATGACGCCATCATTGAGGAACATTGCGCTTACAGCTCCGTATATGCACAATGGATCGATACCTACGTTGGAAGCCGTGATTGAACATTTTAACACAGGTGGAGTTAACCATGATTTGAAAGATGAACGTATTCAACCATTGAATCTTACGTCTGAACAAAAAGAACAATTGGTATCTTTCCTGCACAGCTTGACGGATGTGGAATTCACTGAAAATGTAAACTTTAGGCCTGAATGATTGGCAGACAGACATATTTTTTTATTTCATTGCTCACGGTAATTTCAATTTTTTCTTGTCGCAACAAAGAAGAAGAAGTTGAGTGCTTACCTGCAGACCCGACCCCATATACCGTTGTAATTCCACCTTTTTTTCCTCCTATGGACATCCCTGCAGACAACCCGATGACCGTGGAAGGCATTGACTTGGGAAGGTTTTTATTTTGGGACGTTCAGCTTTCTGCCGACAATTCAATTTCATGCGGTGCATGCCACTTGCCAGAAGCAGCCTTTTCCGACAACAGTCAGTTTTCAGTTGGAGTCAACGGAGCTGTAGGCACACGTCAATCAATGGCGCTTGTGAACATCGGCTGGGCGCGTGATTATTTCTGGGATAGTCGAGCAGCAACGCTCGAAGAACAGATTCATGACCCGGTTGTGAATCCGATCGAAATGGCAGAGACCTGGGAAGACGTAGTTTCAAAAATCGAAGCCGACCCCATTTACCCTCCGAAGTTTCTTGCAGCATTCGGAAGCACTGACGTAACTGAGTTGCGCATGCGAAAAGCCATTGCACAATTTTTAAGAACCCTGATAAGTGCCGACAGCAACTTTGATAAGTGGCGCAGAGGGGAGTACATTTTATCAGAAAGTGAATTCCGCGGCTATGAACTTTTCTTAAAAGAAGGTGGCGACCCCGAAGTGGTGGTGGGTGGAGAATTCGGCGCCGATTGTTTCCATTGCCACGTAGAAGCCGGCATGCAATTTTCAGATTATTTACCTCATAACAATGGCTTGGATGCTGTTTTCACAGATTTAGGAGTTGGGGGTTTTACTGGCGATCCGCTTCAAATGGGTAAATTCAAAACACCAACCCTGCGGAACATTGAGTTATCGGCTCCATACATGCACGATGGAAGGTTTTCGACACTTGAAGCAGTGGTTGAGCACTACAACAGCGGCGGACAGCCATCAGAAACCATCGACCCGTTTATGAAATATACCTCTGGTGGACTAACATTGTCTCCCCAGAGTAAAGCAGACATCATAAACTTCTTGAAGACACTCACCGACACTAGTTTCGTGAACAACCCTGCTTTCCACAATCCACATGAGTGAGTTTCCTGGTGATTTCTTAAAGCGCGGCAAAGACAAACAAAAAGAGAACAAAAAGTTCATGTTGTCGCTGCAGAAAATGAATCCGCGCAAGCTCGACACCCTATTTCACGACACCCACGATGCTGTGTTTGAGAAAACCGATTGTCTGAAGTGCGCCAACTGCTGCAAAACAACAAGTCCGATCTTTAAAGACCGAGATATCGACCGCCTTTCGAAACGCTTGCGCATGCGCCCTTCCGATTTCGTAACCAAATATCTCTATTTGGACAATGAAGGCGATTATGTATTGCATCAATCTCCTTGTGCTTTTCTTCTCGACGATAACACCTGTGAGGTATACCCTGATCGACCTGCAGCATGTCGTGAGTACCCTCATACAGACCGGAAAAACGTCTACCAACTTATGCCCCTCACAGCAAAAAACACGTTGGTTTGTCCGGCTGTTGAACAGATTGTGGACAAAATCAGAATCCTCCTACAATCGTCAACTTCCTGATTACTCTACATTTGGAAGGTGAACTACCGTCAGCAAAAGAGCGGGTATCTCACATTTTTTTTTCAAACACCCTATAAATCGTATCTATTACGTCTATTTCGACGTACACCTTATCATGAGAAGAGCACGGAACATTCTTTTCCACCCTGCCTTTGTTGTGATGCTATTGCTGCCGTCTATGGCTTTCGGACAATGCCCGATAGTTTTCGACTTCTTCGGCAATACATCCGCGACTCCGGTGTGGTATAACTGCTCAGGCAATGCATATACACTGAATGTGCAATCGCCGAACAATTGGGGGCCATACGAAATCAACTGGGGTGATGGGACACCAAACACCACAGGTGCTTCATGGAACACGCCAGCAACCATCTCACACTCTTACGCAACAGCAGTAGACGTTTACACAGTTACCATCACAGAAACCTCAACAGGATGTGTAGTAACCGGGAGCATGATAATGGAAGAATCCTCGAGTGCTTCCATTCAAATACCCGTCGGAGGGTTGACCCAGGCATGTGCTCCACAGCTTATGGAATTTATCAACTCATCGACAAACGTATCACAAAACACCATATTCATTTGGGACTTCGGCGATGGCAGTCCGACCGAAACATACGATTACACCAACCTCGGACAAACCATCTCACACGTCTATGAACAAGGAACAGTAGATTGTGAAACTGAGGTATCGTTGACGGCGTCAAACGCCTGTAACACCATTCAAGGAGGTCCAAGTGAGGCCACATTCAACCCCATTCGCATTTGGGATATTGATGATGCAGCGATAACTGCATCGGCAACATTGCTGTGTTACCCCGATACTACTGTAACATTTACCAATACTACCCAGAGAAATTGTTTGTTTCAGGGTAACATATTCCAACGTTACGAATATTGGAATTTCGGCGACTACTGGGGACAGGGATATGATTCCATCATCGATTGGACACCTTGGCCTCCCACATTCCCGCAGACTATTGCATACCCTGGTATTGGAACTTATGAAGTAATGATGCTCGATTCGAACTTTTGCGGAATCGATACCGCCAACATCACCATTCAAATTGTACCCCCTCCAACAGCCGCTTTGAACGCTTCTACGGACACCATTTGTGTTGGTGAGCCCATCTCATTCTTCCAACAATCAACGGGTGGAGGAAACTCCTTCCAATGGAATTTCGGAGACGGAGTTGGATGGCTTCCAACAGGCGGTGGGAACATAACTTACGTATACAACAACCCAGGAACCTATCAAGTTTGCACACGTGTAAGTGTGCAAGGATCGAGCGCAGCATGTGCTGACACTGCTTGTTTGCCAGTGGTCGTATTGCCCGCTCCAGTAGCCAATATTGGCTTCGACGATCTCGACGGATGCGACAGCATCACCGTTGATTTTTCGAACCTTTCAACCGGAGCTGTAGACTACCAATGGACATTTACAGTTCCTCCGTTCTCATTCAATGGCGAAGACCCTCCCCCGGTTGATTTCATTAGTCCAGGTAACTATGTCGTTACACTGCTAGCAGAAGGCATCAATGGCTGTTTGGATTCTGATCAAGAGGTCGTGCAAGTTTTTGCGTCTCCAGTCGTCGACTTTCTCGCCGACAACGTTTGTGAGGGCGAGGTCGCACAATTCACCGATTTTTCAACCACCTCACCTGGAAATCCAATCACCTCATGGCAGTGGCAGTTTGGAGATGGCGACCAAGCTTTTGGTCCATCACCTGAGCACGTCTACCAAACCACAGGTAGCTTCGACGTTACACTAACAGTGAATACAGCCAATTGCAGTGGGACTACAACCGAAACAATCGACGTAGAGCCAGCTCCAGACCCAGACATTGATTCAGACATAAACACTGGATGTTCGCCACTTACGGTTGAGTTCTTTAACAACTCCATGGGAGCTACAAACTATGCTTGGAACTTTGGTGATGGCAGCGGCAGCAACCTTGAAGCACCTACGCATACATTTATCAATACCACTTCGGTCGACACAACATACATTGTCGTCATGACCGCATACACAGCTTTTGGTTGTGGATCATCAGACACATTAGAGATTACAGTATTGCCAGGTGCTTTGGCTTCTTTTTTAGACAACACAACCCCGCCAAGTTGTGCCCCATTCGACGCACAATTCATCAACACCTCAACAGGAGCTTCGAGCTATTTCTGGACATTTGGTGATGGAGCGACAAGCACACAGACCAGTCCGTCGCACCTGTATGTAAACACCACCAGTTTCGTCCAAAACTTCGACGTAACCCTTATCGCTTATGCATCCAACGGCTGCAACGATACCACATCTACAAATGTCATTGTATATCCAACAGCCGATTTCGATTTCACGATCATCCCCGATTCAGCCTGTTCGCCATTGATAGTGACCATGCCATTCATTCAAGGAATAAATCTATTTCAGTGGGATTTTGGCGATGGCACACCTGGAAGCACAGCGGCAACACCAACGCACATTTTCGAGAATTTCACTACCGATGTAGCCACCTACACTGTTGAACTCATAGGCACATCAGCTTTTGGATGTGTAGATACCGCCTACAGCTCTGTACAAGTGAATCCACAGCCCATCGCGCAGTTTTCTGCCGACATCACCAACGGATGTGGCCCCTTGACCGTAACGTTTGAGAACTTCTCGATACAAGCCGATAGCTATGCATGGATATATGCTGCTGGCGACACATCATTTACAAGTGCCGCTGTTCATCAATACACCTTCGAGAACCTCACGGCATCGATCGTGACATACTATGTTGAACTCATCGCCATTTCAGACGATGGATGTACCGATAGCTTTGTCATCCCAATTCAAGTATACCCGCAAACGATTGCTGACTTCCTGGATCCCGGTGAAGGTTGCCATCCCTACGCAGTGAACTTCGCGAACACCTCTACCAATGCCAATTCTTACCAATGGAATTTCGGAAATGGCATTGTTTCCGTTGCTCAAAATCCATCAACAACCTTCCTGAATCCGACCATGGTCGACAGCACTTACACCATTTCCCTGATTGCTGTTTCGCCAAACGGATGTAGCGATACAACCTCGCTTGATGTAATTGTACACCCAATGCCTGTAGCTCAATTCTCACTGAGCAACGAAGAAGGATGTCACCCAAGTCCAACCGAAATCACCAACAACTCTACGCTAGCAGTATCTTATGAATGGGATTACGGAGATGGATTCGCATCCCTCACCGATGAACTATTGCACACACATATTTTCAGCAGCACCTCAGCGTCGCCCGTAACATATTTCGTGAGCCTTACTGCGATTACACAGTTCGGTTGCACCGATAGTTACGAGTTACCATACACCGTATATCCATTGATCTCAGCCGACTTTGATTTTGGCGACACCGGCTGTTCGCCAGTTAACCTTACATTCAGCAACCAATCGCTTGGTGGAAATGCAGGATTCCAATGGGATTTTGGGAACGGACTGACCTCATCGCAGACAAATCCATCCACCTTCTACGTCAACAACAGCGGACAAGACACCACGTATCAAGTGACTTTGATAGCGTCGTCTATTTACGGTTGTACCGACACCATAATGCAACCGGTAGAAATTCTAGCCACTCCCATTGCGGATGCTTCTATCTTGGAATTCATGGGATGCTATCCGTTGGATGTAGTCTTCGCTAACAACTCCATCGGTGCCGATACCTATCAATGGGTTTATGGAACTGGCGAGACTAGCAACATTGATGCACAAACGCATCCTTACACCTATTACAACTTAGATACTGAGCCGGTAACATACAACATCACCCTCAATGCATATACACTCAGTGGTTGTACCTCACAAGATCAACTCACAGTGGAGGTATTGCCTTTGCTGATCGCAGATGCAGATGCCAACAACGAAGGCTGCTCACCTCTCAATGTCGAATTCCAAAACAACACCCAAGGAGCATTGACCTACTACTGGGATTTCGGAGATGGAACCACACATACCATTGCCGAGCCAACGCATGTCTACACAAACGATACGAATTTCGACGTCGTATACAACGCCTTCATGGTCGCTGAATCGTATTATGGATGCACCGATACCGTGTTCTTCGACATCACAGTGTACGCTACACCAGAAGCACATTTCAACGCTAACCCTGCTTCACAGCAATTTCCAAATACCATCGTTTCTCTGGAGAATTTAAGCATTGTGGGAAGCAATGCCGTGTTTACATGGGAGATGGGAGATGGCACCATTTTGAACGGACAATCACCACCAGCACATGATTACGGAACATGGGGTGAATACACCATAACACTGAATGTTACAAATGGATTCTGTGAGGATGAAATCCAACACACCATAGAGATCATTCCACCATTGCCGATAGCTGATTTTGTAGGCCCAGCTTCAGGATGTGCCCCGCTTACAGTGAATTTCCAAGACCTGTCGGAATATGCTACAGGTTGGTTTTGGACTTTCGGAGATGGCGGAACAGCAACTGTTGCGAACCCTTCATACACCTACTTCCAACCAGGAACCTACACTGTGTCGCTAGGTGTAAACGGCATCGTTCCCGGAACTACCGACCAAATCATTTACGAGGCAATAATCGAGGTTTATCCATCAGCTATCGCTGCTTTCACCGTCACCCCAGATGAAGTTAGCGTTCCAGGTGAACCGATTTATTGCATCAACCTTTCACAAAATGCGACGTCTTACGAATGGGATTTCGGGGATGGCGAAACATCGACATTGGAAAACCCAGAACATTTCTACCAAGAAGTAGGGTTGTACATCATCACGCTAACCGCGAATAACGAGTTCGACTGTCCTACAACCTACACCCTTCCTGAGCCATTAACAGCTAAAGCAGATGGAGACATTGTTTTCCCCAATGCGTTCACCCCGAACAACAGTGCGGCGAATGGTGGAGCATACGACAACATCAACTACTCAAACGATGTATTCTTCCCTATTCACAAGGGAGTCATCGAATACCAACTGCAGATCTTCAACAAGTGGGGAGAACTGCTCTTCGAAAGTGTCGATGTCAAAATCGGATGGGATGGTTATTACAAGGGCGAAGTCTGCAAGCAGGATGTCTACGCTTGGAAAGTAAAAGCTCGATTTGTAGATGGCGAAGAAGTAATTAAAGCAGGCGACGTAACCCTATTGCTAAAGTAATGCGCACAGTAATTATCATCATATTGGTTTTGAACACTGTTGGTGTTTTCGCGCAAGACAACTGGTCGGTGGGTGATCGTCAACTGTTCAAAGATGCGTCGGAGTTTTTCGACCAAGGCGACCTCGCATTGGCCATAGCCCCTTTAAAAGATTTGCATAAGAAAGACAGTACGAGCGCCAAACTCAACTTCGAATTGGGAGTTTGTCTGTTGCAACTAGAGAACAAAAAAGCCGATGCTTTCAGGCTATTGAGTTATGCAGAGAAGAAAGGACATGCACCCGCTTCGCTCATGAAAGGACTTGCACTGCATCGCATGTATCGATTTGAAGAAGCCATTGATGCCTATGAAAACTACATGGCATCTGGCGACAAATACTACGATGTGGCCACTGCTGAATATTACATTCAATGTTCAACAAGAGCAATCGAAGCATTGTCGCATCCTGTTGACGTCGCCATTTACAACCTTGGCCCCAACATCAACACTGAAGCTAAAGAATATGTACCCATAATTACGCCTGATAACACCAATTTATATTTCACCTCTAGAAGGGCAAATAGCACTGCAAGATTGCGCGATCCCAACGGAGAATATTTCGAAGATGTATATCATTCAGTGAACGATTCAGGAATTTGGTCAGTGGCCAAAAACATTGGTCAACCAGTTAACTCAGAAACACACGATGCCACTGTTAGCATCTCTTCTGACGGCAAGACCATGATCATGTATCGCACCAATTCTAACCTTACTGGTGGCGATCTATATATCACATCTCTAAAGGGTAGTTCGTGGAGCAAACCCGAGAAACTTTCTTCACGCATAAACAGCAACTATCAAGAAGCATCGGCGGCGTTGTCGCCCGACAAACAGACACTGTATTTTTCATCCAATCGTCCGGGTGGTTTCGGTGGCAAAGATATCTACCGCGTTAAGCGCTTACCGAATGGTGAGTGGAGTTTGCCGCGCAATCTTGGTCCAACAATCAATACCTCGTTTGATGAAGACGCACCTTTTATCGACACCGATGGTGCCTCAATGTATTTTGCCTCGAAAGGACACTCAACCATTGGCGGGTACGACCTGTTTCGGTCGGTATGTCGTGAAGGAGAAGTGTGGTCGGCACCTGAAAACTTGGGCTACCCTGCCAACACCGTCGACGACGACATTTTTCTTGCTGTAAACAAAGGCGGCAAGCGCGGGTATTTTTCATCTGAACGTCCGGGGGGTTTCGGTGCACAAGACATTTACAGCATCGACTTCATTTACCGTCAAAACGAAATAATGATCATTCATGGTGAAGTGCGCACGGCAAGTGACGTTGCTTTGGCAGCTGAGATAACATTGATTGATGAAGACACCCACAAAGTTCAAGGAGTATATCGCTCGAATCCGAACAATGGGAAATTCATACTCGACATCCACCCGATGACACGCTATAAAGTGCTCATCGAAGCAAAAGGATACAAAACAGCTGTTGACACATTCGAATTTACATTCCCGACTACCATCGATGAAAGTGAAGTAATTCTTACCCCTTATATGCTGCGCAACGAATGAAAAAGGGCATCGTCATATTGCTATTGTTGATGGCCGGCGCAGCCATTGGTCAGGATACGCAGTTCACGCAGTTTTATGCTGCGCCTACGTACCTAAATCCCGCTTTTGTGGGCACGTCTATTCAACATCGGATTAGTGCCAACTACCGAAAGCAGTGGCCCTCAATTCCTGGAGGTTGGGTTGGGTACAACGCCGCATTCGACACTTACATTAGCAGTATCAAAAGTGGAATTGGTTTTTTAGCAACGCATGAAAAAGCAGGTACTGGCGGATTGCGAGCTACATCTGTATCGGCCCAATATGCTTACGAAGTAGGCATTACCAGGGGTTTATTTTTCAGACCTGCTTTGCAGTTTACATACAGCAATCGCAACATCAATTTCAACGACCTCACTTTTGGTGATCAGTTACTGAGAAACAACGATCCAACAACGCTGGAGGCAAACGTATATCAACCAATCAATTTCTTTGACTTTGCCACAGGAGCCGTGCTTGCTTCCGATCATTTTTGGTTTGGCGCTGCTGTGCATCACCTGAATCAACCGAATGAAAGCTTGTACCCGGATAGAGTTGGGGTACTCCCAAGAAAATACTCTGCTCATGGTGGTTACAAATTCCATTTCAACGGCAGAAACCGCAATTCAAACAACCTTATCGCTGCTTTCAACTACAAAGCGCAAGGCAATTTCGACCAGTTGGACATTGGCGCATACTACGAAGTAAAGCCAGTAACTTTTGGACTATGGTACCGCGGGCTGCCTGTAAAATCAAACAACTACGGGTATTTAAACCACGACTCATTTGCGATGATTCTTGGGTTCGATAATGGATCCTTGAAGTTCGGTTACAGCTATGACTTCACCGTTTCTCAACTTACCATGGGAGCATCAGGCGGAAGCCATGAATTGAGCTATGTGTACGAGTGGGGTAATCGGAAAAACCTCCGTGCCGCGCGCCGACGTGTCGTTCCTTGTGCGAAATTCTGATTATATAATGTTCACTTCCCTTTCGAGGTAAACCCCAAATTTATCGGCAACATCGTCCATAATATGCTGCGATAAAGCATAGATCTCCTCTCCTGTAGCCCCGCCGTAGTTAACCAGCACCAAGGCTTGTTTTTCGTGCACCCCACAAGCCCCAATGCGCTTGCCTTTCCAACCACATTGTTCAATCAACCACCCTGCCGCCAACTTCTTCTGATCGGTTCCTGCGGGATAGGTTGGGATGTCTGGAAATTCAGACACAAGATTTAAAAACTGTAAACCATTCACAACAGGGTTTTTGAAGAAGCTACCCGCATTGCCCAACACCTTCGGATCTGGCAATTTGCTCTGACGAATGCGAATCACAGCATCAGCTACACTGCGAATGCTTTTCTCCACACCCATCGATTCAAGCTCCAATTCTATGGCTCCATAGGTTGTATTAAAGTTTGGCTGCAACTGCAAAGCAAACGTAACATGAGTAATCAAATATTGTCCGCGGAATTTGCCCTTAAAAACACTTTCCCGATACCCAAAACTACAATCCGACTTCGAGAACGAGTGCATCTCACCTGTTGGTATGTGCAGGGCTTCCAACGAATCAAAAACAGATTCCAGTTCAACACCATAGGCGCCAATGTTTTGCATCGGACTAGCGCCAACGTTTCCTGGTATGAGGGCGAGATTCTCTACCCCGCCCCAATTGTTTCGGATGCAATACTCAACAAACTGGTGCCAATTCTCACCTGCTCCCACTCGCACCTTGATGGTCGTATCATCGCGGTCGGCCTCTCCAATTCCCTTGATCCGGTTCAACAATACCAATCCGTCGAGATCGTGGGAGAAAAGCACATTGCTACCCCCGCCTAAAATGGTGAGAGGAAGGTTACTCGTTTGAGAATATGCAATGATTTCCTGCGCCTCAGCGGCGGATGCAGCCTCAGCCAGCATTTCAGCAGAAACCGATGTCCCGAAAGTATGAAAGGGTTTTAGTGATACCCCCGTGCGGATTTTTGTCATGCTTCAAATGTAAATCCACAAAGTAAACAGAAGTCAAGATTGCACAACATCATCCGAACATTCGGGTGTTGATGGGTGTTTATCCCATACATTGGAGTGTGGTCAGACATTCTTCCTGTCGGTGTTTAAAAGCAGCTTCAGTTATTTCATCATAACGATCATCTTGATCATTTAAAATATCATGAATCAGCATTCGTTCAGGCAGTATCTTCGCTGTGATGTTATGAACCAAATACTTTTTTCCGATAATTTGATACTCCAGATAATGATCAGGCGGGGTGATGGCATAAAACGACCGGCCTCCTTTCATTTCAAAATACCGTGTTTCTTCGTTCATTCGTAAATTTGTTGTGATGGAAAATTCAAATTGGCTTCAAGGACAAGCATTCGCAAAAGAAGGGAAATTCGAACTTGCTTTGGAAAGTTACGACAAAGCCCTACAAGAGGAACATGAAAACCCTGATTTGTTGAATGATCGCGGGGTTTGTTTGCTGCATCTCGGGCGGACATTCGAGGCAGAGGTCGATATGACCCGTGCCATTGAATTACAGCCCGATTATGGCTATCGCTATGCCGCAAGAGCATATGTGCGAACAGCACTGAAAAATCTTCAAGGCGCTATCGCCGACTACGAATACGCCATTCAGCTCGATCCAGAAGATGCCATTTCAATGAATAACCTCGGTATGATTGAAGAACAGATGGGGTATGTGAAAGAGGCCAACGATCGGTACAAAGTGGCTGATGAGCTGATGGGCATTCTAAAAGATACAGGCATCAACCTCCCTGAAGAACCTGCTGCCCCTGTTCAAAAGCCTGAATCCATTGAAATTCCTCAGCACGCTAGCAGCGTGGATGAATCACCATCGTACTCAGCCGTCTTTAAAAGCGTTTTCACTTCAAAAAAAGTATTCACCGAATTCGTGTCGTTTATTCGCAATGGGTTTAAATTAGGCGATAAATAATTGCATTGAACTCATTTGTAGAAGACTTAGCAGAAACCATTTTGAACAGCCCTCATGGCATGAGGGACATAGCCGTTGTATTGCCTGGAAAACGCTCTGCAACATTTCTCAAAAGGGCCATTGGAAATAAAACCGAAACTGCTACGTGGCTGCCAGAGCTGCTAACTTTGCCCGACCTGATTGGAAGGATGGTTGGAAAAAATCGCGGCGACCGTCTCGATTTGGTATTTGAACTCTACGAAACGCATTGCAAGCTGAGTGGTAAAAATGAAAGCCTTGAAAGCTTCTTGGCTTGGGGGCCAACCGTGCTTTCAGATTTCAATGAAATCGATCACCACCTGCTCGAAGCGCGGGTAGTATTTAAAAATCTCCGCGATTATAAGGAGATCGATCAATGGAGTTTTGGTGAGGATGAATTGAGTAGTACGCAAGAGAAATTTCTTGGCTTTTGGGAAACCCTCCTCCCGCTCTACAACGCTTTCCATGCTTCGATGAAATTGAAAAATAGCTACTACGGCGGCGCTTTGGCGAAAAAAGCAGCCCATGACGCCGTTGAAAAGTTCGATGCATTGGGCATTCGACATGTATATGTCGCCGGACTAAACGCCCTAACACCCGCAGAAGAACGCATACTTCGCAAGCTAGAAGAAGTAGGAAAAGCAACCGTAATATGGGATGCTGATAATTACTATGTCCACAACAAAGTATTGGAGGCTGGTCATTTCATTCGGAAATACGGCACCTTGGGCAACGGACAATCATTACCGAGCAAGGTAAAAGATATTGAACGCCACATTACCATTACGGGCTGCAGTTCATCTATCACACAAGCCCAACAAATGGCGGCCATTCTCGATGGCATAAGCGAGCAAGAAGCCATGGAAACGGCCATCGTTTTGCCAGACAATGGATTGCTTTCTGCTGTTTTACCTGCAATTCCTGAAAAATTCAGTGCCCTCAACGTCACCATGGGATTGTCTGTAAATGATAGTCCACTCCGAAGTCTAATATTCCAGTTTTTCCGCCTTTTTGACACCCGCACCAATCCGCGTTACCAGCCATTCCTCGGATTGATTCGCCACCCGCTTTTCAGAAATAGAGACCGCCAAATGGAAAAGGCTGTAGAGCGAATTGAAGATGTTGTGGTCGGACAAAACATGGTATTCATCGATAGCCGACTCTTGCTCGAAAAGATCCAAACCTTCGGAAACGTCAGTTTAACAGCTTTGTTCGAGGCACTTTTCGAAGCGACTAAAAACCGCACCACAGCTAAGATATTTGAAGCACTCGAATGCCTGCTAGAAGCAATAGAACCTGATGATACAGGAGAGCAAAAAGACGAAATCTTGTATCAAAGCTGGATACTCTTGCGCAGTAACATTCAACGCTTAGAGCGACTAACGCATCAATACCCCGTATTTTCTGAGCCTCGGGAGTTGGAGCGCATCCTTTTTAAATTGCTCTCACAGGCGCAGGTTGACTTGTTAGGTGAACCGTTGATCGGATTGCAAGTCATGGGACTGCTTGAATCGCGCGCACTCGATTTCAAACGTGTCATCATATTCTCGTGCAATGAAGGCATCATACCGAAAAGCAATTTCGCAGAATCCATGCTGCCAGCCGATTTGCGATACGGGTTCGGACTGCCCTCAAGACATGAACGCGAAGCAATATTCGCCTATTACTTCTACCGTCTACTCCACCGCTCACAAGATGTCCACCTACTTTATGTAGCCGGCGATTCAGACTATAAATCGGGAGAGAAGAGCAGGTACCTGCAGCAAATCGAAAGTTGCGCACTGCTGCCAAAATACAAGACAACCGTTTCAAGCAACAGTGTGGTCTCCAAGTCTCCTGGCCCCGCCATTCCTATTCCGGAATTTACCAACATCGATTGGATCGTGCAGCGGACAATCTTAATGTTGGAAAAAGGACTTTATCCATCGGCCATACAAAAATGGAGTGCATGCAAAGCCGACTTCTTCTATCGCTACCTACTAGGATTGCGAGAACAAGATGAACTTGAAGAATCGATGGAAGACAACACCCTCGGAACGATTGTCCATTTTGTACTCGAAGAAGGACTAAAAGAACAACAGGGCAAGCAGCTCACCGTAGAAACAATCGATCAGCTAGAACAGCGAATGGAAGCGCTCATCGACGAAGGACTGTCGAAGCACTACAACCCAAAATTGATGGATTCTGGCGAGAATTACCTCAAGCGTTCCATCGTGCGCAAGTACCTTGAAAAAATTCTTCAACGCGAACGCCGAGAATTGTCATCGTCAAATACTGTCGTGCTTCAGAAACTCGAATACCCCTTCAAACATACCATCAGCGTAGAAGTAGGCGACAAAAAAGTAGACGTTCAGATGGGAGGTAAGGCCGATAGGGTTGATGATTTCAATGGCGTACCTCGCATCATCGACTACAAGTCGGGCCGTGTTAAAGCCGACGACCTCGAAATCAAATACGACAGTTGGGAGAAAGATCTCTTGCGACCAGACCATGCGAAAGCCCTGCAAATGTTGTTGTACATGTACCTTGCGCAACGTGATATGAAAACCCCTGTTATGGGAGGAATCGTATCTGCTAAATCACACAGTGCAGGGTTCATCCCACTTAAAAATGCAAACTACAACTCCGTGCTGCATGTAGACCAAGTTCTGGGAGACAGAGTTGAAGATTGGGTAAAAAAGTTAGTTGTAGAAATGTTAGACTCAAATCAGCAAGTAGCGCACAAACACAGCGCGAAATATTGCGAATATTGCACCTGAGAAGCTGGAGAACATGAGTGAACAACAAAAACGCGTATTGATCATCACCTATTACTGGCCGCCATCAGGAGGTTCAGGCGTTCAGCGCTGGTTAAAATTCGCGAAGTATTTGCCATCAAACGGCTGGCAACCTGTTGTTTACACACCCGAAAACCCAGAATTTCCAAGCATTGACCCTTCGTTGGAAAAAGATGTCCCTGCCTCTGCCATCGTCATCAAACGCCAAATTCTCGAACCTTATAACATCTACAAAAAGTTTGTAGGCTTAAAGAAGAACGACCGCATCAATACCGGATTTTTATCTGAGAAAGAAAAGCCAGGGAAACTAGAGATGCTTTCGAGGTGGATACGAGGCAACTTCTTCATTCCCGACGCCCGTCGTTTTTGGGTAAGCCCCTCGGTGCGATTTCTCAAAAAACACCTCCGTCAGCATCCCGTCGACCTCATCATATCCACCGGGCCGCCGCACAGCTTGCACCTCATTGCTCAAAAACTTCAAAAGAGCACGGGCACGCCGTGGATAGCCGATTTCCGTGATCCGTGGACCAACATCGACTTCTATGAGGACCTCATGTTGACGCGCTTGGCCGACAAGAAGCATCACAAATTGGAAAAGCTCGTTTTGGAAGATGCACAGCACATTTTGGTTGTTGGGAAAACCATGAAAGACGAGTTCAGCGACATTGTTGAAGCCAAGAAGATCACAGTTTTGCCAAACGGTTATGACGATGATGATCAGCACCTCGCTAAAGCGGATGTTGATGACAAGTTCAGCATTGCTCATATCGGTTCTTTCAGTCCGGCCCGCAACCCACAAACCCTTTGGAAGGTACTTTCTGAACTGGTAGAAGAAGATTCAAACTTTGCTACCGACCTCATCATCCGTGCCGTTGGCACGATAGACCATAGCGTGCAAAAAGCCATATCAGACAACGCCTTAGACCCATTTGTGGAGCGCATTCAATACCTGCCACACGACCTTGTGATGAGCGAGCAACAGCGTGCTGCAGTATTGATGCTTGTTGTAAACCGGTCAAAAAATGCCAAAGGAATTCTTACAGGAAAAGTATTTGAATACCTATTATCGGGCCGACCCATACTCGCCATCGGGCCTGTGGACGGTGATTTGGCGGCACTCATGGAAGAAGTTGGCGCACCTTCCCTTGTAGATTACGACGATGAAGCAGCATTGAAGAAACGCGTGAAAGAACTTTACGCCGACTTTAAGCAGCGAAAAGAACCTGAAGCACCTGATGTTACAGCCTATAGCCGATCGGCACTTACAAAAAAACTAAGCCATTTGATGGAAACAGTAAGTCGTTCTAGCGACGAGCGCTGATGCCGTAGTAACGCGGTGTAAAGTACCGTAAAATTGGACGAATACCATTTGGAAACGCCGGTGGAGAGGTCCATTTCGTGCGCCCTTCGATCTTCCAACCCGCTTTTTCCACCAACCAATCGAACTGCCAATCTTCGAATTCATGGTAATGTTGATCACGGATATCGTTTTTGTTGCGGTAGGCCGATGCAAACCATAGTCGCATAGGGATCGTTGCTATCAAGCGAGGAGCCTTGATGGCCGCCAACAAAGGCATTGGGTTGACCAAATGCTCAATTATCTCGAATGCTGTAACCGCGTCAAAACCATCTTTCACAACCCCAGTAACGTCAAAATCAACATCTTCGCCATTGGTGTTGACAACTTCATATCCAGCCTTTTCCATCCACTCCGAGAAAGAGTTTCTCACACCCAGATCCAATATTCTAGCCGGTGGTGGCAATTCCTGTTTAAGGAATTCAAGCGTGATCTCAAATCGACGTATTTGGTGGTTATTATTCATATCAAAGTCCTCTGCTGTTTATACAATTCTTAACTTCCGCCAGAATTCCAGAAATCTACTAGACTTGGGCGTCGTTATAAATCAAGCCTCAAAGAACGCTATTTCCATTTTAATTGGCACCATTCTCGGAGCCGTTAATACCATTCTCATTTTACCAAAAGCCTTTGAGGGATTCGAAGAAGGATGGGGACTGTTGAAAGTCATGACAGCGTATGCATTGATATTTTCGCAGTTTTTTCACGGAGGCATACCAAACACGGTGATACGCTACTTTCCCCAGCTCACCATTCAAACACGTCCGGCCTTTCTCCGCTGGGCATTCACCATTCCCGTTTTGGGAAGTGTTATTTTCCTGCTTCTTTTTTTACTCTTGGGCAACGACACCCTGCGACTTGTCCAAGAAGGAGACGCCGCTTTGCTCCAGCCCCACCGTTGGGAGCTCATCATTTTGACCATTTCTCTTATTGTCTTTTACGCATTGAACGGTTATCTCAGTGCCGTTTTGAAGACAACCGTGTATCAATTTCTGAATGAAACCTTTTTGAAGGCCTGGTTCATGATCGTTGCCCTGCTTTTTTGGTTCGACATGTGTTCGTTTGAAACCTTGTTGTTTATATACGTAGGCGGGTACGTGCTGGCGAGCGTTGTTTTGTTGATCCATTCGCTACAAGCAGGACTTTCGTTTTCACGCGGAGAATTTCCCCTTCAGAAAAAAGAGCTTTACAACTACAGCTTCTACTCCATTCTCGATCGTGGAGCTGCCATATTGGTGAACAACCTCGACATCATCATGGTAGGCATGCTCATCGGGTTGAACGAAGTAGCATATTACACCCTCGCTTTCTACATCGGATCGGTTTCATTGCTACCTCAGAAATCGCTATTGTCTATTGCCAACCCAATCACCTCGAAAGCCATTGCTGAAAAAAACGATACTGCCTTGCACGACATCTATCGCCAAAGTTCGCAGGTTCAATTGCTTTTTGGCGGTTACATATTCGTGAGTATTTGGGTGTGCATCACCGAAATTTTGCACTTGCTGCCAAATCAGTATCAGGAAGGAATGTGGGTTGTCTTCTTCATCGGAATGGCTAAAATGTTTTACATGGCCACCGGTGTCTCGGGCGGAATACTTGTCTACAGCCAGCACTACCGATTGAATTTCAGACTCAATCTCATATTGATTTTCCTGACCATTGGCACCAATTATCTGTTCATCTCGCCAAGCCTATTCGACATGGGAATAACGGGTGCGGCGCTGGCAACGGCACTGTCGTTTATGCTGTACAACTCGATGAAAGTGTATTATGTCAGGAAATACTTTAAGATCACACCATTTACCAGCACCTACTACATAACCATCCTTTTGTTGGTGGCCATGAGTGCATTGTTTTATTGGCAGCCGTTTCTCAACTATCCGTTCGTAGCTATATTGGTAAAAGGGATGTTGACGACTGCATTGACTTTTGGAGTGGCGTATTATTTCAAATTGGCTCCAGAAGCATTTGGCATGCTGGCGCGGATGAAAACGCGGAACAAATAGGCTTACTTTACGCGCACCCAGTATTGGGTTCGGTAGATGAAATATAGGTAACCACGGACATTCAATTTATCCGGATTTTTCTCATCGACCCACAATTTGCAATCGTAAACACTGCCTTTGGCAGGATCGAGAATGGTTCCATCTTCGAATTCCTTTCCATCTTGCACCAAGTCGCGAATGATCTCCATACCCAAGATTTCTTGGTTTTTGCGATCATCGTCACACTCTTTGCAAATTGGGTCTTGATCTTCATTCGGTTCACGAAACAATTTTACCACCTTTCCGAAATAGGCATCTCCTTTTTTATAGATCTCTACGATCGATTTCGGCTTCCCAGTTTCATCATCGATGGTCTTCCATTGCCCGACGATACCTTGTGCACTAGCGACTACGCTAGCAAAGCATAAAAAGAAAGTAATAGCTGTTTTCATTCGTTCAATTCTTTCATCAGTTTGGCATCCAACTTTGCCTTTGAGATGCTCGTATTTAATTCAAAGCCAATTAACAAAATTACGCTGTTCAAGTTCACCCATATCATCAACAACAAGATGGTTCCAAGTGAGCCATAAAGCTTGTTATACGTCGCAAAGTTATTTACAAACCAAGCGAATAAAAGGGAAGTTAAAATATACAGCACTGTAGTAACGATGGCACCTGCCGAAAAAGTCTTCCACTTCGTATTTTTAAAATCACCCATGTTGTACAAAATCGTTATCGATCCATACATCAAGAACACCGTGATCAGCCATTTCGCGATGCTGAGCAAAAACACGAGGTCTTCAGAGAGAATATTCAGTTCAATCAACTTATCGAACACCATTCCTGAGAAGATGATCAAAGCTACAGAGATGATCATGAACAGACTGAGGACAATCATCAACACCACCGAAACCAGGCGAAGTACCATTGGGTTTCCTTTATCTCCCAAATTGTATGAAGCATTGAAACCTTGCATGATTGCATTTACGCTGTTGGAAGCATAGAACAGACTCAGCACAAAACCGATTGAGAAAACGGTGCTGTGGCTTTTGGTCAGCAAGTCAGCAATGGTTTCTTCTACCAATGAGAACGTATCACCCGGAAAAAAACCACGAATTGAATCGAATAAGTTTGATTGAAAATCGCTGATGGGAATCATAGGCAGCAGCGAAAGCAGCATGATCAAAAAAGGAAAAATCGCCATTAAAATCTGAAAAGAAATGGCCGCGGCACGTGTGCTAACGGCCCCTTTTTGCATCCCCTCGAAGAAGAAACGCGCCACCGCAAACAGGCTTAGTCCTTCAAACCCCCACGGCTTTATATTCTTCGCAAAAGCGATTGGCAACTTCACCAAGCGCGACTCGAGCAATCGGTTCAACCACTTCTTCAGCATTCTACAGCGCCTTTAAGCTAAGGTCCAAACTTTTCACACTGTGGGTCAATGCCCCCATAGAGACAAAATCAACACCTGTTTCGGCGTAATCAACGATGGTATCTTCCGTTATTCCACCAGAAGCTTCGGTTTCAATTTTTCCACCCACAATGCCTACCGCCTTTTTAACTTGTTCAGGACTAAAATTATCGAACATCACGCGAGTCACACCAACTTCAGCAAGCACCTGATCAAGTTCTTCGAAATTTCGGACTTCAATCTCCACTGGCAAAAAGATACCACGTTGTTCTTGATAAGTCCGCACTTGGTGCATCGCTGCATGAATTCCCCCAGCGTAATCAACATGATTGTCTTTGAGCATAATCATATCAAAAAGCCCAAACCGATGATTTTGTCCTCCACCAATGCGCACAGCCCACTTCTCAAAAAACCGCAAACCGGGCGTTGTTTTTCTTGTATCGAGTACACGTGTTTCGGTATGTGAAATCCTGGAAACAATGCGATTTGTCTGCGTTGCAATGCCACTCATTCGCTGCATCATATTGAGCACCAGACGTTCAGCCTTCAAAATAGAGTGCGTTTTACCTCGAACAATGAAAGCAACATCACCATATTTCACTTGCTCGCCATCGGCGAGGATGACTTCTAAGATCAACTCTGGGTCAACCAAATTGAAGATTTGTTTAGCGACCTCCATTCCGGCTAGTACGCCACTTTCTTTAACGAGAAGACGGGCTGCACCGGTGGTATCGGCAGGAATGCTTGCAAGAGAAGAATGGTCGCCATCGCCAATATCTTCATTCAGTGCATTTAGAATGAACTGTTTTGAATCAATTTCTTGTGTCATGGGGCAAAGGTAAAATGAAAAACCCGGCCAAATGACCGGGTTTCGCTTATTCTCCGTTGTAGTCTTCTATTCTCAACTGTTTAATCTTCATTCCGTCTTGGCCTTTCTTCATGAAAAAGGTAACGCGGTATTTCCCTGTTTTAGTAACGAGGTCACCGATGCGGTAGTGATCATCGAGTTTAGAGGTGCCTTTGTGTTTGATATCAAAAGAAATTGGTGGGTTTTTGGCAAAAAACGATTCCAATTTGCGAACCACTTGATCTTTTGGATACATATCTTCATCATCAAGTATGGTAAGATCAACACTAGGAACCAGGTAAGAGCCAATCAAGGCTGCATTTCCTTTGCTGAGCGCGCCTGCAACTTTGGCTGAAATGTCTTCTTGTCCAATCATTACAGTCGCCAAAAGCGCAAATCCCAATGTGAGTAGAGTTTTCATGTGAAAAATTATTTACCCGTTTCTTGCAATTACCCTGCCAAAGAAAGGCAAAGTTAAAGTGAAATATACGACATTGTAGGTTTCTATAATTGGCATAGCGCACCTACTTTTGCACATATCGAATATCTGCATTTTTTGCAATTTACAAACCAGTCTTGATGAAAACGACACTAGTAGCCGTAGGAAAAACGAATGATGCTTGGATCAAGCAGGGCATATTGGTGTACATGGATCGATTGAAGCATTATCTGAAGTTCGAGTATCACGAGCTTGAAGACGTGAAAATCAAGTCTGGAAAGCCTGATTTCGCGCGTGTCTCATTCACAGAAGGAGAAAAGATCTTAAAGTTCATAGAGCCTGGCGACCACGTTGTTTTATTCGATGAGAACGGCAAAGAATTCACGTCTGAAGGATTTGCTGACTGGTTTGTCAAGCGTCAAAATGCTTCACCTCGGCAGCTAATATTTTTAATTGGCGGCGCTTATGGCTTCTCGCCTGAAGTCCGCTCAAGAGCCAATGAAATAATCTCATTGTCGCAAATGACATTTTCACATCAAATGGTGCGCGTGTTTGCCATCGAACAGATATATCGTGCGCAGAGCATCATCAAAGGAGAACCATACCATCATCGCTGATGCACATCCCGACCTTTACATTTGGCAAACTGCCCGTGCAACCTTGGGAATACCCCTCTGTGGCGTTGTTCTTCATTTTGGCATTTGCCATTGGGTTGCATTTGCGTCGTCAGCATCGCCACGACCCAAGTTGGCGATTTTTCATACCAGGGTTATTCGTTAAGCTTGGTGGCGGAGTGTTTTTTGGCTTAATCTACACATTGTATTATCCTGGTGGCGACACAACTTCTTACTTTGAAAGTGCACTGGCCTTTACAAATCTCCTATTCGATAGTCCACTTCGATTCACTGAAGCCCTTGCTGGCGGCGGAACACTTGAAATAAAGAGTTTATTTGATTCATCAACCGGTTCACCATTGGGCTATATGTTTTTCGACCCCAAGGCAAGAACGGTAATCAAACTGCTCATTCCGTTTGTCGTTTTAGGAGGCAAAAGTTACTTTCTGACCACTATGTGGCTGTCGTTGGTTACTTATGGTGGCCTGTGGCGCTTGTACCGTGTATTCGTTGAACATTTCCCTCATCTGTACAGATACTTGGCATTGGGAATTTTATTTATGCCTTCCGTCGCTTTTTGGGGTTCGGGCATTTTAAAAGACTCTTTTACTTTGGCAGCGACATGTTATTTCATTGTTGGAACGAACAACTTCGTTAAAAGTCGTGGTCGAAACCTTTGGAGCATAGTGCTTATGGTTATAAGTGGCTGGATTGTAATATCGATTAAGCCATACATCCTTTTGATATTGTTACCAGGAACCCTTGTGTGGTATTTCTACCAGCGCATTCGAAACATTCGAAACGCCTACTTCAGATACATAATGGTACCCTTTATATATGCCATTGTCTTGATTGGAAGCTTTGCACTGCTCACTCAATTGGGGGCCTCACTTGGTCGTTTTGCGCCCAATCGCGCCTTAGAAACAGCCGTCATTATCCAAAACGACCTAAAGCAGGAATATTATAAAGGGAATAGTTTTGATATTGGGGAATTTGATGCAACGTTAAATGGCATCGCTTCCAAATTTTTTCCCGCTGTGAGTGCCGGACTATTCAGACCATTTATTTGGGAGAGCAAGAATATAGTGATGATATTATCCGGAATGGAAAACCTATTCATTCTAGTTATCACACTAATTGTTGTTTTTACCTTGAGGCCAAAAATGATTCGAAAGATTGTAGGAGCAAACCCCATACTCTTGTACAGCTTGCTGTTTACCGTATTGTTTGCATTCATGATTGGCCTTACAACATCAAATTTCGGCGCCCTGGTGCGGTTCAAAATACCATTGATACCGCTGTTTATGGCTACTTTAATGGTATTGTATGGACATGTAGACACCGAGCGAAGAAGCCGCAAAAAGTTCAAACCACAGACATAAAAAAAGGGGCTAGAAGCCCCTTTTTTTGAATTATATCTCTATTACTCAGCGAGTATAGTCACCTTGTTGTTAAGCACTTCTACGGTGCCTCCATTTACTTGAAATTCCTGTTCAGAGCCTTTTTCGACACGAATTTTAACCACACCTGCTTTGAGGGTAGTGATCATTGGTGCGTGATTGTTTAAGATACCCAAACTACCGTCAGCACCTGGGAGATAAACATAATCGGCCTCACCTACGAATAGGCTCTTTTCAGGAGAAAGGATTTCTACTTTCATGGTATATCAATTATGCTTTTGCATCAGCGAGCATCTTCTCACCAGCAATTTTCACTTCTTCGATAGAACCTTTCAAGTTGAAAGCTGCTTCTGGGTAACGGTCCATTTCACCTTCAAGAATCATGTTAAATCCTTTGATGGTTTCTTCAATTGGAACAAGAACCCCAGAAAGACCCGTAAACTGCTCAGCTACGTGGAAAGGCTGCGACAAGAAACGTTGAACACGACGAGCGCGGTGAACGGCTTGCTTATCTTCTTCAGAAAGTTCATCCATACCCAAGATGGCAATGATATCTTGCAGCTCTTTGTAGCGTTGAAGAATCTCTTTTACGCGTTGTGCACAACGGTAGTGTTCAGCACCAACGATTTCTTCGGTAAGGATTCGAGACGTAGAGTCCAAAGGATCTACCGCTGGGTAGATGCCAAGCTCTGCAATCTTACGAGACAATACTGTTGTAGCATCCAAGTGAGCAAACGTCGTTGCAGGAGCCGGGTCAGTAAGGTCATCCGCAGGAACGTATACCGCCTGTACCGAAGTGATAGAACCTCTTTTTGTAGAAGTGATGCGCTCTTGCATCGCTCCCATTTCAGACGCCAACGTTGGCTGGTAACCTACCGCAGAAGGCATACGTCCAAGAAGTGCTGACACCTCAGAACCTGCCTGAGTGAAACGGAAGATGTTATCGATAAAGAAAAGGATGTCACGACCACCTGACTGCTCATCACCATCACGGAAATATTCAGCAACAGTAAGACCTGACAAAGCAACACGAGCGCGTGCTCCCGGTGGCTCGTTCATCTGACCGAACACCAAGGTCGCTTGGCTTTTGGCCAACTCATTGATATCTACTTTGCTCAAGTCCCAACCTCCACTTTCCATGCTATGGATGAAGTCAGCACCGTATTTAATAACCCCTGATTCGATCATCTCACGCAATAGGTCATTTCCCTCACGTGTACGCTCACCAACACCTGCGAATACAGAAAGACCTTCGTATCCTTTTGCAATGTTGTTGATCAATTCCATGATCAATACTGTCTTCCCAACACCTGCTCCACCAAACAATCCAATCTTTCCTCCTTTTGAATAAGGCTCGATCAAATCGATAACCTTGATTCCTGTGAAAAGAACTTCTGTAGACGTTGAAAGATCCTCAAATCTCGGAGCTGCGCGGTGAATAGGCACACCACCAACTTTATCAACTTCGTTGATACCGTCTATCGCATGTCCAACTACGTTGAACAAACGTCCTTTGATTTTCTCACCTACAGGCATCAAAATCGGACTACCAGTTGCAACCACATCCATGCCTCTACGAAGACCTTCCGTAGAATCCATTGAAATTGCACGAACAGTATCTTCTCCTACGTGCTTTTGGCACTCAAGGATCAACTCTTTTCCGTTATCTCTTGTGATGATCAACGCATCCAAAATGTTTGGAAGTGTTGCATCGTTGCCGAAGGCAACGTCTACTACAGGACCGATTACCTGCGCTATTTTACCAATGTTGGACATATTCAGACTGAATTTCTTGGGGTCTAAAATCGAGTGCAAAAGTAAGGTTATTGAGTGGGTTAAACAATGAATGTTTAAAAAAAGTACATCCCACTCACCCAACATCCCCTCGAACCCTAGCAAATGGGTTATATTTGAAGCCAAAATCGAGTCGGTAAAATTGAAAGTATACACACGCGTCGAAGACTTTAAAGGGGTTAACAATCCTGTTTTGACAACGGGCACTTTTGATGGTGTTCATAGCGGACATCGCGTCATTATCGACAGGCTAAAAGACATTGCGAAACGGGTAGACGGTGAAACAGTCTTATTGACATTTCATCCTCATCCCCGAATGGTGCTTTTTCCTGACGACACTCAGCTTCGATTGTTGCAAACCATAGAGGAAAAGAAAGAAAAACTGGCAGAGGCAGGTATCGATCACCTCATCTTGCTTCCATTCACGCACGAATTCTCTCGCATGACTTCCCTGGAGTACGTCCGCGACCTATTGGTAGAGGGCATCGGTATACACACCGCAGTAGTTGGCTACGACCATCGCTTTGGCCGCAATCGCGAAGGTGATTTTACCGCATTGGAAGAATTTGGAGAAATGTTTGGCTTTCATGTCGAAGAAATCTCTGCACAACTCATCGAAAACGTTAGCATAAGCAGCACGAAAATCAGAAACGCGCTCTTCACTGGCGATGTGTCTGCAGCCAATTCATTTCTTGGATACAACTATTCGCTCTCGGGTCGCGTTATACAAGGTGATGGGTTGGGACGTACATTGGGATTTCCAACGGCCAACATTTCTATTGCAGACAAACATAAATTGATTCCAGCAAACGGAGTATACACTGTGGGAGTTCGATATGGAAACAGCACTTTTCAAGGGATGATGAATATCGGATATAGACCTACAGTTACTGATTCGCAAGAACAACGCATTGAAGTGCATTTAATAGACTTTAATGCTGACTTGTACGATCAAGAGGTAAGCATATCTGTTTTGCATCGCTTGCGAGATGAAATGAAATTCAAAACCTTAGATGAACTCAAGGCACAGCTTTTGATTGATCGTGAACTCGTACTTCGAACTATATGATCAGGATCATTCTTTTTGCGCTATCTATCTTCGTCTCTGCGGGAGCGCTGTCTCAAACGCTCACCGATACCATTCCCTATGCGGAACTCCGCACAGCCAAAATGTTTAGGTCAGCAGAAGAAGCGCTAGAAACTCCTGAACCCGTATACCGTCTCGACTTATCGGGCAAACGATTGAAAGAAATTCCGCCTGAAGTTTTCGAATTGAAATATCTGCAAGAGTTGATTCTAGACAAGAACAAGCTTCACGAACTGCCAGCAGAGCTCTTGCAACTTAAAAATCTACAGCGACTTTCGGTATCGCACAATCACCTCGAAGAGTTCCCTGCCTTTGTATGCAATTTGAAAAATCTGCGATACATTGATTTTTCCGACAACGAAATATCGAAACTACCTGATGAGATTCATCGACTTCAAAAATTAGAAGAGTTGATCCTCTGGAGCAATATAATTGGCTACTATCCGGGCACCATGATGCGCCTTACCAATCTAAAATTGCTTGATCTCATGCACAATGAGATGTCGATCAACGAACAAGAGCGCATATTCAACATGTTCCCCGACACGGAGGTGAAAGTCTCTCCGCCTTGCAATTGCACGTTCGACGATGAAGAGTGAGGACTTGAAATCTAAACCATCGTTATTCACTCTTTCTGAAATCTTGGCCATGGGGCTAAGTGCCTTGTATACATTCCTTTACCTCAAAGGAGTTGTACCTGAGTGCTTCATTCCTGCCTTTGTGGGTTCTCTTATTTATGTAGTGCTCTGTTGGAAGAGGAAAATCTATGCGGAAAGTTTTCTTTATCTGTTCTATACGGCCATGGCTGTCATCGGGTATTTCAGCCTGATGCCCGATGTATTAACCTCTACATGGTCCATATCCGCGCACTTCTGGGTTATCTCAATTGGTACCATATCAACATTTATTTCCGGATTTCTTCTTCGAAAATATTCAGATGCCGCCACTCCGTATCTCGATTCTTTCACCACAATCTTTAGTCTGATAGCTACGTGGATGATGATAGCGTTCATACACGAAAACTGGGTGTATTGGATTGTGATCGATACCCTTGCTATTCTTCTTTACGCCAAAAGGCGGATGTGGATCACAGTGTTATTGTTTGTGCTTTACTTGCTTATGGCGATCGACGGTTATTTCGAAGCACTATCTTTGTTTTGAGATGCGAATAGCCATTACAGGTCCTGAATCTTCCGGAAAAACAGCGCTTGCCATTCAATTGGCGGAATGGCTGTCGGTTCCCTATTGTCCGGAAGCTGCACGAACCTACTTCCAAAACCGCTCACCTAAATACACCCTTCAAGACATTGAAAACATTGCATTGATGCAGGCTTCATGGTGGGAGAAGACAGAAAAATTTAGTCCTTCATGGGTGGCCGACTCCGACTATTGGGTCTTACATATTTGGCAAATCGAAAAGTTTGGAAAATGTTCAAGCGTTGTAGAACAGTCGCTGCGCAGCGTGCCTTTCGACATTGTGCTGGTATGCTCGCCCGACATCCCTTGGGAATACGACCCACTGCGTGAGAACCGCGACGACCGTGATCGTTTATTCGACGCGTACAACGCTGTGCTATCAGCAAATAAAATAAACAGCCATGTCGTTAGAGGTTTAGGAAAAGACCGACTCGCGAACGCCTTGGAATTGATCAAAGAAAAAGGGCGCCTTATTAGCGCCCCTTGATATAATTCCTTTCGGCAGTTCTTATTTGATAATGAACTTAACCGGAATGGTGTACTGAACAGAAACTGGTTTCCCACGTTGCTTTCCTGGTTCAAACTTAGGAAGAGTTTGAATCACGCGCAAAGCTTCTTTATCTAAACGTGGATCTACTTCACGAAGCACTTTGGCATCTTTCACATCCCCGTTTTTATCAACTACGAAGTAAACGAAAACAGTACCCTGAATACCAGCGTCTTTTGCGATTGGTGGGTATTTTGTGTTCTTAGTAACGTACTTGATAATCTCCATCTGTGTGCACTGATGGCGTTCGTCACCGCGCATATCCTTACACGGACCTAAAGCAGGCATGTGTTCAACAATCATGAAAGGAGTGTCGTCTTCAACCACCTCTTCGATCACTTCGATGGTTTCAATTTCGGTGTTCTCATCAAGATCCAAATCTTCAACTTGAAGTTCATCCTCGATCACCTCATCATCATCTACGATCTCGATCATAGAAGTTTGTGGCGGTGGGGGCGGTGGGGGCGGTGGTTGGATGATATTCACCGGAATATCTTCCTCTTCCAGCAGTGACGTATCAAAATCCAGTTTTGAAGTCACGCTGATCGCATAAGACGTCCATGTAAACGCAGCCAACAATAGCGCCAACGACGCTACGAAGCCGAGCGCTCTCCACGACATCCTGCTTTTCTCTATATCAGCATTTTCATTTTTTCTCTTTTCCATGGGAAATAAGATTAAGAGTCCGAAAATAAGAAACTCTGACGGAATTGAATTATTGTTTTCCGTAAATAAGTCTAAAAATCACAATTCCAACCAGCACTCCGACCGTATTGGCAATAAAATCCCAAATATCGGAGGTTCTATCTTGTATCAATCGTCCTTGAAAGAACTCTAGCACTCCACCGTAAGACACAGCAATATAGATCGTCCACCTTGCTGCTTTCTGTCGGATCTGTCGGAATCGAATCTGCCTAGAAAGTCCTGTTTTGAGGACGATGGCAAAAATACAGAACACCGTGAAATGTCCAATTTTATCGAATTTCAACAAATCCCAAACATCGACCATCGGCAGGTCTCTGCCCGGAACGAAGTACATGAAGGCAATCATCGCGGCCCATGCGAAGGACCAGATCAAATGCCTAGCAAACATAATTAGTGAATAACTCCGCTGTAAGCTTCAGCATCAAGCAACGCTGCCACATCGGCTGGGTCGTTCACTTTCATTTTGATCATCCAACCTTCACCGTATGGATCATCATTTACTGCAGCTGGGTTATCGGCCAATGCCGCGTTGACTTCCATGATGGTTCCAGCAACAGGTAAAAACAAGTCACTAACCGTTTTCACCGCTTCAATGGTTCCAAAAATCTCTTCAGCATCAAGGCTTTCACCTTCCGTTTCAATTTCTACAAACACGATGTCACCAAGTTCGCTTTGCGCAAACTCTGTAATTCCAACAGTCGCGATATCACCTTCTAGGCGAATCCATTCATGGTCTTTCGTATAACGAAGCTCTTTAGGGATGTTCATTGCATCAATATTTTGGGCAAAAATAACCTTTTTGTGTTCTGTTTCGCATCTACGACAACTGGAAGCGCAAAGTCAATCCTGAACTTATGTTCGACGTAGGGAATGCGGTAGAAATTTTAGGTCTGGTTAACTGGTGATCGAAGAAGAAACGAAGAGTCAGTTTCTTCGAAACCTCTAGGTCAGCAGTAGTTTTCAAGCTAAAGATTCTCTGACCTGCAGTTGGTTGATTCTGCAGCTCTTGCATTTTTCTGATAATCGTCACATTGTCTCTAATCGTCAAATCTGCACGAAGCGAAAGCTGGGTATCTTTCAACATTTCCACTGGCAATTTTCCACGTTTGCGATAGAACGGGTTTGGCACTTCGGTAAAGCGATATCCCAATCCAAGGATGATAGAGTTGCCTTTGGTCTCGGTAATTTGATAGTTGGCAAGTCCTAAGCTAATCATGCGGTCACGAGCAAATTCAACTCGGATTTGCGGGTCATTTTTCCCTTTGGTTTTCAGTGTCATGTCGAATCCTACCAACGGCGCCATTTGCTCGCTGATGCTTACAGTATTGATCTGACGTTGAGGAATAAAGTTGGCAAACTCACTAGCATCTGTTGCTGTTGGACGACCGGCCGCATCTTCTTCGTAGTTCAAATTGGTCACATAGCTTGTGTTCATGGTTGAACGGTATGTATGGTTGACATTGAACTGCTTGAAGTACTTCTTAATTGACTGAATCTTCGTCATCCCGTCGTAAGTGATTCTCCAGTTAGGAGCCATTGTTGTTTTAAATGGATCAAGTTTCACTTTCGAAGCATCAGTGCCTGTATAAGCGGCTAGGAATGCGGCTATGGTTACATCTTGAGAAGTAGGACCCCATCCATCGTAATACCCGTTCGGGTTCGGCGCATCGAGGCGATACGTTTCTGCATTCAACCGTTCAGAAACGGCCAATCTGTTCAACAAGAACGCATCAAAAACATCCGAATTGAAGTCTTTGTCATCTTTTGTAAAAGCAGTTCTCCACGTAATAATCGACGCAGAGAAATTACCCGTTTCCACTGGCGATTGGAACTCGTAATCATTCACGAGTGGGTCGTCATTGAAACGGAAGAAGCTCTGCAAATTCCGTGATTCTTGCCGAGTTGCTGTAAGCTCAATCTTCAAGTACTTAATCGGTTCTAAATTCGCACGTAAGTTCCACGTTTCAGAGAACGTTTCGGAATACGGATTGTTCAGATAAGGCGATTGAATCAGCCAGCCTTTCTGCGAAGCCATGACTGCAAAATTGTCGACTTCATTTCCAAAGACATCCGTGTTCTGTTGTCCAAGAATAAACGGTAAACCAGGTGCATTGAATTGCGGATCCATTCCCACAAGTTGTGTTTTCTGGGCATATCCTGGCAGCATTAAGCCTTCATTCTTGGTGTATGAACCAGAAACATTGCGCACCATCATCAAGAACCTTAGAGCTTCATGAAGCGGGTTTATTTTTTCCTTGTCCTTTTTTTCTTTTTCCTCAACATCCCCGAAACCATCACGATCTTGGTTATTTGTTTTACCACCCTTTCCCTTCTGAGAAGTACTGTTGATCTCCTTCAAAATTGGAACCTTGTTGTACAGGTTCGTCATATTCGCTTGAGCGCTTAGCGACAAGTTGCGGGAGTTCTGAATGGTATGACCTAGTGAATCTTGGCTAAACGGCGCGCGATCCCAACGATACGAAGCCGCGTAGGTTGCATCAGAAGACAAGAAATCCAAGATTGGAATTTTGTCGAATGGCACCTTATACGAAAGCGACGTATTGTGGTTGTAGTTCGTAGTCTCACCAAAATTTCTGATGTTGTTCCAAACGGTATCTTTATATGCAGTATACCAGTCGACATCCTCCTTATTAATTACACCGGCAGGTTCACCAATCAATGCCAAGTTATTTGCGCTGTAGTTGAATTTCAATCCTTTCGTAATATCATAAGCCACGTTGTATGTCCGCGTCCAGTTCCATGTTTTCATGGCCTGTGTTTGGATCAGCACATTGGTTTCAACCCCAAACAATTCAGCGGTGTTGTTGCGCACCCTGCTTGTTTCATATGACCTATTCATTGTAGAATTAAATCCAAACGATTTTATTCCAGTGTAGAAATTGAAATCTTTGAGCCATTTCATATACGCCGCCTTCGACACAAAACCAATGTTTGCGAATGGCTTCACCTCTTTGGGTTTGTTATTGAACGTATAGTTCAAACCACCTGTATAGTTCTTTTGCATTTGGAACTCCAGGTTGATATCGCGTCTATATGTCTCATTGTAACCGTACGACACCGAGAAATTCCCGATATCATAAAAGTGTGGCTTATCTGACTTTTGTTTTTCTTTCTTACCGCCTTTCTCCCCTTCTTCGGTCAAATCACCACCTTCCTTTTCTTTACCCGGTTTTGGTTTTTTCGGTCCGCCGCCTTTTGGATCAATTTTAACGTTTGTAAAGTTTATGCTCCTTCGTCGGATGTACGACTGCGACTTCTTTCTGCGCTCAGGCGTGAGGTCGCGGTCAGCCATTTCAATATCAGGAGCCAGCGGATCAAACTGTGGCGTGCTAACGGTTTCCGAATATCCCAAATACATTGGAAGCTGTACACCGAGGTTTTCAGGGAAGAACTTACCAAGCTGAAGGGTCGTATTGGCATCTACTCCACGCTTAGTTTCGCGCTGACGTTCAAGCACCGATTGCTCCAAAGTTCCCCAACCTGGTGTCGACATGTTTGCCGCCACAGAAAGATTTCCAAAATCAGCCAAGTTAGCATTCATGCGCGCCACAGCAGCCCATCCACCCTTTTCATTGAAATCAGTCAAACGCAACTCGTTCACCCAGATATTGGCACATTTTGCTAAACCGTCATCGCTACTGAACAGGTTGTTGTCTTTATCAGGGTTTCTGACACCAATCATTACTACAATAACATTCGCAAGGTTCGGATTACCTTTAACTCGTAGAACAGATTTACCATCTTCTTTGACAAATTCCTGGAAGGTTGGATAACCAACAGGGCGGGAGATTTTGAGGTTTTGCAACTTCTCAAACTCAATTTCCACGTCGTTTTCTTCTGGCCAAATCAGATCTTCATTCCCCGTATACCACGGAGTAGTTTTCAGCGGAATCTCGTATTCGTAGTAGTTCTCATTGAAATCACTACCCAGGCGAACAAACACCGTCAGATCTTTGTCGTTCAGCGTAGTACCATCAGGACCTGCTTCAGCGTGCGCGTACATTTTCAACTTTTTGTACATCCGCATATCGTAACTGATATTTCGATATGCAGCACGTGCGTCACCATCTTGAAGATTGCAAATCTCAAGAGACAACGATTGCTCATTCAAACGGCGTTGGTTGGCAGTTCCCACGTCAATTTCACGAATGATACCTGGCGGGATAACATAAGGCACAGGTTCTCTGTTACCATTTTCTTCGATGTTAACTGCAGAGATTGTAAATGTGGTCGGACTCGGGTCATTCTGTTCAATTTCCTGAGGACCTTCTAGCGAACCAATGTATTTCCACCACTCCCCACGAATCAATTCTAAACGTGCAAAGCGCAATGTGGCCTCTTCAGACCAACCCTTCATGAACATACGTATGAATCGAATAGAGCGGAAATCGGTGATTCCCCCTACCTTCTTTTCAAACTCACGAATTGGAATTTTGAATTGATACCAGCGGACAGTTTTTTGCTCTCCATTGGCTACTTCTACTGTTTTCTCGAAGCTATCAGTGATGTAGTTATTACCGATATTCCCCTCACCGAGGTTTTGTGGTCGCAGAGAAACCTTGTATTGATAGTAGCTTTCTATTGTGCTCAGAGTAATATCCTGGTTAATATCTTCCGTATTCGGAATGGTAGTGGCCGCAATTGGATAACCGTCCGGAGTGCGGGTATCTGAGTTACCTTCGTATCCGTTGAAGTTTTTGTATCGACGTAAAACACTCCAATCTTCATTTTGGGCTGTAGGATTGCGGAAAAATTGGAAATCATCTGCTGATGGGTCACTCGAGTAAGCATTGTAGGCTGCAGGATCCAAGAACCCCTCTACTTGAGTGAGCCAATTTTGGAAATAATCTCTTTCATCGGCACTATTCAATCCGTCTAACCCAATATCTTGCGTGATGTAATTGCCACTCGAGTTATCGAAAGCATTAACCACGTTAAAGATGGCTGGATCGGGTGTAACACCCCATGTTGTTTGCAGCGTATCATTGTCTTGGTTCGGACTTGGCAAACCATTTTCGTATGACAATTGAGAATCGTTCAAGACATCCTCAGAAACATTACCGAGGTTGAAATACAACTCTCCTCCATTGATGTTTTCAGAATCACTATTGAAAGGATCCATCAACCAAAACTGGATAAATTGGATGTTTGAAGCTTCGAAATCGGTTGTTACTAGCGAACGTTGAATTCCGCCCCAGCGCGAGTCTGGCTCCACAAGAGTACCATCCGTATTTAACCCAGAAGAAATTCCAGGTGTCCCATCGGGCAATTCATAGTTGTATTGTCCGCGTTCATTCGGATAGAAAGTCAAATCCAAAGTCGGAATTAGAGGAGGAGTACCTGTAGCCAATTCGCGTTTAGGAAACACTTCACCTTCAAGCACTTCACGCATCCGATGATCACTCCTCAAATCAACTGGAACCTGACCGTCTGTCAATCCATTCCCCTGGAAAAATTGCGGATCGATGTTGTACCACGACAATTTCGCTCGGTTGTAGTTATAAACGAGAGAATCTTCCAAATTCCCTTCAGGGAAGAGGTCGGTCTGTAATTTCGGAGTACTGGCAAGAAACCATTGGCTGATGTTGCGAATATCGATAACCGATTGGCTACCTTCAAAATCGTCAAGATAAGAGTTCCCAGTTTTACCTATAGCCTTCGCGTGGCCTGGAATCATATATGCTGCTTCAGCCGAAAGATCAACATTTGAAACCGCCTTGGTATCGATAAACGGAATTCTATCGACCATGCGCGTAATGAACGGACTTTCCTTTTGGTAAGCCATATCGATACCCAGGAGCGTATTGTTCACCGGTTCATCGCCGATGTTTACCTTTTGAGTGAGCGGACGTTCGCGCAGGTTCAAGATCGTCGCACCAAGGTTCAAGTTGTCGCTAACCTCATAATCGAACCTACTTCCCAGCATCGTTCGCATCTGAATATTGAACAGAGAATTACTTTCGAGTGAGATATTGATAGGTTGACCAGAGTCTAGCAATCCTTGGTTAAGGATCTTCACCCTACCCAAGTTATAGTCGACCGTATAATCTTGGTTTTCAACCAACTTAACACCACCTGCGGTAACAGTGACCGAACCTTGCGGCACGTTCAAAGCGTTTAGTGAGATATCTGACGAAGACGAAGATTGATACTGTCCGCGAAGTTTGAACCTATTCAGTGCAGGTATTTGCTGAGCAGCTGTTTTGGTTGAGTCGTATAACGGTTGGAAGACAATTGTATTGATGAGCGATTGTGCCAGGTTTGGGTCAGACACTTGCGACTCAATAACAGACTTTAGATGTTCTCCAAAAGGTTCAACCACAGGGAAGAATACCCGCCCCGTTTGCGCTTGGATGGTACCCCCTTGTGTGGCAGCATTGTCGATGAAATCGAAGAAGCCATCTTTATTCGGGAAATTATTGACATCCAGTCGGTCGAGGTTTATCAATTGAAGCAGTAGCTGACCTTCCAGAGGTTGTCGAGGAATATAGTTTAGGTCGATACCTGTTGACGGGTCATTGTACCATACATCAAACCTAAAATTATCCTTATTGACACCAAACGCACCGATGTTGTATACGTTCTTCATCATCAAATCCCATAGCGGAGAAGGGTCACCATTGTCGAGGTTCACACGTGTTATTGATGCTTTCAGCATTTTGAGCACCAGTGCGCTTGGCGCCGTGAAACCATCCTGAGACAACGTACCCACTTGGTATGTTTGTCCGTTCAGCGTATATTCATAAGACACCGCCAACACCTCAGCATTGTTCAACGCTTGGCGCAACGAGATGAATCCCAATCGGCTATTGTAGGTGTATTCTGACGTAGTAAGTTTTCTAGCGTTACCTACCCTTTCATAGTGAATACCTTGTTGGTAACCCATGTTCATGGCGGCAATGGCGGCATTGGCCCCCGTGTAGTTCATGACATTTGGGTTCGTAGTGAAATCGGTGAAGATATCGTTGTTCAGGTTGGAAGGGTTACGTGACGCATTGATTTCAAGGTCAGGACCATCGGAAAGCAAACCGACAGGGAGGTCGGAAGATATATAGTTCGGGTGTTCCCCGAGATCGGTAACCGCGATAACGTTTCTAACATCTTGCGTGTTTGCTTGCAGATTCACCGCCCACACCTCGATACGCGTGATGTTTACTCCAGAGTTAACAACCGGTAAACTCCGCATAGCGTTATCGTATTGATCGCGGAAATAAGTCGACAGGAAGTAGTGTTTATTTGCTTCGTAGTTATCAGCGCGGATATCGAACAATTGCGTTTGCGCCCCACCCTGCACTTGAATGTCTTTACGTTCACCTTGTTGCTGAGAGAAAACCGTAGTATTTCGCAGACGTCCGAACTGCGTTTCCATTTTCAGACCGAATAGACTTTGGCTACCCGTAATCAACGTCCCGCGGAGCGGCAGGCTTACGTTACCTGCTTCAATTTTCTTGATTATTTCATCTTCATCGCCCGTGTATTCCAGCTTCATTTGGTTTTCGAAGTTGAAAGTCGCCTCGGTATTAAACTGCGTGGTAAGCTGCATTTTGGTACCGATGTTACCTACCAGATTCAACTGAATACGTTGATCAAAATCGAACGTTGTTATTCTGCGTTGACGTTCAGGGATACGTGGGTTTTCTGTTTTTGACGTATTGAAACCGAAAGTAAGTTCAGCTGAACCTTGCGGACGGATTTCAATTTCATTGCTACCGAAGATGTTCTTGAAACCTTCACCACCCACGTCTAGTTTTGGTGCCCAGGCGCGATCTGCTTCATCTTCTTCTTCCTGGCGTTTGTTCCAATATTCGCTTAAGTTCGAACGGATATCGTAGTTCAGGTATTCATCAAGAGTGTAGGAAGTAGCGCTTCGGAAAACGATGGAATCGCCAATCATTTGCACCACCACATACCCACCAGTTTCTTCGTCGTATTGAACGTCGTAATGAATGTTTTCGGGCCAATCAAGGCTCACTCCTCCCGTGTTCTCAACCGGATTGAAAGGATCTTCACCATGCGGCATGGGCAAGTCGACCTTGCCTGTATCAGCCACAATGGGTTTATAGACATGGCGATTTTCTTTCCACCCGGCCGGCAGTTCAACTGCAGATCCAGCGAAGATGATCGCTAATAACGAACCTATAAAGAAGTACTTGACCGCTCTCCCCAACATTGCTTACAGTTGTTTGAGCGCTTTTTTGATCAAATCTTCAACAGAAATATCAGTCCCTTCGGTTTTCACAATCGAATCGAGTGTTTTTTGTGCTTTGGTTTTGTCGAAGCCGAGCGACGACAAAGCACTTAACGCTTCACCTATCGCAGTATTGCCTCCGACGTAAATTTTTTCGGTTATATCGCTATCTCCTGAAAATTTATCGTGCAAATCTACAATTATTCTTTGGGCTGTTTTAGCACCAATGCCTTTCACATTTTGGAGAGCCGAAACATCTCCTGAAAGAATTGCTGCAACGAGCTCAGAGGCAGACAGCGACGAAAGAATCATGCGCGCAGTATTTGCACCCACACCAGAAACGGAAATTAATTTTCGAAACATCTGACGTTCGCCCTCATCTGCGAAGCCATACAATTCATGGGCGTCTTCGCGAATTACTTCGTGAATGAGGATCATGCCTGATTCGTCTGAAGAAAGGCGAGATGTAGTATTGAGAGAGACATGAACAAAATATCCCACGCCAGCACATTCAATCACGACATGCGTCAGTGATCTGTCGGTAATTCTTCCTCGTAAGTGGTTAATCATTCCTATTTATATTGTGCATCCACCACGGCAATTCTGACCATGTTCACTATTTCGCGGACAGAAGAACCCATTTGGACAATGTGCACGGGTTTTTTCATTCCCAGCAAAATTGGCCCAATAATTTCCTTTTCGCCAAGTTCTTGCATTAACTTATATGCAATATTTCCAGAAGAAAGGTTGGGAAAGATAAGTGTATTTGTTTTCTTCCCCTTCAACGAGCTGAAAGGAAAATTTTCAGCGATCATATCGCCATTCAGCGCAAAGTTGGCTTGAATTTCACCGTCGACAATCAAGTCTGGATGATCACGGTGCAGGATTGCCGCTGCTTTGCTCATTTTTTCGACATCTTTACCAGAAGAAGATCCAAAATTTGAATAGCTCAGCATTGCAATTCTTGGCGTAATTTTCATTCTCTTCACCGCTTTTGCGACCAGCAAAGTAATGTCGACAAGCTCTTCAGCCGTTGGATCCACGTTCACCGTTGTATCAGCAAAGAATATTGGGCCATCCGACGACTGAATGATGTACATACCAGCCACGCGACCAGCATGTTCCTCCATACCAATGATATGAAGAGCAGGGCGAATCACATTTCTATAGTTCCGAGTTAAGCCAGAAATCAGCGCATCAGCGTAACCAGTTTCAACCAGCATAGCGCCGAAGTAATTCCGCTCTCGAAGGATACGTGTTGCCTCGAGCAACGTCATTCCCTTGCGTTGGCGACGCTCATAGAGCACCTCACCAAAAACATCTCTTCTTTCTTTTTCTTTTGGATCGCGAGGATCGATGATCTCCACGTTCGGAAGTTCGATTTTATGTGCTTTTATCAATTCCTTGATGACTGGCACGCTGCCTAGAAGCACTGGAATGGCTACCCCTTCATCGAATGCCTGTTCTGCAGCCTTGAGAATCTTATAATTATCCGCTTCAGCGAAAACGACTCTTTTCGGACGTTTTCTTGCTCTTTCGGCAATTCCACGTAGCAGCTTATTATCGCGACCGAGACGATTTCCCAGTTCTTGTTCGTAGGCATCCCAATCGGTGATCATTACACGAGCCACCCCAGAGTCGATTGCTGCTTTTGCAACAGCAGAAGCCACAGCCGTAATCAAACGAGGGTCTAACGGTTTTGGAATTATCAGTTCACGACCGAAGGAAATATTTCGTGCATCATAGGCCTCATTCACTTCATCGGGCACAGGTTCTTTGGCAAGTTCAGCGATGGCTCTTACGGCTGCCAGTTTCATTTCCGTATTGATACGTCGTGCTCTGACATCTAGCGCACCGCGGAAAATGTATGGAAATCCGAGAACATTGTTCACTTGGTTAGGATGGTCTGAACGCCCCGTAGCCATGATAATGTCTTTTCGTGTTTTCAGCGCCACCTCGTACGGAATCTCTGGTTCGGGATTCGCTAGGGCAAAAACTATAGGGTTAGGCGCCATCGCCTTGATCATTTCAGGCTTCAGCAAACCACCTTTGCTTAAACCGAGGAACACATCAGCATTCTTCATTGCTTTTAGCAGATCAATCGACTCATCTTCGATAGCGAACACGGCCTTTTTTTCATCCAGGTTTGTCCGCCCCTTATGCACCAACCCCTTCGAATCAAAAATGATGATATTCTCTAGTTTCGCACCAAGTCGGAGGTACAAATCGAGGCACGACATTGCCGCGGCGCCTGCGCCACTTACAACGATTCGGGCATTTTCTATCTTCTTCTCTGCCAATTCAAGCGCATTGAGAAGCGCCGCAGAAGAGATGATTGCCGTTCCGTGTTGATCATCGTGCATCACCGGGATATCGAGAGCTTCGACCAAGCGGCGTTCAATTTCAAACGCTTCTGGCGCTTTGATATCTTCCAGATTTATCCCACCGAAAGTAGGCGAGATCGCAATAACTGTTTCAACGAATTTATCGACATCAGCAGCATCGATTTCTATGTCGAAAACATCAATGTCTGCAAAGATTTTGAAAAGGATGCCCTTTCCTTCCATCACCGGCTTGCTGGCTTCTGGTCCGATATCGCCAAGTCCGAGAACAGCAGTTCCATTTGTTATAACGGCAACAAGATTTCCTTTTGCTGTGTATTGGTAGACATCGTCTTTTTTCCTGGCAATTGCCAAACAAGGTTCGGCAACACCGGGAGAGTATGCAAGCGAGAGGTCACGTTGAGAGCTCGTTGGTTTGGTAGGTACTACCTCGATTTTACCTTTTCTCCCGGAAGAGTGATAATCGAGCGCCTCCTGTTTTCGTATTTTACTCATAGCAGGGGGCAAAATTAGGGTCTTTTTGTTGAACAGAGAATCAGAATGCAAAAGAAAAGGGTTACCGAAGTAACCCTTTAAAAATAGCTCATCGAGACGAACTATTTCGAAACAACAAATTTACGTGTAGCATGTACACCTGAGTTATCGACTAACGTGTAGAAGTACACTCCAGCTCCAAACTCATCGGCATTGATAAACACCAAACCGGAAGGATTGTTCAAAGCGATTTCCTTCACTTTCGCGCCAACCATGTTATAAACAACCACTTGGCGGCCTTGAGCATTATTTGGAAAGCTGTAAGAGAACGACGCTACCCCTTGAATTGGGTTTGGAGCGATGTCTCCGAGAGAAAATTCTGTTTTCTCTTCAACACCTACAGTGCAAGCTGCATCGATACAAAATATCACCTCTTGACAAGTCTCATTGTCGGGGTTATCATTATCGAAGAAGCAGTAACGAATGCGGGCTGCACCTGGCACACCGTGATGTTCGTAATATCCATGGAAAGATTCATTGGTCTCTCCTGGTTGCATGGTTACAATAAGTGATGCGTTGGTTCCAGATTGAGCCGTACCGTATCCATAACAAATAGGACCCCAGCAGAAACGCTCAATAAATCCATCAGCGCCGAACGTGTACGGGTTGTTCCACGGGGTTGGGTGTTCGAAAACTTCGCGGTAAACGCGGACATTTATTTCAGAAGAAGAGCTATTTGTAACACCCCAATGGGCATCTAGTTCGTCGTCGGCTTGGTTTGTAGAAACCCCAGAAACCTCAGTTACAGTATCTACGAGGGTTAAAGATTGCGCGGAAGCAGTGGTAACGGCAGCGGCAAACAAAGAAAGGAATAGAACTCTTTTCATAAACATCGATTTAAAGTCTAAATATACACCATACAACGATGTAAACAGACACCCCACCCAATATCGTCAAATTGGGTGAGATTTAGGAATCCAAGAAACAATAGCTTTCAAAATTTCAAAATAGTTCGTTTTTGGCAGAAACAGGGCATGCCACCGCATCAGCATATTGATTACAAATGCTTGAGATACCAACATTTGCCTTTCGTGAAACAAGAATCAAAGAATGCAAACCCACCCCCCTAATTACATACAGATCTGTTTTTCAACACTTTAAATAATTTATACCAATAGCAGTTCCGCACCTTCAGCACCAAGAAGTTACCATTTGGAATACGATATTCAGGCAAACAGAAATAAGATCTTCGGATAAATTAATCTAAGTTCGTGCTTCCCAAAAGTTAAAGAACAATTAATTCAATTCTTATGAAGAAGATTTTACAAAACATGCTTGTTGCATCAGCTATGCTTACCAGCGTTGCTGCTTTTGCTCAGCTTCCTGACGGGTCTGTAGCACCTGATTTTACTGGTACCGATATCAACGGTAACACATTTACATTGTCTGAAGCTTTAGCTGCTGGCAAAACAGTTATTATGGACGTATCAGCAACTTGGTGTGGACCATGTTGGAACTACCACAACACTCACGCCTTGAGCGACGTTTATGAGTGTTTAGGACCAGACGCGGCAGATAAAGTGGTTGTTTTGTTCATTGAAGGTGACGGACAAACTACCAACGCAGATTTGAATGGAACAGGTGGTAACACTCAGGGTGACTGGGTTTCAGGAACACCTTACCCAATCATTGACGATGCATCTATCGCTGATTTGTACCAGATTGCTTACTTCCCAACCATCTACAAAATTTGTCCGGATGGAATCGTGACTGAAGTAGGTCAGCAGAGCGGAACAGCTTTATTCACTGAATCACTTTCAGGATGTAGCAACGAAATCGACGGTGGTTTCCCATGTTTCGGTGGGTTTGCTGGATCTCAAGTTGCATGTGGAGAAGCTACAGTTGCTATTGATCTAGTGAACGTAGGTAACTTGACCATTTCAACTGCTACTTTTGACGTTTACTACAACGGAGCTTTCTCTTTTAGCTACGATTACTCTGGCACCATTGCTGGTGGAGCAACTTCAACTGCAGTTGAAATAGGAACAGTTCCAGGTCCGGGTGATGTTGAAATCATGATTACTTCTGTAAACGGAGAAACCATCAACAACCAACTTGAAACAACAATTTACGCTGCTGAGGCAGGAACAACACACATTCGTTTTGATATCAAAACAGACTGTTGGGGTGAAGAGCTTTCATGGCGTTTGATCAACGGTTCAGGAACTGTTGTTGAGCAAGCAGGCATCAATACTTATGATGACTTAACAGTTTTCCAAGAAAACTACTACGTACCAGTAGGATGTTACACTTTGGAGATTAGTGATTCTTACGGCGACGGACTTCAGGGTTCTTTGTACCCCGCATGTGGTCAAAATGGTTACTTCATTGCAACCACTGTTAACGGTGGCGGAGCTCAAGCTTCTTCAATTGTGAACTACAACGGTTCATACTCGTACACTGAACTAATTGGTGGAGCTGATGCTGCAACAGTAGTAGGAGTTGAAGAGAGCGAATTGATCAACTCATTCGTTGCCTATCCAAACCCATTCAACACATTCACCAACCTTTCATTCAATGTTGCTGAAGCTAGTGATGTAACTATTGAAGTAGTTAACCTACTAGGAGCTCGTGTAATGAACATGGATCTTGGTACTGTTGTAGCTGGTGAGCACCGTCAGGTTCTTGATTTCAGTGAACTATCAAGCGGACTTTACTTGATCAACATCACAGCTAATGGCCAGATGGCTACAATGCGTGTGACTTTGAACAACTAAGATTCTTTGAATAAGAGAAGAGATCAACCGTTTGGTATACCTTTTGTTATGCCGCACGTGTTGATCTCTTTTTTCTTAAAAATACCAAACATGAAAAAGCACTTTATTCTTACCCTTTCTTTGGCCATTGCTTCATTGACTCTTGTTGCACAAGGTGTGCCGAGCGTTAAATTAAAAAGCACCGATGGAAAAACTGTAGACACCGCAACCCTCGTGGGCAAAGGAAAACCAGTTATTATTTCTTTCTGGGCAACTTGGTGCAGTCCGTGCAAACGCGAACTGAACAATTACCTCGAGCATGCTGAAGACTGGAAAGAGGAATTTGGTGCAGAAATTATAGCTGTAAGCATTGATGATCAGCGCACGGTTACGCGCGTTGCTCCTTATGTGAACAGTGTTGAATGGGATTATTTGGTTCTACTTGATTCAAATAAAGACTTAGCCCGCGCAATGCAGGTAATCAATGTCCCCCACACCTTCTTAGTTGATGCCTCAGGAAAAATCGTTTGGCAGAACAACAACTATTCAGACGGAGACGAAGAAGAGTTGTACGACCAACTAAAGAAACTTAAGAAATAAGTTTGAGCCGGTAGTACCGGCTTTTTTTGTTACTTCAGAGATCAACCAACCAATCGCAGTATCTTGAAACGCCTTGTATTCTTTCTAGGAATTGTTATCCCTTTGTTTTCCTTTGGCCAACAAACGGATTCAACAAAAACAGACATCGGTTCAATTACCGGTAACTTTTCAATAATCTGGCAAAGTTACAGCGAAGATTCGCTTATAGGCGCTCAGGTGCCACCAGAGAAAACAGGCTTTAATGCTTGGGGTAACCTTATCTATACGAAGGGTAAGTTTTCCGCAGGCATGCGCTATGAATCCTATTTGAATCCACTTCTAGGATATCCCGGTCGCTTTAAGGGAACAGGCATTGGATATCGGTTTGCGCGATATTCCGACAAGCAATTCGACATCACAATCGGTAATTTTTACGATCAATTTGGAAGCGGTTTAATTTTTCGATCATTCGAAGAAAGGTATCTCGGTATCGACAATGCAATAGATGGATTTAGGGTTGTATTAACCCCTATCGATGCCGTGCGCATCAAAGGAATTTATGGAAAACAACGTTTGGATTTCGATGACAGATTGATAAATGGCGAAGGTATTTTACGTGCTGTTGACGCAGAAATCAACCTGAATGGATTGAAAGAAAAATGGGGTGAGAAGGACCTGCAAATTACACTTGGAGGTTCGTTCGTTAGTCGTTTCCAGGCCGCAAGTCAGATAGAAAAAGATACGCTGGTATTGGAAGTTCCAAACAATGTGGCCTCTTATGCCGCTCGTTTGAACGTCTTCTACAAAGGGTGGACATTCCTTGGGGAATATGTAGGGAAGATAAACGACCCCAATGCCGACAACGGATATATTTACAAGCCTGGACAGGGATTCATTGCCAATATAGCATACACCCAAAAAGGTTTCGGTTTCAACCTTCAAGGAAAATTGGTCGACAACTTAAGTTTTAGAAGCGACCGCAACCTACTGTTATTTGACGCCCCAGTCAATTTCATGCCGTCGATTACAAAGGTTCACACATACAACCTTGCGGCTACCTTGTACCCCTATGCTACTGTAATAGACGGTGAAGTTGGTATCAATGCAGAGGTGTTTTACAAATTTGCTAAAGACACTCCAATTGGCGGAAAATATGGTACAAACCTTACAGTAAACTTCGCAGCAGCGAACAACATAGACACTACAGGATTGTCGGGCATTGACCGCATTATAGATGGATATCAACGCAATGGCTTTGGCTTTGGAGATTCAAAATTCGTTCGCGACTTCAATGTGGAAGTGAGCAAAAAAATCTCGAAGAATTTTAAAGCAAAGTATACCTACTATTATTTGGAATTCAATACGCTGACCACTCCTGTAACAACTGATTTCAAGGGCATTGTATATGCAGACATACACGTTTTGGAGTTTGCAAATAAACTATCGACACACCATTCGCTGCGGACAGAGATTCAAGCTTTGACGACAAAACAAGACAAAGGTGATTGGGCTACAGTGCTTGTTGAATATTCGTATTCACCGCATTGGTTTGTGAGTGTTATGGATCAGTACAACTATGGAAATCCAATAAACGACAGAAGAGTGCATTATTTATTTGGCACTCTTGGTTATATTAACGGTGCGAATCGCATCGCCGTAGGATATGGAAAGCGCCGTGAAGGAATTTTCTGTGTAGGTGGTGTCTGTCGCGCTGTGCCGGCTTCGAACGGATTTGAAATAACCATTACAAGCAGTTTTTAACATGAAACAAGCACTTATTATCTCCCTTGTCATTCTGGCAGCTTCTTGCGATTGTATTGAAGATCCAGTATTGCCATTCTCAATCTCCTACAGAGAAGATTTGTACGGTCCAGCCCCAACCTTTGACGCAGCAACTGATTTTAATCAGAATGTATTGATTGAAGACTTTACTGCACATAAATGCGGTAATTGTCCGGATGCCGCCGTTATTGCCGACGAGATTCTCGAAGCGCACCCAGGGGATGTTGTTCTTGTTGCAATTCATGCAGGCCCTCTTGCTGATGCATCATTAGAACCTTTTGTAACCGACTGGACGAATGCGGAAAGCAACTATTTCTGGGATCAACTCGATTTTCAGGCCAACCCACTCGGACGAGTTAATCGCATGGGTGGTGTCGGGAATTTCTTTGCACCTACCGTTTGGGTTGCTGAAACGAATGCATTGTTAGCCAATAGCTCACCGCTTGCACTCCAAATGTCTGTTAACTTCAATGCGGAGAACAACCATTTAAACATACACGTCAATGGACAGTTCAATGCGAATTTCCCAGGGTCATCGCATTTGGCATTGCTTATTACAGAATCAAATTTGGTAGATTATCAATTGTGGTATGGCAACGAACCGGAGGTAGTACCAAATTATGATTTCAAGCATGTGTTGCGCGGCAGTGTGAGTGGTCCGGAAGGATTGAATTTCTCAGACAACGCCCTATCAGGTGATGAAATTCAAAAAGACTACACCTACGCATGGAACAACGAGTGGGTTCCGCAGAATTCACATGTTGTTGCAATCGTTTACAACGATGCTAACGGTGAAATCATGAATGTTATGGAAGCCCATGTGGAATAAATTCATTGTTTTCGTTCTCTTACTCTGCTCTCCTGCCTTGAACGCTCAAGTCAAGTTCGATGGAGGAGTTTTCGCAGGCGGTTCAATCACACAGGTTGACGGCGACAACGCGCAAGGATTTAACAAGCTTGGGCTCTCGGTAGGTGCTTTTGTTCAGGTAAATCCTTCAGAAAAATTTGGCGTTCGCCTCGAAATGGGATACATCGGCAAAGGAAGTCGACGTCCGGCCAACCCCGACAACAACGATTTCCAAACGTGGGGTTACAATTTTCGTTATATCAACGTACCTGTTCTGGCAGATTTCAGTTTCGAGAAATTCGATATCATAGTAGGTCCTTATATGGGTTACCTCATTTCAGATTCTCAGATGTTCAACAACGAAACGTTCGACATCGTTAATCCTGAGATGTCGAAAACCGATTTTGGCGGCGTGGTAGGAGCAGAGATGGATTTTGGGGACAATATTTTCTTTGCTTCACGCTATTCCATGAGCCTTATACCTATTCGTCCTTCACCCGATTCTGGCAATCAGGTGCGATGGTATGACGGCGGCATGAGCAATATCGCTGTAGAGGTCCTTGTTGGATATAAATTTTAATCCACCTTCGGGAACGACTTTACCGCATTCCATTCCAATTCATCGTATAAAGTCTTCCACGTTTTCCATTCAACATCAAAGAAGCTGTTGACTTTTGACACGACAGCTTCAACTTCAGACTGGGCTATTTCTAGGGCGCGATCTGCATTTTTTGAGGGAACCCCATCTTCGTAAGACATGGCATCCCAGAGGTAATCGTTGAGGTGTTTGGTGACATGGTCATATCCTACAAAGTCTTCAGGCAGCATAAACTCATTCTCGAGCTTTGTTATGGATTTTGAAAGCGAGTCGGCCATCATCGTTACCGGTTTGTAAGTTGAATCACCTGCCATCGTCACCTGTTTCTTGACAAGATCGATTACTTCCTTTGCCTCCATCAATTGTTTGAACGACTTTCCAGCTCTTTCGGCCTCTTTGAGCACAGCAGAATGGTATGCAGCACGAGCCGCGAAGACACCTGCTTCCATTGGTGTGCGTGGATCAGCGAACACATTGACTTCGGTTGTAGACTTCATTTTTTCATACTCGATCTCTACTTTATACGTCCCTGGAGCCACTTGAAAGCCGCCGCCAACCTCATCTTTTCCATCTCTTTTCCGTCTCGACGGCCATTCCACACCCTTCGTGTCGAAGTACCAAACCATGCGATTGACACCAGAGTCAGGAGACATTGTTAGCGTTCGCAATGTATCGCCTGAGTTTGAGAATATACGTGCTGTTACCTTCTTTTTACCTGTTGTATCAACCATTTCAGGGTCCAAGAAAAACTGTATCACCGCACCCGAAGGTTTGTTGTCGCCTTCCCATACATGATCGGCTAAAAACCTGCTCCCTGCCGGTCGGATGTAGCTGGCTTGGTAGCTAGGAGGTGATTTATAGGCAACCAGCTTTTCATCCAGTTTCGTTGCTTTTCTCAAAGGCTCGATGGCATCGAGGATGTAACAGCCCCGTCCAAAAGTAGCGATCACCAGATCATCTTCCACAGGTTGTATTTTCATATCGATGGTACAAACAGAAGGATAATCGTGCTTCCATTGCTGCCATGTTTTACCCTTGTTGAACGACAAAAACAGTCCACCCTCAGTACCCAAGAACAGCAAATTTGGTTCGATGTTATCTTGTAAAATCGTATGTGCATGTCCGTGCACACTGTCATCACCCGCCAACCTCGTCCATTTCAACCCACCATCGGTAGTATGATAAACATAGGTTTCCCAATCGTTCAAGCGGTAGTTGTTCGCAGATACAAAAGCCTCTTTATCGTTGAAAGCAGAAGCATGAATCTGTGTTACATAGCACTCTTTCGGGAACCCTTTGATGTTATCAGACACCCGTTTCCAGTTTTTACCACCATCGAAAGTAACATGAATGTAACCATCGTCAGAGCCCACCCAAATCGTGTTTTGGCTAATCACTCCTGGGGCGATGCACGTGATTGTTGTATGGTTCTCAGCCTGCGTAGCATCAATCGTTAGTCCACCAGATTTCGCCTGTTTTTGCTTTTCCGGATTGTTCGTAGTCAGATCAGGAGAGATTACATCCCAAGAAGCCCCTTTGTCGTTGGATTTATGGAGAAACTGGCTACCAAAGTAAATGCTTTTCGGATTGTGCGGATTCGCAGCTATGGCAGCATTCCAATTGAAGCGCAGCGGCACATCATCTGGAGAAACCGGCTGAATAAAGCGCATAGCACCCGTTTTCATATTGATGTGGTTCACATTTCCGCCCTGGTACATTGCATAGGCGTAGTCGGAATTGTCGGCATCGGGAACAACATCAAAGCCATCTCCAAAGGAGATTTCTAGCCAATTCTCATTTCGAATACCATCGTTTTGCCAAACGAATCCAGGTCCTTTCCACGAGCCATTGTCTTGCAAGCCACCGTAGACATTGTAAGGCGTTTGAAGATCGACATTCACATGGTAGAATTGACCCACAGGCAAGTTCGAGACGAACTCCCAATTATCGCCTCCATCGCGCGAAATGTTTAGTCCACCATCGTTTCCATTCACAATAAAATCAGGATTATCGGGGTGAATATAGAATGCATGGTGGTCGGGGTGAACCCCGTAATAGGGCAAGATTACCTCAAAGTTTTTTCCACCATCGATGCTTTTTGTAACAACCGAGTAGAGGTTAAAGAGCGTATTTTCATCGCTAGGATCAACGAAGATATCGGCGTAGTAGAACGGACGATTACCAATGTTTTTCGTCGCCACCGATTTCCAGTATTTCCCACCATCATCAGAACGATACAAAGCAGTTTTTTTACTTTCCACCAGTGCGTACACCACATCTGGATTGGAGTGAGCGATTGCCAATCCTATTCTTCCCAGCTCTGAATCAGGAAGGCCAGCGTCTTCATCCAATTCTTTCCACGTTTCACCACCGTTGTAAGTCACATACAAACCGCTGCTGAATCCACCCGAATTAAACGTCCATGGCTTGCGACCATACTCCCACATAGCAGCGAACATCTTGTTTGGATTCCGCGGATCCACCACCAAATCAGCGCATCCAGTTTGGTCATTGACATATAGAGATTTCGTCCATGTCTTACCCCCATCTTTCGAAGCATACACACCCCGTTCAGCATTCTTTCCCCAAACACTGCCCATGGCAGCAGCCCAGACCATATCAGGATTGTCTTTGTGAACCACAATGCGGTGAATCGTTTTCGTTTCAGCCAATCCCATGAACGACCAAGTTTCGCCACCATCGATACTTTTGAACACCCCAGCCCCACTCGAATGCGAGTTGCGAGGATTTCCCTCACCAGTGCCCACGTATATTACATCAGGGTTGGACGGCGCGATTGTTAAAGCACCTATCGACTGCGTTGGCATATCATCGAAAACAGGCTTCCACGAGATGCCCCCCGACACACTCTTCCACACCCCACCGCTTGCTGTACCTGCAAAAATAGTTTCAGGATTATCGCGCACCACATCGATAGCCGTAACCCTGCCCGACATTGTTCCCGGACCGATATAGCGCATGTTCATGCCCTTAAAGAGAGATAGATCAACATCCTGCGCAGCAGCGAAGAAACAGATAAAGAACAAAACCGACGAAAAGAGAAGCTTCATAACTCGAAATTAGGAACCTAAAGTACTCATCAAACATGAGAAAAGAGAAAGCAAGACCAAAATGCGACGAGAGAAAAGTAAAAAGCACTAAGTTCGAAGGCAAATGAAGTTCGAGAACCTTACCATCTGGATCATTTCGCCCGAAGCATGGGGGACGCAAAAAGTTTCGAAGCACCATTATGCCTTGGAGCTCGCTCGTCGTGACAACGAAATCGTATTTATAGAACCGCAAAATGCAAAAAATCCCCTGCGTGAAGTTTCACAAGGCATCACTGCATTCTCGTTCATCAGTTTTCCTGGACTCCGCTTTTTTCCGCGATTTCTGCGCAGATATCTCATCGAACGCGATTTTCGTCGCATTCAGAAGAAGACAGGCACCCGACCCGACGTGATATGGTCGTTCGACAACAGCAGGCTCTTTGAGCTCGACGTATGGAAGACCTATGTCACATCGCTGCACCACGTTGTTGACCTCACCATGGATTTCAACCTTTGTACGGCCGCAAGCACATCACAATTGTGTTTAGGCACTACCAAGTTCATCGCTGCCAAATTGAGCAATTGCAACCCCAACAGTCACAACATCGGACATGGAGTGCAACTTTGGGAACGCAAACCGACGCATGGCAAAACCAGACGACCACGCGTTACATATACCGGGAATTTACTCATCAGATATCTCAATAGAGAATTGGTGTTGAGCGCTGTGGATCGCTATCCCAACGCCGATTTTATTTTTGTTGGCAGCTACAGCATCGACAACATGAACAATCAAGTAGATGCTGACAGTGTGGCTTTTATTGACGAGTTGAAACAGCGATCGAACTGTTTTTTGCTTGGCGCCTTAGAGAAAGCTGCTTACCATAAAGTTTTAGACGAAGCCGACATCTTCATCGTCGCCTATCGCAGGCAATACTATGAGCAAGTGGCCAATCCGCATAAAATGCTTGAATTGTTGCTCACAGGCAGACCCATTGTCGCCAACGTATTGGATGAATACATCGATTTGAAGTTGTTTGACATGAGCGACAGCACCACAGATTGGCTTGCTCTGTTGGGAGAAAAGCTCGAAACCTACCACAGCGAGCCACAACACCAAATTGAAAAACGCATTTCACACGCCCTTCGACAATCGTACACCCAGCAGGTAAACCACATAGAAGAACTACTGAATGACCAAAGTTAGCATCATCATGGCCGTATTAAACGGAGAAGCCTGGATACAGGAAGCCATAGACAGTGTGCTCAACCAAACAATGGCAGATTGGGAGCTCATAGTGGTAGACAATGGCAGCAGTGATAGCACACAAGACATCGCGCGTGCGCCGGGTGACCCGCGAATAATTGTAGTGACAGAACCGCAACGCGGCGTAAGTTATGCGCGAAACCGCGGACTAGAGATGGCGCGAGGGGCATACATCTGCTTTTTGGACAGCGACGATCGCTTGCCGAGAAACAGCTTGCAAGTGCGACTTGACGTTTTTGAAAATCGGCCACATTGCACCGTAGTTGACGGACGCGTAGACACCTACCACAGCACCTTTCAAACCATCGTTTCTCATTGGGAACCTAAACATAATGGACAGCCATTGTCTAGCATGCTCGCCTTGAGTAGCGATTATTTCCGCGGCATCACATGGATGATTGATCGCCGAGCCCTTGGGAGCATTCGGTTTCGAGAAGACATGGCCCATGGTGAAGACTTCATTTTTATCATCGACATATTGAGCAGTGGCGGACAGCACAGCGCAACCACCCAGACCATTTACGATATTCGCAAGCGAGAAGGTTCAGCCATGTCGGACCTTGACGGCATTTCACTCGGCTACGATCAGATGTTAGAGCATCATGAACAGCACCCACTGTTTCAGCCAGTACGCAGCTTATACATCCGCCGCGTGAGGCGCATACTTTTTAGAAGTTATCTAAAAAAAATGAACCTTTACCAAGCCCTAAGGCACTGGTTGAAATGGACCTTGAAATGAACATCGTAATCGCCATAGAAAATGTAGAACAATTGCTTGCAGGCGGCATAGTAGCGCACGCATTGCGAGGGGTGGCAATAAAAAATGTCTCATTCCTATTCTTAAACAACCAAGAGACATTAACGCAAATGTCTGCCCACTGCGGACTAAATGATTTTGCACCTACCACGCAAGACAGCCAGCCCGATTTGATGTTTACCTTTTCAGACTCAACCGCCGCGGCAACCACCAGAGCCAAACGAAAGTCCATTTATTTTAGCAAGTCCACAGACGGCGAAATCGAATTGAGCCAAGACGACATCTGCTTCGTGACAGACACCACCAGTGCGCGTATGTTGAAAGACAACAAACGCACCCACATCCACCTAACGGGAGCAATTGAGCTTGAGATCCCCGCATTTTATGAAGGTAAAGCAGAGATAGAAGAGCACATAAAAAGATTGCAACAAAACACTTATATAGGCGACGGACTTGCAGCAGTGCGGATTGCAGAGATACTAAAACACACCCTTTCACCAGAGCCCGGCACATGAACATACTCGTGCTAACATATTGGAGTTATAAGGAACCCCTGGTTCATGCAGCCACCATTGGGTACATCAAAGAAATACGCAAATACATTGGCGTTGAGGGGCAGATATACCTCTTAACCATGGAGAAAGAAGCCCTGCAATTATCGTCCACAGAGCGCCAAACAGCCGATAAAATGCTCGCCGAACACGGAATAGAACTGATAACTAAGAAATACCACTATTTCGGATTTCAAGCAGCACTTGCATGGATTAAGAACCTGCTTTGGCTAACAATCTTTTGCCGAAAAAAGAAAATCGACATCATACATGCACGGGGCAGCACAGCCGGACTGACGGCACACATCTTATCGCGATTGACAAAGAAAAAATTCGTTGTCGACGGATTTGAGCCCCATGCAGATTCCATGGTAGAAAACGGCACATGGAAAAAAGGGTCGCTATCATTCCGCATTTTGCATTGGTCAGAAAAGCAACAAGCGCGAAATGCTGCAGCCGTATTAGCGATGACCGAAAACATGGCCGATTACTCAGCAGAGGCCTATGGATACATTCCAGGGAATTTTTTCGTCAGGCCCGGATGTGTTGATTTAAGTGTTTTCAACGAGCACGTATCCGACATACGCGCGTCACTCGGGTTAACAGGAAAGCTCGTCTGCGTGTATGCCGGCAAGCTTGGCGGCATCTACTTAAAAGAAGAAGTCTTCGCCTTTTATTCAGCCTGTTACGAGCGATTTGGCGATCAATTCAGAGCCTTGCTTTTGAGTGACCACTCAGATAGCGAAGTGGAGCTACTTGCCAAAAACCACCACTTACCAGCTGGCCTCGTGATACATAAGCACGTGTTGCACTCAGACGTTCCGAAATATCTTGCATCAGCCGATTTTGCCTTAAACCCAGTGAAGCCCGTTCCTTCAAAAAAATACTGCACATCTATTAAAGATGGGGAATATTGGGCGATGGGACTACCTGTGGTAATAACACCGAACATTTCAAGCGATTCAGACCTCATAGAACGAGAGGAAATAGGGGTTATTTGGGACGGGTATGATCGCGATACGATGCAATCCGTTTTAGACAGACTTGAAACTGTTTTATCGAAAGACCGCAGCGCCTTGCAGGCCAAGATTCGGAGAATCGCATTGGAGCGTCGAGATTTAAAAATAGCCTCAGAGAATTACCGCCTCTTGTATGGCGAAAACGGACTGCTTCAGAAAGAGAGCAAACAATTTTTAGCCCTCATCTACAACAGTTTGCGAGACCCCCTATTTCAAAACCTCGTTTATTCGTACCTCGACAAGCAATTGGAAGAGCATCCCAACTACCGATTGAACCTCGTGACCTTTGAGCAAGATAAATATGCATTTACTCCTGAAGAGCAACAAAGGCACAAAATCCATTTGACCAGCAAGCGCATATATTGGCGACCAGTGAAGTACCACAGCGGCAATTTCAAACTCATTAAAAAAGTGCTTGATTTGACGAACGCCTTTTTAACAGCGACCAAAATCATACTTAGAAAACGACAAAATCTTGTTGTTTCCTTTGCGAATACCTCAGCAGTAATATCGCATTTTGTAGCACAATTCTTCCGAACACCACTATTGATATATTCATACGAGCCACACAGCGATTTTCTAAAAGAGTTTGGAATTTGGTCAACAAACAGCATTACATACCAAATCATGCATCGCTTGGAGTGGAGAGTTGGTCGGAAAGCAGCATATGTCCTTACAGGAACCCGACACATGGTAGAAGCCTTAAAGGGAAAGACAAAAGGGCTCGTTTTCCGAGCGCCATCCAGCGCTGATGATCGTGTTTTTTACTTCGACAACCTTGCACGGCAGGAAATACGGGAGAAATACAATCTAAAGAACCGAAAAGTCATCGTTTACGTCGGCAAGTTCGGAGGCATCTATTACCGATCTGAAATCATTGGCTTTTTCGCTGCATTGCGTGCCCTCGACCCTGCTTACTTCTTATTTATCGTCAGTCCACAAGACCACCAAGAACTCACTACCATGTGTGGCGAAGGCGGCTTGAATACCGAAGACTACTGCATCACAGAAACGGCATCACAAGCCGAAATACGAGGCTTTAATTCTGCTGCCGACATAGGTTTAACCGCAGTACCCCCCTATCCCAGTCAGCGTTTTCGTTCACCGGTAAAAGTTGGTGAATACTTGATGTGTGGATTGCCATACATCACCATGCGTGGCGTTTCAGAAGACGACGAAGTTGCCGAGAAAAACAACGTCGGCATTGTTTTGTCTGCTTTGGATGCAGCACAAGCCGACGAAGCACATGATAAAATGCGAGAATTGTTTCAAGAAGACACCCATGCCTTGAGGAAACGATGCAGAGATGTTGGGATAGAGTACCGCGGAAAACACCACGTAGATCAACTTTTTGATCGCTTACTGAGTGAAGTATAGCCTACTTATTCATCCCTTTCAGGTCGATAGATTCAGAAAAGTCAACCGGCACTTTTCGCTTCACCAAAAGCGCCTTACCAGTCACAAAGCCCTTTGCTTGAAAGTCGGCTTTGTTTGCAAACAGCAGCGATAACAGGTTATCAAGGAAACTTCCCTTCATGTCTTCGTAGTTGCCGCGCAACACCAATTTACGCGAGTTCACTGATTTTGAAGGGAGCTTCACCTTTTCTGTGAGCATGACCTTTCCCATTTCCTTTTGGTTCACGAACACATCAATATCTGATTGAGTTAGCGTAACAGCGTACCAGTTTGGATTTTTGATGCGCAGCGTTATCTCAGCTTCAACAAGGTCTTTGTTAAATTTCGTAATGTTAACATCCTCTACATCGAGCACTTCGACATCCTTGTAGAATTTACAAGACACCATTGTCGACATCACCAAGAAGAGCATTGCCAAGCGGCTGATGCGTGTAACTAAAGATTTCATGACATTTGAATTTAAGGTCAGCAGACAAATACCTTGCCGTTGGTTATTCTGAAAAATGCTTGAAGAACCCAGGGATGGTTTCGATTCCTTTTAAGTAATTGAAAACCCCATAATGTTCATTTGGTGAATGAATCGCGTCTGAATCGAGACCGAAACCCATCAGTACTGTTTTCAAACCCAGAATAGCTTCAAAAGCAGCAACAATTGGGATAGAACCACCGCTGCGAACAGGAATTGGTTTCTTGCCATACGTTTCCTCCATTGCTTTTGACGCTGCCAAATAAGCCAGGCTATCGGTAGGCGTTACAGCAGCTTCACCGCCATGATGAGGGGTTACTTTTACCTTAACACTTGGCGGTGCGATGCGTGTGAAGTGATCTACAAACAACTTCGTGATGGTTTCTGATTTTTGATTTGGCACCAAGCGCATGCTAATTTTCGCAAAAGCTTTCGATGCGACAACCGTTTTGGCGCCCTCACCAATGTATCCACCCCAAATTCCGTTTACATCGAGCGTTGGCCGAATCGACACCCTTTCAGGCGGGGTGTATCCACGTTCACCTTCTACCGCCCCAATACCTATGCTCTGTTTGAAACGCTCTTCACTGAAAGGAGCCTTCGCCATTTCAGCGCGTTCTTCGGCAGAGAGTTCAGTCACATCATCGTAGAAGCCAGGAATTGTAATGTGCTGATTTTCATCTTTCAAAGAAGCAATCATTTCACATAAAATATTGATCGGGTTCGGCGCTGAGCCACCGTATAACCCACTGTGAAGGTCGCGGTTCGGCCCCATCACTTCAACTTCCAAATAGCTTAACCCACGCAATCCCGACGTTATTGAAGGCGTATCATTGGCCAAAATACCCGTGTCAGACACCAAAACAACATCCGCTGAAAGCTTCGACTTGTATTTTTCTAAAAATCCTTCAAGATTTACCGACCCAACCTCTTCTTCACCTTCAATGATAAACTTCACATTGCACGGCAGCGAGTTGGTTTTCATCATGTATTCGAACGCCTTTACATGCATAAAAAACTGTCCCTTATCATCGCACGCGCCGCGGGCAAAAATGGCACCCTCCGGGTGGATGGTAGTCGATTTTATCACCGGTTCAAACGGCGGACTGTCCCACAAATCGATGGGGTCAGCAGGTTGGACATCATAATGTCCGTAAACTAAAATTGTCTTTTTATTGGGATCAATGATTTTCTCTCCAAATACGATCGGAAAACCGTCTGTTTCTATCAATTCAGTATTATCAGCGCCAGCTTTCTCGAGAGCCTCGCGCGTAACTTCCGCCATGCGGCGTACATCTTTTGCATACGCAGGATCAGCACTTACAGATGGAATGCGCAGAATGTCAAGCAATTCGTTTAAAAGCGTGTCTTTATTTTCGGTGATATAAGCCTTAATATTCATCATAAAACATTTAAGTCCGAAAGGTACAGAAATGCACTGAGAGCAACCCATTCAACGCAACTATTCGGAGAACCAATAATTTAACTTCAAATAAAGGGTGGTGAAACCGCAGAAGAAACGTACTTTTGCGCCCGATTTTCAGAACAAATGACATCAATAAGAAACATCGCGATTATCGCGCACGTTGACCACGGCAAGACTACCTTGGTAGATAAGATCATTCAGGAATGTAAAGTTTTTGATGACCGCAAAGACAAAACCGAGTTGATACTAGACAACAACGACTTGGAGCGTGAGCGCGGAATCACCATTCTTTCAAAGAACGTTTCGGTATCTTACAAAGACGTTAAGATCAACATTCTCGACACCCCTGGTCACGCCGACTTTGGTGGAGAAGTAGAACGCGTATTGAAAATGGCCGACGGCGTATTGTTGCTTGTTGATGCCTTTGAAGGACCAATGCCACAGACCCGTTTCGTATTGTCGAAAGCGCTAGAACTGGGCTTGAAGCCAATTGTTGTCGTTAACAAAGTAGACAAAGAAAACTGCCGTCCGGACGAAGTTCAGGAAGCCGTTTTTGAATTGATGTTCAACCTCGACGCTACAGAAGACCAGCTTGATTTCACGACCCTTTACGGTTCGAGTAAGCACGGATGGATGAGCACTGACTGGCGCAATCAAACCGACACAGTAACGCCACTTTTGGACGCTGTAATCGAGCACATCCCGGAAGCACCTTTTCGTGAAGGAGCTTTGCAGATGCAAATCACATCACTCGACCACTCTCCATTTACAGGAAGGATAGCAATTGGACGCGTTTACCGCGGAACAATAAACGAAGGAGATCAAATTGCCCTGATTCGCAAAGATGGCGCCCCTCTTAAACCACGGGTCAAAGAACTATATGTTTTTGAAGGTTTAGGTCGTGCGAAAGTAAAAAGCGTGCGCAGTGGTGACTTGTGTGCTGTTGTAGGCCTTGAAGGATTCGACATTGGCGACACCATCACCGACTTGGTAGAGCAAGAAGCATTGCCACGCATTTCAGTTGATGAGCCAACAATGAGTATGTTGTTCACCATCAACACCTCTCCTTTCTTCGGTAAAGAAGGAAAGTACGTTACCTCACGTCAGTTGCGTGATCGTTTGTACAAAGAGATCGAGAAAAACCTTGCCTTGCGCATAGAAGACACAAACAGTGAAGATACCTTTAACGTTTACGGACGGGGCATTCTTCACTTGTCGATATTGGTTGAAACCATGCGTCGCGAAGGCTACGAGCTGCAGCTCGGAAAGCCACAAGTGCTTGAGAAAGAAATCGATGGCAAGCGCAGCGAGCCGTTTGAAACACTTGTTATAGACATACCTCAATCAACAGCTGGTAAAGCAATTGAGCTAGTAACGCAAAGAAAAGGAGAGTTGTTGGTAATGGAGCCAAAAGGCGACTTGCAACACCTTGAATTCAACATCCCATCACGCGGCATCATCGGATTGCGTAGCAACCTATTGACAGCTAGCCAGGGTGAAGCCGTTATTACCCACCGCCTTACCGGTTACGGTCCTTGGAAAGGAGAAATAGGTGATCGCAGAAAAGGAGCCATGGTATCTATGGAAACAGGTCAAGCTTTGGCTTACGCCATCGACCGTTTGCAAGACCGTGGGACATTCTTTATTGATCCAGGTGAGGAAGTATACAAAGGACAGGTAGTTGGAGAAAATAGTCGTGAAAGCGATATGGAAGTGAACGTTATCAAAGGTAAGAAGCAATCGAACGTACGTGCATCAGGTGCTGATGACGCTGTGAAAATTGCTCCAAAAGTCCAATTCTCGCTTGAAGAATCGATGGAATACCTTGGTGACGATGAATATCTTGAGGTAACACCACTTTCATTGCGCATGCGTAAAGCACCGCATTTGTGGAAGAAATGATGACCATTTAAGTCATCTTTCCCCTTCTTTTTGCATCTTCGGGACGTAAATCTGGTGTATGGCGGTTTCGTTTGAAAACACAGAGGTAGCTTTTGCGCACAAGTCTAATTACGACTTAAAAAAGGCGTATTGGCTCTTCAAACTTGTTGGAAATCCGTTTCTGGTGAAGTTCGGAAAGGTATCGGTATCGGTGGCATTGAAATTGGGCTTGCCGATTGGTTGGGCCATGCGCAAAAACATATTCGCCCAATTTTGTGGTGGAGAAACAATCGCCGAATGTGCCAACACTACTAAGATACTTGACGGCCTGGGTGTAGGAACCATCCTCGACTACAGCGTAGAAGGAAAAGAAAGCGAAGCGGAGTTCGACCACACTGCCGACGAAATTTTCGCCACCATTCAAACAGCCAAAGGCAACGCGAATATCCCATTTTGTGTCTTCAAAGTCACCGGTGTTGCCCGACATGCATTGCTTGAAAAGGTAAATCTAGGCTCTTCGTTGTCGGCCCAGGAAAAAGACGAATTCACCCGCGTGAAATCACGTGTTAACAGACTTTGTAAAGCCGCATTTGAGGCCAACACGCCTATTTTTATCGACGCTGAAGAATCGTGGATTCAAGATACCATCGACCAATTGGCTGAAGGCATGATGGCGCTTTACAACACCAATAGAGCGATCATTTACAACACAGCGCAACTGTATCGACACGATCGATTGGCTTATATAGAAGCTGCGCACGACCGCGCCTCAAACGGCGGATATTACTTCGGCGTAAAATTGGTACGTGGGGCATACATGGAGAAAGAGCGCAACCGCGCCGAAGAGATGGACTACCCCTCACCAATTCAAGCAACAAAAGAAGATACCGATCGCGACTTCAATGCAGCACTCGTTTATTGTATAACCAACATTGATCGCATCGCCATTTGCGCAGGAACGCACAATGAAGCATCATCGGAACTGTTGACACGACTTATCGACGAAAAAGGGATTGACCATCAAGACCCTCGCGTATATGCCGCTCAGCTATTTGGAATGAGCGACCACTTGAGTTTTAACTTAAGTCACGGCGGATACCGCGTTGCGAAATATGTCCCATACGGACCAATCAGAGAAGTGATTCCATATTTGATTCGCAGAGCGGAAGAAAACACTTCAGTAAAAGGACAAACAGGCCGTGAATTGGGATTGATCATCAAAGAATTGAAGCGTCGCAGGGTGGCTTAAAGACGCAGAATCTTTTCCACCTTTGTCTCCATCCCATCGTTGATCTGCACGTAGTAGACGCCTTTTATACTTGGCAGAGCAATCTCCCCATTGTTCTGCATTCTTTCTACCACGATCAATTTACCTTGTCCGTTATACACCCTCACCTCACCCCCATTCTTCAATCCGGAGATGCTCAACTTACCATTCAGACAAGGATTCGGGCCCACTTTAATCGATGACACTGTTGTTTCAGTAACATCGTTCAAAAAGTCAGCGGTGCCTTCCCAAACCAATACAGGCGATTGATCGGCAGCTTCAAACATCGCTTTGAACGTGTTGATTTCATCGGCCTCTAACGCGAACATCTCTTCCATCCACTTTGGTGGTAAACTTTGGTAAAACACCCGAACTGTTGCCGTGTACAAACCATCGGCATTGGGGAGTTGTACACGGAACTGCAAATTATCGGTTCCTGAACCTTCAATGCCGCCAAGGAAGTTAAAATTGTTATCATTCAGCACCCGTCCAGCTATCTTCGTAGTATCTCCTGTGAAATGACTGCTCGAATAACCAAGCGGCACCAACCGATTGTCTTTCAGCGGATAGTAGGCATGTTCCAACACCGTTGTCGGCTGGTCATTCACATCGGCCATCACCATCTCGTAAATCTGTACTTCGTCTTCATTTCGAATCACATCGTAATGCGGTTCATAATCGGCATCACGCCCGATGATGTTGTTGTCTTCATCCAGTCCGCCGCTTCTGAACACCTCATTTCCAAATTCATCTGTCACAACCATCTCTACTGTCAACAATCTACTCGGATAACCACTCGGGAATTTATGTCCGGCCAAGTTCGTAAGTCCCAAATCAAACACCGCAGAATCTTGCTGTACCCCGGAGAAAATAAACGAAGCTTCTAAAGATTGCATTTGCAGCTGATCGATTGTCCGTTGGATAACCATATCATAATTGGCCTCGCTAGCGCTGATGTCCAATGCTTCAATGTTCTCCTTCATCAACTTCAGCATCGTCGCATTGCCCCCAACGAAATGGTGTTTTTTGAAGGGCTGCGGAAAAAGCCAATTCGGTGTAGGAGAAATGATGGCACCGCCCTCAACTTCGGGCATGTGGCACGACTGACATTCCGTACCTTGTTCGTCGTATACAGAGTTAAGCCATTCATGGTAAGTAGCTTGTTCAAAAAAGGTCGACCCAACAGCTTGTTGATTGTAGTCGTATGTCTGTGTGAATAAGCTATGGCAACCAGCACACAATTCACTTTCACCCATGTGCGCGCTATAAACGGGTGAAAAGTCAGTTTGAGCGATCATAGGCCCCGACCATGGATTCGGGAAGTTACCATATGCAACCTGATTTGTGCTGTATAACTGTTGTCCGTTCTCGGCAACTTCACCTTGCGCATCTTCTATTCCATGACAACCCATGCACCCCACGCCGTCTTGACCTAGCGCATCGCCAGCAAGCATCTGCATCGAATAAAAATCGCCCGCATTGGTCATATGAAACTCCTTGTTTCCTTGCGGAGCATGGCATCCCGTGCAAGTGTTTTCAATAGCCTCCTCGTGCATGGGCAACGACAGCACCTCATGTTTCACCTTCGCCTTCCAAAACGGATCTTTTGCACTGTTGGCCATCATGGTGGCCCTCCAATCGTTCACTGGAGAAACATCTAGTCCGCTGGCATCTACCAACGACAATCCGTTTGGGTCTGTATCATGACAAGCAACACAATTTCCTGACCCCGTGAAATACTGACCAACAGAGGTAGTAAGTATGCCCGATCTCAAAACAGAACCTGATATTGAACCGTGGTATTTTCCTTCTGCAGGAACAAAGCCGAAAGAGATAAAAATCACCCCAGCGATTAAAACAAATGCAACAATTGCAGGATTCTTTCGGTTATTTCGTTGCTTAAGGCTCATATCTTTGTTCAAAATCATCCCGCGAGCAGCGGGGATGCCAATTTAGGAAGTAATTAGATGAAGAAGGCAATTTTTTCGCTTGTTTTAACGCTTGTTCTGGCTCATTTTCAGTCGGCAGCCCAACCCAATACCATCATAGCCGACCGCCTAGCTTATGTAGACGAAGCCATTCAGGTATTGTCGTTCAGCAACGACCCCAATGAAGCGAGACTTTTCATTCTAAGCCACAACGGGAAAATCTGGGTTTATGAAGACGGAGAAGTGTTACCAGAACCCTTTTTGGATTTGGGTCCTGACGGGTTAGACATTGTAGATTTCGGCATTGGAGCAGAGGAAGGTTTGAACGGCATGGTGTTGGACCCCAACTATGAAGAAAACGGATTTTTCTATCTCATGTACAACGGTTGGAAGCCCGATGGAACGGGCATAAACCTCTATGATGAGCACTTGATTTGTTTCAAACGCGACCAGAATGACCCCTATAAAGCCGATACAGAACAGTACAGTGTGTTGTTGACATTTGAGATGCCACGCCGCGGACATAACGCAGGGGCGTTGGCATTTGGACAGGATGGGTATTTGTACCTCTCTGTTGGCGATGGCGGGGCTACAGGAAGCGGTGCTACAGGTGGCGGCAGCGGCGGTGATGCCGATAATAACGCGCAAAATCTAAATACCGTATTGGGGAAAATCTTGCGAATAGACGTCAACGGCTTAGATCCATACACCATTCCACCAACCAACCCATTTGTCGGCGTTCCCGACACGAGAGAAGAGATTTGGGCCTATGGTTTCCGCAATCCATGGCGATGGAGTTTTGACCGGCTCACAGGTGATAAATACATCGGCGATGTAGGTGAAGTAGACTGGGAAGAAGTGAGTTTTGAACCTGCTGAAAGTCAGGGCGGATTGAATTTCGGGTGGCGGTTGATGGAAGGTACACATTGCTATGAACCCGTTGTTGACTGCAATCCAGACGACGATATGGTATTGCCGATATACGATTACGCTCATGCCAACGGACTATGTTCGGTGGTTGGAGGATATGTGTATCGCGGGACAAACATCCCAACTTTAAACGGTTACTACATTTTTACCGACTACTGCGGATTTGAAGAGATAAAATTCATGACCCTCAAGCAAGAGGTAGACGGTTGGGCTTTCAAGCCTATAGATTTGGAAGTCGAGGGAGGATTTATACCCTTTCAAGAGTGGCGTTTTGGGTGGGGACAAGACAACAAAGGAGAATTGTATTTGTGCACCAGCATCGCTGTATACCGTTTATCGAGTGATCCCGACGCCCCTGTTATTGGCAAGCCAGAAAATTTAGGTTTCTCACCAAATCCAGCCGAAGGGTTAACCTTGATGCAATTGGGCGCCAATGCATCATTGGAGTGGATGGAAGTTTTTAATTCAAGCGGCAAGCTAGTCGCCAACCCCAATGTTTCAGCTACAAACCTACCCGGCTTGCGTTTGGATGTCTCGCACTACCAATCAGGCGTTTATACCGTGCGTGTAAAATGCAATGGCACTGATGATTTGTTAATCGGAAGGTTGGTAGTCATTAACAACAACTAATTGCAGCGGCAGGTTTTATTGTTGTCTATTTGATTCAACGCAATGACCGTGCTCAGCGTATCGCCAACTTCAAACATCGCCTTGTAGCTATTTCCATTGTGTTTCCCCTCAACCATATATTTCAGTGGTTTTGTCCGCACCAAGCTCTCTTTAAAATTGATCTCTCCGCTGGAAGCTATTTCGCGCATGATTGAATCGTTCAGTCCGTAACACTCCATCAAACAATTGGTCAAATCATTTCCTTGAATAGGATTTGCCGTCAACGTTTTCCTCACTTGGTTGCCAGGCAGCCACTTTGTGCAACTTCTGTTGCTGAAAAGCATAAACGACACCATCACCCCAATAACAAGTCCTACCAGATACTTCGAAAAACGCTGCATGAATGTCATAACCTGAATTTTCTCGCAAGTTAAGGCAGATTAAGATTCATCTCCATGAAAGTTTACTTCGCACCAACTTACATTTTAACGAAATATAGCAGCAACTTTAGCGAGTAGTTTCACGATTAATTTAACAATTCACCCGATCCTAATTACCTTTGGGTGTTATGTTAGAAACGAACAACCTCTATTTCGAATACGCGGATGGTCCGTCGTTCACTTTTCCGGATATGAAATGTGTCTCCGGCGAATCGCTCTTGCTTTTGGGTGATTCTGGAAAGGGAAAGACCACCCTCTTGCATTTATTGGCTGGCTTGCTCAGTCCAACTTCTGGAACCGTCACCCTGGCCGGTCAGGAAATCTCACGAATGGGACAGCAAGAGCGTGATCGTTTTCGCGGACAACACATCGGCATCGTTTTTCAAAGTGCTCATTTTGTTCAGAGTCTGAACGTCATCGATAACCTCGTATTGCCACAGTATTTATCTGGAAGGACCGTCGACAAAGGAGCGGCCATTGCAATTTTGGAGCGCTTGAATTTAGGACACAAAGTAAAAGCCCACACCAACCAACTTAGTATTGGCGAGCAACAGCGTGTAGCCATCGCACGGGCCTTAGTGAATAATCCAGACGTGTTGTTGGCCGATGAACCCACCTCTGCATTAGATGATCGCAACGCACACGAAGTGATCAGTTTACTTGAAGAACAAGCGGCATTAACAGGAGCCAGTTTGATCATCGTAACACACGACCAGCGCTTGAAAGACCATTTTGAAAAGAGGGTAACGCTATGAATTTATTTCGCATCGCTTGGCGTAACATCGCCCATAAACCCCTGAATACAGCACTCAGCCTCATTCTTTTGGCTTTTGGGGTGGGCATTATTTCTCTTCTTTTATTACTAGAAAGCTCGTTGCAGAAAGAATTCGATCGCAACATCAAAGACATCGACATGGTGCTGGGTGCGAAAGGTAGTCCGCTGCAACTCATACTCGCCAACGTATACCACATCGACGCACCAACTGGGAATATCTCAAGAGCAGAGGCCCAGCGCGTCATGAAGCACCCATACATAGACAAAGCCATTCCACTTGCATACGGCGATAATTACCGATCGTATCGCATCGTTGGAACAACCCATGCATACCCCGAGCATTATGAAGTTAGCGTGCAAGAAGGTCGTTTGTGGGACGTGCCATTTGAGGCTACCATCGGCAGCAAAGTAGCCGCTGAAAGCGGAATGAAAATAGGCGACACCTTTTACAGTGCGCACGGTTTGGAAGATGAGACCGACATCCACAAAGATCACGCCTTCACCATCGTAGGCATCTTCGCTGAAAGCGGATCTGTTATTGATCAGCTCATTCTAACACCCATGGAGTCGATTTGGAACGTGCATGAGCACCCAGAGGAAATGGACGAAGAAGCACCACCAGGACCAAGGCCAGAAGACGAGATCACGGCCGTGCTGCTGACAAAGAAAAATCCACTTGCATTGGTTATGATTCCCACATTGATCAAAGATACCAATATGCAAATTGCGCTGCCATCAATTGAGATCAACCGATTGACACAAAACTTTGGCATTGGGATGCAAACCTTGCAAGGCATTGCCATTTTGATCATGATTATCTCCTTTATCAGCGTCTTTATTTCACTGTACAATTCCATGAAAGAGCGCAAATACGAATTGGCATTGATGCGCAGCATGGGAGCTTCAAGACAGACATTGTTCGTGATGATTTTGCTTGAAGGATTTTGGCTAACGGTTGTCGGCACCTTTATCGGATTGTGTTTGAGCCGACTTGGAATGATCATTTTGAGCTCAGTTATGAAAGATCAATTCAAATACGACATCTCAAATATTGGCATCTTACCACATGAAACAATACTTGTCGGAATCACTATCTTTGTAGGCGTTTTGGCATCCTTATTGCCTGCCGTGAGTGCCGTCCGAATGGACGTTTCAAAAATACTCGGAGATGCGTAAGACCATGAAATACATTTACATCTTAATGACCTTGGTGACCGTTGCGGCACTAAATCTCAGCACTGCTTGTAAGCCAACAGCTACTTCTGCTGTATCGATGATGGATATTTCAGCTCACCGTTTGGCGGTATCCTCTTCAAAAGAATCTTTTGTTTCAAATGAAGCGATGACCGAGCTGACATGGAAGACATTGGCCGACGTTGAGTTCAAAGACATGTATTTGGAAGAGCTGGATGCCTATTACTGGAAGCCTACTTTCGGTGCTGCGGTGAAAGCTTTGGAAGGAAAAGAAGTATTTATCACAGGATATATGATTCCTGTAGATTACGATGAAGATTTTTATGTACTTTCTCGTTACCCTTTTGCCAATTGTTTCTTTTGTGGTGGTGCTGGTCCAGAATCTGTTATCGATCTGCGTTTCAAAGCCAAGACCCGAGCTTACAAAACCGATGAGCGTTTGACATTTAAGGGTACATTTAAGTTGAATGCTGATGACGTTTATCAGATGAACTATATTTTAGAAGGTGCCCAAGAATACAAACCCTAAGCTACTCCTGCTGCCTGATACAAATGGCTGTCGCAACTGCGGTTCAGAACAACGCGCGGCATTCTGCGCAGAATGTGGACAAAAGCATTTGACCCATCGGTTTACATTTAAATCAGCCTTGTCTGAATTTTTTTCAGCTGTCTTTAGCATCGAAAGAGGATTTTTTTTCACCACCGTTCAGATGTTAAAGCACCCGGGTCAGGTTGTTCACGATTATGTGAACGGCAAAATGAAGCCTTACTTCCCTCCTTTTCGGTTCGTTTTTATTTGGATTACCCTGTATTCTTTGGTCCTCGTTTGGTCAGGGTTGTTAGATCTACAGATGGAGCAGATGAGTGCCCAAAACCCCACATTGCAATCGCCAGATCAGGCAGAGATGGCGAAAAAGGTTCAGGGCTTTATCCAGTCGTATTTTAACTTTGTTGGCTTGCTTTCACTGCCTTTTATAACCTTGGCTTCTAAATGGGTTGTGGATAAAAATGATGGGAATTTTGCTGAGCATTTTATTGCAAATACCTATGCCCTGGGTGTGCAGTCGGCAATCATGCTTTTTTTAATTCCTCTCATCTTATTTATTCCAAATCAAAGCATTTTATTCTCGGCAGCAGGTTTTGGAATAGGAATTTTCATCTTGGCGTTGATTTACCGCCGTTGGTTTTCGTATTCATTTTGGTCGTCTGTTGGACGATCGATTGCTGTTAACATTATCGGCACAGGAATGTTTATCATTAGCTCAATGATCATCGGAATCATAGTCTCCATCATATGGATTATACTGACTAATTAACAGACTTGAAGAAACGTTCCAAGTTCTCATCCATCATTTTCACAACCTTTTTCATCGACCTTCTAAAAGGCATAGAATTGAACGTCCGACTATAGTACGGGAATGGTTTGTGCAACTGTACAAATTGATCGCTTTTGATTATCAACGCTTCAAACATTGGATCCGGAGAGCTTGTGTAGGTTTGAACATTTTTCAAATCACCTTCGTTGTTGTGTCTCATGACCTCGCCGGTCGCTATCCGCGCTGTATCGGCGCGTAGCAAAGTCAATTCTGCGGTAAAAATGGGGACATCAGGCAAGTGTATTGATTTATCGACTTTGAGAGAGTCCGATAAAAACTCGATATCATTCCATTCATGAGCCAATACCTTTTCTGATTGATCAGCATAAATGAAGTAGACATCGCAAAACGTAAAGTACTTTCGCATGTGCTCTACGATTTCGATGTTTCTTTCGTGCAATTGACGCTCCATTCGTGCGGCGCTGAGAACAAATCCCGAATCGCGCGCAGCTTGAAGAGCCACCTTGTTTTGTGGCAAACGGAACAGCAACACACCCGATTTTAGATCACTAATTTGCCTGACAGCGGTGGCTTTGTACCATTCGGGGGTGCCACGGACATCCGATTGAGCAAACAATTGGACACCAATAGTAAAAGAGAAAAGGAAAAGCAGATACTTCATGACTAAATATAGCACAACGCATTTGCTTTTTCGATTTTTCGAGCCACTAAGAGTGTTTGAATTTCAACACCTCTGACCGCCCTTTTCTGAATATCTTATTGCTGTTTACTAGCCCCTTTCTGCGTTCCTTCTGCTCTTCAGCAGGAAGGTGAATGGTTTCTTTGCAATTGTCTGAGCAGCAACCTTCCATCTCTTCCTTGCATTTATCGCATTGAATAAACAGCAGGTTACAAGCTACATTCTCACAGTTCGTATGCTCATCGCATGACTCACCGCATTGGTGGCAAACAGCGATCACATCATCGGAGATGCGTTCAGCGCGACGCTCATCGAAGACAAAGTTTTTACCTATGAACCGATTTTCAAGTCCTTGGTTTTTCACCTGACGCGCGTATTCAATGATTCCGCCTTCTAGTTGGTGGACATTGTCGAAACCGACATGTTTGAACCACGCACTCGCCTTCTCGCAACGAATTCCGCCCGTGCAATACATGACTACATTGCTCGGCTTTTCCTTCTTCAGTAAATCTTCAACGTAATCAATCTCCTCTCTGAAAGTATCAACATCGGGCTTTAAAGCCCCAATGAAATGTCCGACCTCCGTTTCATAATGGTTGCGCATATCTACCAGCAGCGTACCATCTTTGGTAACCAGTTCATTGAATTCAGCAGCCGAAAGATGCCTTCCTTTGTTCGTGACGTCAAAAGTTTCATCTTCCAAACCATCGGCGACAATTTTCTTGCGCACCTTGATTTTCAGTTTGTAAAACGATTTACCATCATCTTCAATGGCGACATTAAGGCGAATTCCCTTAAGGAAATCAATCGTATTCAAGTGTGCACGAAAAGCTTCAAAATTCGCTTTTGGCAAACTAATTTGGGCATTGATGCCTTCTTTTGCGACATATGTTCTTCCCAAAACACCCAACTCTTCCCAGTGGATGTATAAGAAGTCACGGAACAGCTCCGGATTGCCAATTTTCGCGTATTGATAGAACGAAACTGTCATTCGTTCTTCATCGCTTTCAAGCATTTTCCGAATCAATTCTCTCCTGTCGATCTTATTGTAGAGCTTCTTCATCGTACAATTACATGTTATACGTTCCGCCCGACGCTTTGTCTGGAGCAATAAAGCCGCAAATTTACGTCTTTTCAGGAAATTGAAAATGACTTATGTCAGCCCCAGATGCAACTCCTTCGCTGCAAGTTTCTATTCCAAACTCAAACAATCTTGCTTCCATTGAAATACGCGCAATGTCTTCACCGTTTGTTAGTTGCACATCTAGCCTCGAACCAATTAACATCTGTTATTAAAATCTTGGTTTGATGTCACCAATTTTATAGTAACTTCAAAAAGTAAAAACCTGGAAAGCGATGTTGGAATTATGCAAGAATGTACTTACGAAAGTTAGTTTTGACCGTCTATTATTTGCAAAAGAGTTGAAGAAGTCTATAAAATGGCTGTCTCGTGAAGAGCTCATTCATTTGCGATCGTGGTGTATTCAGCGTTTTGGTTCGATGTATGGCGACCTCATTCACGAATCCTTCTCTCCGGTGCTCGCCTGAGAAAGAAATTCAATTGTCCGCTTTACACCCTCAAAACCTGCGCGCTTGAGTGGTGAGCCTTGAGTAATATTCTCAAACACCTCTTCTGTTAGTTCAATCCAATCCTTTTTCGACATTGCCAGCAGTTGTTCATTTGGAGCAAGGTCATCATGTTGATGTGAGGTTGAGAATTTGTTCCACGGACAAACCTCTTGGCAGACATCACAGCCAAACATCCAGTTGTCGAAAGACCCTTTAAACTCTTGCGGAATAGCATCCTTTATTTCAATTGTGAAATAGGAGATGCAGCGTGATCCATCAACAACATACGGGCGGATGATTGCACCAGTTGGACAAGCATCGATGCATCGGGTGCAAGAGCCACAGTGATCGGTAGTTGGTCCATCGGGGGCGAGTTCGAGATCGATGATCAACTCAGCGACAAAGTAATAGCTCCCTACTTTTTTAGAAATCAGGTTAGCGTTTTTCCCGACCCAACCCAGTCCCGATTTCGAGGCCCAAGCTTTATCTAGCACCGGCGCTGAATCCACAAAAGCCCGTCCGCCAAAATCGCCCAGTTCAGCCCTCAAAAGCTTCAACATCCCGTGCAAACGTGCCTTTACCACCTCGTGGTAGTCGGCTCCAAAAGCATACTTCGAGATCTTAAAGCTGTCACTGTGCGATTCGCGGTCTGAACCATAATTGAATAGAAGCGACACCACCGATTTGGCGCAAGGCACAAGTAGTCGAGGGTCTAATCGCTTATCGAAGTTGCGCTCCATGTACCCCATTTTCCCATGGTGACTGTTTCGCAACCAATCTTCCAGTCGCGGAGCTTCCTCCTCCAAAAATCCAGCTTTGCTGATTCCACAGGCCAAAAATCCGAACTCAGAGGCTACTTGTTTGATGCGCTCAGCATCTCGAGCGTGTCTCAGTTCATCAGAAGTCATTAGAAAAGCGTGTTACCACCTCCTTGCAAACGTCCGAGGTGGACATACGCCAGTTCCGTTACCTGTCTTCCCCGCGGGGTGCGAACCATAAATCCTTCTTGTATTAAGAACGGTTCATATACCTCTTCTAACGTACCAGGGTCTTCACCCACAGCGGTTGCTACGGTTGTTATGCCCACAGGCCCACCCTTGAACTTATCGATGATGGTGGTCAGTATTTTATTGTCCATCTCATCCAACCCCTTGCTATCCACATTTAGTGCATTCAAAGCCACATGCGTGATCGAGAGGTTTATCATTCCATCACCTTTTATCTGTGCAAAATCGCGCACACGGCGCAGAAGCGAGTTCGCTATCCGCGGTGTACCGCGACTTCTAGAAGCAATTTCATGTGCAGCCTCAGCATCAATCTGAATCTTCAGTATTTCAGCGCTTCTCTCAACGATATCGGTGAGGGTTTTGACGTCGTAGTAGGTCAGCCTCAAGTTAATCCCAAATCGAGCTCTTAATGGCGCTGTAAGCAACCCTGACCGAGTTGTTGCCCCCACCAAAGTAAACGGGTTCAATCCAATCTGCACAGTGCGCGCATTCGGGCCGGTATCGATCACCAAATCGATGCGATAGTCTTCCATCGCTGAGTACAAATATTCCTCGATAACCGGACTTAAGCGGTGAATTTCATCGATGAAAAGGACATCATTTTCATCGAGGTTGGTCAGCAATCCAGCCAAGTCACCCGGTTTATCGAGAACCGGTCCTGAAGTCGTTTTGATCTGCACTCCCATTTCTTGCGCCACGATGTTCGCGAGGGTTGTCTTTCCCAATCCGGGAGGTCCGTGCAAAAGGACGTGATCCAAAGACTCGCCGCGCTGACGTGCAGCCGCAACAAACACTTGCAGGTTATCGAGCACCTGACGTTGTCCTGTGAAGTCGTCGAAGCTTCGCGGTCTGAGCACACGCTCTATGTCTTTATCGGAGGCAAACCTCGCCTCTTCGTAATAATCAAACTGATCGTCCATTGCCTCAAAGTTATTCAATTCACACCGAGATCATTCAGTAATTCTCCAAAACGGACTTTGAAACGCACCTCCCAAATAGGCGCTGTGAACTGTTCATCAATCCTTCTGTTGTTCAGCAGCATCAATCTTACCCCACCTCCTGCACCAATACCGAAATACTTCAAAAAAGAATATTCTGCGATCATGCCTGGTTCGTAAAGAACTACTGCGGCACCATCTCGAAACTCATCTACACCCGCATTGTTAAAGTAGCGATTTCTGCTAACACCAAACCCAAGTTGAACAGGAATGAAAACCTGCCAGCGCTTTTTGTAGATAAAAGAGTATTCAAAGAAGACACTTCCGTACATCATGCGCACTTCCGACAGCGTCAGGATGCCGTTTTCTAGCGCCGCGCCCGTGAAAGTGTTGTGTTCAATCCAATGCACCCCACCGCCAACAGAAACTTTATCACCGAAATTCCATCCCACCTTGGCACCTATCGTGGCAATCGGCTGACCTGTTACAAATGAGTTTCGGGTATTCAGACGAAAAGAGACCGTTGGCTTCTTATCGAAAGCATTTCGAATTGTATCTGTAAGACCTACCTGTTGGGCTGAGCTGAGCGTCGTTGTAAGGAGAAATACAGAAAAAACAAAAATCCGTATCTCAACGCGGAAAGCGCAAAAGACACGGATTTTCATGAGATAAATATTGTATTAATGCTCTTCTTCTCCTGCCTTCAGCGGCACGATTTGAGGAACAAAATCTTCATCATAAGCAGGGTTACTGTAGTCGTATGCCCATCGGTGAACCACAGGCAATTCGTTCGGCCAGTTACCGTGGATGCGCTCAACAGGGGTCGTCCACTCAAGCGTGTTCGATTTCCATGGGTTGGCATCCGACTTCTGACCTCTAAAAATGCTGTAGAAGAAGTTGAACAAGAAGAACAACTGTCCGATACCACCAACAATAGCAAACACCGAGATGATTGGGTTGAAGTCAGCAACAAAGTCTAAAAATTCAAAACTGCTATAATCGTAATAACGACGTGGTGCACCGGCCAAACCAACGAAGTGCATTGGGAAGAACACCCCGTAACCACAAACCAATGTGATCCAGAAGTGCGCATAGCCAAGCTTCGTGCTCATGAGGCGCCCGTACATTTTCGGATACCAGTGGTATACACCTGCAAGCATTCCGAAAATTGCCGACATACCCATTACAATGTGGAAGTGAGCTACAACGAAGTACGTATCGTGCACGTTAACATCAAGTGCAGAGTCGGCCAAGATAATACCTGTTAGACCCCCAGTAACGAATGTCGACACCAAACCAACGCTAAACAACATAGCAGGAGTGAACTTGATGTTCCCCTTCCACAGGGTTGTGATGTAGTTAAAGGCCTTTACCGCTGACGGAATTGCGATCAACAACGTTGTGAATACGAATACAGAACCAATGAATGGATTCATACCTGTAACGAACATGTGGTGACCCCAAACGATGAACGAAAGGAAACCAATTGCCAAAATAGAACCGATCATTGCGCGGTAACCGAAGATCGGCTTACGCGAATTGGTAGATATAATTTCAGAGCTAATACCCAACGCAGGAAGGAGTACGATGTACACCTCAGGGTGACCTAGGAACCAGAATAAGTGTTGGTACAAGATCGGAGATCCACCTGTTACATCAAGTGCTTCTCCACCGATGTGGATGTCTGATAGGTAGAATGCAGTTCCCATTGAACGGTCCATAAGTAGCAGAACTACTGCAGAAACCAATACAGGGAACGACAACACACCGAGGATAGCTGTAACGAGGAAAGCCCAAATTGTAAGAGGAAGACGCGTCATCTTCATACCCTTTGTGCGGAGGTTGATGATTGTAACGATGTAGTTCAAACCACCCAAAAGAGAAGAGGCTACGAACAACACCATTGATATCAACCACAACGTCATACCTGTTCCTGAGCCTGGCATTGCCTGTGGCAAGGCTGAAAGCGGAGGATAGACAGTCCACCCACCTGATGCTGCACCACCCTCTACGAACAGAGAGAATATCATGATCACACTTGACACTAGGAAGAACCAGTATGAAAGCATGTTCAAGAAACCAGAGGCCATATCACGTGCTCCAATTTGAAGCGGAATAAGCAAGTTCGAGAAAGTACCCGACAAACCACCTGTCAATACAAAGAACACCATAATGGTACCGTGTATGGTTACAAGTGCTAGGTAAGCATTTCTATCGAGCACCCCATCAGGAGCCCATTTTCCAAGAAATGTTTCAAGGATGCTAAACGATTCTCCCGGCCATCCCAACTGGAGGCGGAAGAAGATAGATAGCATAACAGCAACGACACCCATTACAATCGCAGTAAGCAAGAACTGCTTAGAGATCATTTTATGATCTTGCGAGAAAACGTATTTCGAAATGAAGCTCTCTTCGTGGTGATGATTGTGACCAGCCATTGTTTCTTCTTTTTCGTAATTATCTAATTATTATTCTACTATCGCTGTTTGACTATCAGCTACTACTACCTCAACACTTTCAGCAGCTTCAGGTTCAACTGCAGGAGCAGTTTCTTCTTTAGCAACATACTCCGCCTGCTCTTTCAACCACGCCTCATATTGCTCAGGAGTGTCGATGACAATTTTGATCGCCATGTTAAAGTGAGCTGCACCACAAACCTTGTTACAAAGCAAAATGTAGTCAAATTCTGGATTATTCATTACCAGACGCATGCTGTCAGTAGTAATGGTTGGAATCATCTTAAATCTTGTAGGCACCCCTGGCACACAGTTCATTTGTGCTCTAAAGTGCGGCATGTATGCTGAGTGAATCACGTCGCGAGAGCGGAAAATAAACTCCACCTCTTTGCGCACTGGCAAGTGGAACTCACCTTTCACGATACGGTCATCAGTACCAGCTTCCCAAGCACGCAGGTTCGACTCATAAGAGAAATCTTCGATCTCCATGATGCGTTGTATGTGACGCTCAAGACGGGAGATTTTATCTTTTTTCGCTTCGTATGCTTCTTCTGAAAGAACTGTTGTATTTCCGCTGTTTAGAGCAGACTCTACTTCATGCAGACGAGCCTCTAGATGTGCCTTACGCTCGGCACTCATTTCATGTCCGTCACCATGTCCGTGAGACGGATGCAATTCTTCCTCGATTTCCGCTTTCTCTCTGAGCAACACGCCACGCTCGTTTTCTACGTCCGCCTTCAGCGTTGCCAATTCGGTTTCGATGGCTTCAAGACTTTCAACAATACCCTCTTTTGTAACGATACCAAGCGGGTTGGTTGTTGAAATCAGGTTGTAGTTTGCCAACCCGAACTCATTGTTATCGCCTGGATAGCGCACTGTCCAATCGAACTGTTTCGCGTACACCTCCACTCTCAAAGCATCAGGAGCCGCTTCACCAGTCATCTCATTCCAAGTCCGCAAACCGAAAATGATAATAACGGCAAGTACGATAGAAGGAACAATCGTCCAAAACAACTCCAAACGGTTATCATGAGGGAAAAACTTCGCCTTTCTATCTTTACGGTAGTAGTATTTACTTGCAAAAACGAAGAGCAGCGTATTAACTACAAAAAACACTGCAATGATGATGTACATGTTAAAGTCCATCAGCTTATCTACCCCTTCACCGTGTGCAGAGGCCGACACAGGCAAATAATCGCCATACTTAACAATGAGCGCGATAAACCCAGCGTAGAAGAGCACCATGAACAGGAGCCACAACTTCGCATTTAGGCGGTTATCAGCATAGGAAATATCTTCCTCTTTTGTTTTTCGTAGACGTGCCGTTAGTTCGTAAACACGTGCAAGTTGTGCAATTGCTACAATACCTACGACAACAACCAACAGAATGAACAGCTTCATGATCTATTCGTTTGAGTGCAATTAAAAGTTCAAATCTTTACTTTCCTGCAAGAAAGGATGATTCACAGGAATCAAAGGCGCCTTGCTCAACCTTGTGAGAGTCACGAAGAGGAACAGACCAAAGAAACCGAGGAACATACCAACTTCCATCCATCCAAACACATTGTGATTGAACATGGTTCCAGGGATAACAAGCAGATAAACATCCACGAAGTGGCCTACAAAAATGAGGACAGCAACTGGCAGGATGAGATTCACATTGCGTTTCGCGTCACGAGCGATCATGACATAGAAAGGCACTGCGAAGTTGATAAAGAACATTACCAAGTAAGGAACCTTGTAGTCGCTAAAGCGAGTTACAAAGTAAGTTACCTCTTCAGGAATGTCAGAGTACCAAATGAGCATAAACTGGCTAAACCAGAGGTAGCTCCAAAGCATTGAGATAGCGAACATCCATTTCGCCAAATCGTGAACATGCGACTGGTTCATTTCTGAGAAATGTCCTTTTGAACGCAACCACAACAAAATCACCAAAGTGAAAATCATGCAGCTCACCCACATCCCGGAGAACACGTACCATCCGAACAGAGTAGAGAACCAGTGCGTATCGATAGACATGATCCAGTCCCAAGACAGTGTTGAAGAAAACACAGCGAAGAACACCAAGAAAAGAGCTGAGCGACGGTACATCTTGTAGTGAATAACCGTTCCACCTTCAACATCCTCTTGCAAAGACCACTTTCTGAACAAACGTGCAAATATGATGAACGTAGCCAAGTAGATGATTGTCCGCAACCAATAGAACCAACCACCGAGGTAAGCTGATTTGTTCGCGATGATCTCATCGTAATTCGGGTTCATTGCTGCACCTGCCTCCATTGTATCAGAAAAGCTGCCATCAGGCATAAGGAACTCGTGGTAAAGCGACCCATCCATCCAATGGTATAGGTGGTGCAAGTGAAACTGACCTGCAAGCAGCACGATCAAGATTACCGCTCCACCGATTGGAATGTAAGCAAACATCGCCTCGAACATACGTTTGATGTATGCCGACCATCCCACTTCCGCAGCATATTGCAATGCATAGAAGAACAGCGCACCTAGCGCAATTGCAAAGTAGAAAAAGCCATTCACCAAAAGGTTGGCCCACCATCTCTGGTGATGATCTGAGGTATCAGTAAGAAAACCGCCAGCTAGGGCGATAACACCTATGGCCATAAGGACCAATGATAGTGTTTTAACTTTTCCTTCGAACTTGAATTCCATGGTCTCGCTCTCTGTAAAGTATCGTTATTGAATAATTGTTGAATCAGCAGGAGCGGCAACAGCCGTGGCGGCCATTACATTTCCAGCAGCATCAAATTCTGGCATTTTGCCACCGGCTTGAAGAACCTTCACGTATTCGATGATCTGCCAACGTTCCAACTGCGAAAGTTGAGAAGCGTGCGAACCCATCAAACCCTTACCATACTGAATAGAATGATACATTTTCCCTTCAGGAAGGTCTTTCAGCTTCGTAGAGTAATCAGGTATACCCATAATCAATCCATTTGCTGCTATTGCCCCATCACCTTTTCCAGTTTTACCGTGGCAGTGCGTGCACATGATCGTGTACAACTCCTTCCCTTTTTCGATGTTCACTTTATTGGTAGCAAGTGGACTTTTCAGACCAACACCAGCAGCCTCGTATCCATCCATAGTGTTCGGATATGGATAAGGCATATTCAAACCCGCCTTATCACCGCCAACATAGGCGATAGAACCAGGTGCAGGTTTACGAGCAGACAGCGTATTCGATAGCGAATCAGCTTGATCGTTTCCAAAATGGTAAGTGTCCATACCATAATCCACATACGCTTCAATAGCAGGCGATCGGTACATGTCTGGCATGTACTCCAATCCCGGACTATTCGGATCGGTTACACATGAGCCCATCATCACAGCGAAAGCTGCAAAAAGGACCATATTTATTTTTCCAGAGACTCTCATCTTACTCATAGTCTTTGATGCTCAATTCAACCAAATCCATTTCTTTCAACATACCTTCAATGGCATCAGCGCTGAAATCGTGATTTTGATCCGTTGTTATCTCCATTACAAACATATTGTCTGTAGTACGCGGGTCAGGGTTCGATGCAGGCATACCTGGCAACGTTCCATTTCTCAAGAAATATGTGATTGCCATACCGTGAGCTCCGCACAATACACTGAACTCAAATGTAACAGGTACAAATGCTGGTAAGTTTTGAATCAACGAGAAACTTGGCTTACCACCAATGTTCATTGGCCAATCATGGATCATGAAATACCACATACCCAACAAAGCTAAGGCAGTGCCTCCGCTAGCGTACATAAAAGATGCAATTGCCAAACGGGTACGTTTTACGCCAATAATCGGATCCAAACCGTGGATTGGAAACGGCGAAAAAACATCCTTCACACGAAGACCGTCATGCACTAGCTTTTCAGCCGCGTGCATTAGCTTCTCTTCGTCATTGAACATTGCATGAAATACTTTCTTACTCATGGCTATGCTTAGTGATGGTGGTTATCAATTTTCTTATAATTCTCTCCTGACGACTTAAGAATACTCTTTAACTCGTTCAAAGCCAACACAGGGAAAAAGCGTGCGAACAGCAAGAACAACGTAAAGAATATACCGAGTGTGCCAATGAAGATACCTATGTCGATGGTGGTAGCGTGAAATTCACCCCAAGACGACGGGTTGTAATCGCGGTGAAGTGATGTCACAATGATTACATAACGCTCGAACCACATACCGATGTTTACAACAATCGAAAGGATAAACGTAACTGTAAGACTACGACGTAGTTTTTTGAACCAGTAAAGTTGCGGCGTGATTACGTTACACGTCATCATAATCCAGTAAGCCCAGCTGTACGGACCAGAGAAACGGTTGATGAATGCATACGATTCATATTCAACACCAGAATACCAGCTTATGAAAAGCTCTGTTAGATAGGCCACACCAACGATAGAACCCGTAACAATGATTACGATGTTCATGTATTCAATGTGCTTGATGTGAATGTAGCTCTCAAGCTTCATGGTTTTACGCATGATCAACAGCAGCGTTTGCACCATTGCAAATCCAGAAAATACCGCTCCAGAAACGAAGTATGGAGGAAAGATGGTTGTGTGCCATCCTGGTATCACCGACGTTGCAAAGTCCATCGATACAATCGAGTGAACCGAGAAAACCAGCGGCGTAGCGATACCTGCTAGCACCAGAGACACCTCTTCAAAGCGTGTCCAGTTTTTCGCACGTCCTGACCATCCGAAGCTAAGTATGCCGTAGATCTTCTTTGGAAGTGGCTTCACCATGCGATCGCGAATGGTTGCAAAGTCAGGAACCAGACCGATATACCAGAACACGAGCGACACCGAGAAATACGTCGAAATCGCAAAAACGTCCCACAACAACGGCGAGTTAAAATTCACCCACAACGATCCAAATTGGTTTGGCAAAGGGAAAACCCAGTAACCTACCCAAATACGACCCATGTGAATACCTGGGAAAATTGCCGCCATGATTACAGCGAAAATCGTCATCGCTTCAGCGGAACGGTTGATTGCCATGCGCCATTTCTGGCGGAACAACAACAACACCGCCGAGATGAGCGTACCGGCGTGACCGATACCAACCCACCAAACGAAGTTTGTAATATCCCAGGCCCAACCTACGGTTTTGTTTAGACCCCAAACACCGATTCCTGTGCCCAATAGATATAGGATACACCCTACACCGTAAAATGCCACAAGGCCGGTGAGTGTTACCAAAATCTTCCAGGTACGAGGTGCTGCACCTTCAATAGGTCCAACAACATCGTCGGTGATGTCTTTGTAAGACTTGTTACCCAGAATTAAGGGTTCTCTTATGGCTGCTTCTCTTTGCATGGATAGCGGACTTTTAAGCTTCCTGATCTTCTGTATTGCGCACCTTCGCCATGTAATAGATGTTCGGTTGAACACCTACTTCTTCCAAAGCGTGGTAAGCGCGATTGTTTTGTGAAATTCCACGTACGTTCGACTTGTTGTCGTTCAAGTCTCCGAAAGTGATTGCATGTGTTGGACAAGCCTCAGAGCATGCACTAACAACAGCTCCATCAGCTACTGGAGTGCCAGCTTTCTTGGCATCAAGTTTTCCTGTTTGGATACGTTGAACACACATACTGCACTTCTCCATTACCCCACGAGCACGAACCGTTACATCCGGGTTCAATACCATGCGGCTCAAGCTATCTTGAGATGGGTTGAAGTTTTTGAACTTATCATAGCCCATGTAGTTGAACCAGTTGAAACGGCGCACTTTGTACGGACAATTGTTCGCACAGTAGCGGGTACCAATACAACGGTTGTACGTCATTTGGTTCAGACCTTCATTGCTGTGTGTAGTAGCGAGTACCGGACAAACTGTTTCACACGGAGCGTGGTTACAGTGTTGGCACATCATCGGCATGTGCACAGTCTGCGGATTTGCAGATGGATGCTCCATACGTCCGTAAGTATCGATTGCTCCCAAACCTTCTTCTTCACCACGTTCCAATGAGTAATCAGAACTGTAGAAGCGGTCGATACGCATCCAGTGCATGTCTCGGTGACGAAGTACTTCGTCTTTACCTACAACAGGCACGTTATTTTCAATGTGACATGCTGTAATACATGAACCACAACCGATACAAGAAGAAAGGTCGATGGTCATACCCCAGCGGTGACCCACCCCTTCAACAGGGTGTTCATGCCACAAATCGAAATCACTGATTGGTTTTTTGTCTTGCGCATTGATCACACCATCTCCGTTCACATCTTCGTGCACTGCAAGTCCGTGTGCCATGTTCCATGACGCCTTACCTTTTGGCTTATCTGCTTCAGCTTTGAACGCTGAGTAGCTAGTCTCCTTCACAACAGAGTCACGACCCATGTAGGTGTGGTGCATCTGTGTGCAAGCCAATGGATATGTGCCCTCTGCAGCAACTACTTCAACGCTGAAGTTTGCATACACAGGAGTTCCATTTTGAACCGTTGTCATTGGGAAGACATTCTTTCCGATTGGAACGAACAATCCATCTTCACCAACGATGTGTTCACCGTTCTCTTTCGTTTGGAAGGCAGCACGACCGATATTCTCGTTTCCTGCTCCTCGTCCGTACCCCAATGCGATACCCACCGTACCTGGCTTTTGACCTGGTTGTGGATAAGCTGGAAGGATCACCTCCATACCATTCGCAGTAACCTTCACCAAAGACGCATGGTCACGTTGCGCCAAGTATGTATTGAGGTTCATGCTTTCCATGTCGCTCTGCGCCATGGTCACATAGTTATCCCACGTTACCTTCGTTACCGGATCTGGTAGCTCTTGCAACCACGGATTCGCCGCTTGGCTTCCGTTTCCGATACCTGCCTTTAGGTAAGTAGCAAGCTCGAATGACCCACCTTTAATAGCAGTAACCGCTGCAATTGCACCAGCAACATCCAACGCAGGCGCTGAAACTTCAGCCTCCATTTCTGCTGGAGCTTCAGCAACAGCCTTCATCATGCAACCATTGTGCACAGCAGCATTCCATGACTGGTCGGTATTCATCATATCTGCGGTGTACCCAGCATTGTGGGTTTGACGCAAGTACGTGTAATAATCAGCAGCATTTCCACACCACTTCAAAAGAGAAGTCTGCGCTTGACGTGTGTTGAACAAAGGAGTGATCGCAGGTTGAACCAAGTCAACGCGACCCTCTACCATGCTCAAATCGTTCCAAGACTCGAGGTAGTGGTTATCTGGACAACAGAAGTCGCACAGAGAAGCTGTTTCGTCGGCCACAAGGTTAAAAGAAACCTTCGTTGCTACTTTCGACATTGCATCGCGCAAGTCTGGAGCATTGTGGTATGAGTAAACAGGGTTTGTACCGTAGAATATTACTGCATCTACAGCACCAGATTTCATATCGTTTACCAACTTCGCAAATGCGCGGTCATCGCCAGCAAAAGCGCGAAGTGGATTTTTAATATCGATTGTATTTCCGTAGCTATCGAGTGACATGTTGATTGCATTCACAATCATTTGGACATTCACATCGTTGCTGCCAGCAACCACAAGAGCATTTCCCTTGTTTGCTTTTAGCGCAGCTACTGCTTTCACCAATGCACCCTCTTCAACACCTTCTACACCAGCGTTTCCACCGTTTAGGCGATCAAGAATAGCCGCGGCTAGTTTACCTTCTTGAGAAGGAGATATCATGTAACGTGCATCAGCATTGGTTCCTGTAACAGACATAGCTGATTCGAACTGGAAGTGCTTCGACATCCATGCACCTTCTGGTCGACGACCTTTGGCATAGTCAGCAGCAAACACGTTTCCAGTTAACCACGTTGAAAGGAAGTCGGCAGCGATACTTACGATCACCTTCGCCTTATCAAAATGGTACATTGGAATAGCTGCTTTACCGAAAGCATTCTGGTTGGCATCGCGCATACCTTGGTAGCTGATGGCCTCGTATTGGACATGATCCGCGTTGTAGCGTGCCTTGAACTCGTTGATTGCGCGGGTTGTTGACGGACTGATAACAGAACCAGAAACGATAGCGACACGTTTCGCAGCAGACAAAGCCGCCATGATTTTCTCGTCTACCGTGTTCCAATCAGACGCCGATTTTCCAATCATTGGAGACTGGATGCGCGCTGAATCGTATAAACCAAGAACAGAACTGTTGATGCGTGCGTTTAGCACACCACCACCAAATCCGTATTCTTTATTTCCTTTAATAAAAATCGGACGACCTTCACGGGTCTTCACCAAAACACTTCCGAAATCTTGTCCGTCGAAATATGTGCTCGCATAATAATTCGCGATACCTGGAGTAATTTCTTCAGGCTTGTTCACATAAGGAATCGACTTCACAACTGGAGTTTCGCAAGCCGCCAGCGTTGCCGCGGTGATGCTGAATCCCATAAATTTCAGGAAGTCACGACGACCTGTATTGGTTTCTTTCAAACGCTCATCGCCTAGAAATTCATCTACGCTTTGTTGACCTTGAAATTCAACAGCCAAAGCTTCTTTATAAGCTTCAGTCTTATTCAGTTCATCAAGACCTGACCAATATCGTTTATTCTCTGCCATGCTAATTAGCTTACAATATTAATAGTGGCACTTAGAGCATTCCCAGCCCCCAAGTTCCTTGACAGTCACTTTATCGTCTCCGAGGTAGTTACGCAGTTCCTCGTTTCCGCGGATCTCTTTTTTCAAGCGGTTGTGAATTTCTTCGTAGTAGCCACTCTTAGTAAGATCAACTTCAGCCTTGTTGTGACATTCGATACACCACCCCATGGTAAGGGTAGGCTTCGACAACTGGATTAGCGTCGGATAGTCGTCGATCAACGCATTGATCTCTTCTACTGGCGCGATACGTCCAACTGTGAATTTCGCAACATCTCCGTGACAGTTTTGACACTCCAAACCTCCAACAGCAACGTGCTGTGAGTGGTTAAAGTAAACGTGATCTGGAAGGTTGTGCACTTTTGTCCAAGCAATAGGCTTCTCTTCGTAATTTTCTATGTATTGTCCAGAAGTAGGGTCAAAACCGATAGCATCGTAAATCTTTCCGATCTCTTTCTCACCCCAGCGTTTTCCGTTCTTGATTCCTTTGTGACAGTTCATACAAACGTTCGTAGAAGGAATTCCAGCGTGTTTCGATTTTGAAGCACTGCTGTGACAGTATTGACAATCGACTTCGTTCTCACAAACGTGAATGCTGTGCCAGAATTGGATTGGTTGTTCAGGGCGGTAGCCCTCGTAAACACCGACATCCATAGCACTTTGGTAACCAACAACAGCTACGTAAGCCACGACAAACAACCCGATGAGTGATACAAACACCAAGTTCTTCCATGCCCAAGCGCGAATCTGCATTCCGTAAGAAATAGGCGCCAAACGCTCACCACCTTCAGACTCACGCATAGCGTTATTCAGAGAGAAGCGGACGTTGCTAGCAGATACAGCTATTATTAGGAAAAGGACAAATAGAATAATGAACCAAATGGTTGCTGAACTATTTGAAGAGCCTTGATCGAGGTCATCGATTGTCGGACAAGCATCCCCTGTATCAACAACTTCCGTTTTTCCTGGAGGGTTTTGAACATATGCCATGATATCGGCAATGTCGGCCTCAGAAACTGCTTGAGCAGCCATCCAACCGAAAGTTGGGACATAACGCTCAACGAGAGACTTGATGTAAGGGTCGCCAGAGGCAGCAGCAGCTTGTGGATTCTGTATCCACTGAACGAGAAGCTCTTCGCTCGCACTCCAACGTTCTGCAATGCCGCCTAAGCCAGGGGCTGCCAAAACTTCTTTGTTGATTTTGTGGCAAGATGCGCAGTTCGCATTGAAAAGTTGCTCCCCTTTAACTGGGTCACCACCTTCCCACACCCCCGCAGTTGCAGAGGAAACAAAGCCTAGAAACAAGCATATAATCAAGCTCCGATACCAAGATGGTCCAAAAGAATGTCGGTTCATTGTGTGTCTTTTTCTAATCAGAATGCACATTATCGCGGGCAAATTTAGCCTAAATTAACAACCGAAACAGGGTGGAAATACAATTTTGTGATTCTCTTTTATAATTTAAAATCGTTCTAAATTATGATTTTGTCGGTTCACAACTAGCGAACACTCTCTTGGCATTTCAGTTTCAATGGTTTGCGAAAAGTGCATTGTTAAACAACAAATACAGGTGGCACAGAAAATGCATAGAAATCGTCTAAATTTGTCGCCAATATGAGCACAAAAACACATTTGATCCGCATTTCTTTTTTGGCATTGGCCATGACAACCTCCATGATTGGAACTTCACAAGAACAAACCTGGTGGGAGAAGATGTTTCGCAAAGAAAAAGTTGAAGAGATGAAAGGCGGCACGGAGGAAGAACCTGTAAAAGTGCAGGTACCGCAAGACACTATGAAAGAAAAGCCTGTAGTATCTGTCCCCCAGCCAATTGTTACAAATGGTGAAGGATTGATCATTGTTCATACTCCAGCGAAATTGAATCGGCTCGATAGTTTGCATCGAGCAGATCCTCCTAAACTGGATGGATATCGGGTTCAGATCTATTTTGGGGACTTATCAGAGGCGCGCGGACGTAGATCTGCATTTTTATCTTCACACAAAGATATGCCATGTTATATGGTACAAAATCCGCCCAATTTCGCTGTCCAAGTCGGTGATTTTAGAGATCAGCTTGAGGCATATCGACACCTCCAACAATTGAAGTCTTCTTATCCGGGAGCAATTGTGGTTTCTTCGGAAATAGAAATGCCCAGAATTTCATCTGGGCATTGATTCTATGTCTGTTAACTCTTGATTAGAGTTTCTGTTTCACTTCTACCTCTTCGAATCCTTCGATGTGGTCACCAACTTTAATGTCGTTGAACTTATCTACGTTCAAACCACATTCATAGCCACGAGCAACTTCTTTCACATCGTCTTTGAATCGCTTCAAAGATCCAAGGTTTCCAGTAAAGATTACGATGCCATCGCGGATAACGCGGACCTTGTTGTTTCGAGATATTTTTCCATCGAGAATGAATCCACCAGCGATGGTTCCCACCTTCGATATTTTGAACACCTCGCGAATTTCCGCGGTACCCGTAACTTGCTCTTCAATTTTGGTTGAAAGCATTCCTTCCATGGCTTCTTTAACTTCTTCCATGGCGTGGTAGATAACCGAGTACAGGCGGATTTGAATTTCTTCAGATTCAGCGAGTTTTCTAGCATTTGCTGACGGACGAACCTGGAAGCCGATGATGATCGCATCTGATGCAGATGCCAGCAACACGTCGGATTCGGAGATTTGACCAACCGCTTTGTGGATGATGTTGACCTGAATTTTCTCTGTCGACAACTTCTGCAATGCATCGCTAAGCGCCTCGATAGATCCATCAACGTCACCTTTAACAATGAGGTTGAGTTCTTTAAACTCCCCGATTGCTATACGACGTCCAATTTCTTCAATTGTGATGTGACGTTGTGTACGAACACCTTGTTCACGTTGCAGTTGCTGACGTTTGGTTGCAATGGTTCTAGCTTCTTTTTCATCTTCGAAGACGTGGAATTTATCGCCTGCGCTAGGTGCACCGCTCATTCCGAGTACAGAAACTGGCATTGATGGGCCAGCTTCATCCACTCTTTGTCCACGTTCGTTGTACATCGCCTTTACGCGACCAGAGTACTGACCTGCGAGAATAGGATCTCCAACGCGCATGGTTCCTCCTTCAACAAGCATGGTACAAACATATCCACGTCCTTTGTCGAGAGATGATTCAATCACTGCACCAACAGCGCGTTTGTTCGGGTTTGCTTTCAGTTCGAGAATTTCAGCTTCGAGCACAACTTTCTCGAGCAAAAGCTCGATGTTCAAGCCCTTCTTCGCAGAGATCTCTTGACATTGGAATTTACCACCCCAGTCTTCAACCAAGATATTCATACCAGCGAGAGCCTCGCGGATGCGATCCGGGTTGGCGCCATCTTTATCAATTTTATTGATCGCGAAGATCATCGGGATACCAGCTGCTTGCGCGTGGTTAATCGCCTCAATTGTTTGCGGCATTACCGAGTCATCGGCAGCTACCACAATGATGGCCAAATCTGTTACTTGAGCACCACGTGCACGCATCGCTGTAAACGCTTCGTGACCTGGGGTATCAAGGAAAGTCATTTTCTTACCATTGTCGAGCGTTACGTTGTAAGCTCCAATGTGCTGTGTGATACCACCTGACTCACCGGCAATAACATTTGCGCTTCGGATATAATCGAGCAACGATGTTTTACCATGGTCAACGTGACCCATTACAGTAACGATAGGCGGACGTTCTTCGAGTGTATCTGCGCTATCTTCTTCTTCATGAATGGCTTCTTGCACTTCAGCACTGACGAATTCAGCAGTATAACCGAACTCTTCAGCGATGATTTGGATGGTTTCCGCATCCAGTCGTTGGTTGATCGAAACCATGATACCTAGCGACATACAAGCAGATATGACATCGTTTACCGGACGGCTCATCATGCGAGCGAGTTCAGAAACTGTCACATATTCAGTCAACTTCAACACTGTTGACTCTTCTTCGAGACGTATGTTCTCTTCTTCTTGACGAGCGGCAACCGCATCGCGCTTCGCTCTTCTGAGTTTCGACGATTTCGACTTACCACCGCCACTTAAGCGAGCAAGTGTTTCTTTGATCTCTTTTTGGATCGCTGCGTCGGTTACTTCAGGTTTTTTATCTCCTGCAGCCGGACGAGCTGGTCTATTTCTATTCCCTGCTCCTTGTCCACCACCTGGACCGCGATTCTGTCCACCTTGACCTCGGTTCTGACCTCCAGGCCCACCTTGTCCACCCTGGCCGCCCTGGCCACCTTGTCCTCCTTGTCCACCTTGCGTATTTGGCGTTCCTGGTTGTCCGTCTTTCGCAATACGTTTCCGCTTGCGTTTCTTCCTCAAATCGTCATCGGAAGATGACGCCACAGGTTGTTTTTTCTTCGGACGTTCAACCGGCAGTTCGATTTTACCAATGACGGTAAGACCCGACAATTTTTCAGCTTCAGCGCGCATGATTTGCGGCGGTTCTGGCTGAGCCGGTGGTTCAGGAGTTGGAGGAGGAGTTGCAGCTTTCGGCTCTTCAGCTTTTGGCTGAGGCTTTGGTTGTTCTTTGGCTACAGGCTTTTCTGGAGCTTTCTCTACCTTCTTCGGCTCTTCAGCTTTTGGCTGAGGCTTCTTTTTCGGGTTTAGGGCATCCAAATCAACCATGCCAACAACTTTCGGCTGGTTTCTCTTTGGTTCTTCAACAGGAGCTGGCTCTGGTGCTTTAGGTTCAGCAGGTGGAGCTTGAGCTTCTGGCTCTTTCGGTGTTTCAACTACCTTTTCAGCAACGGGTGCTTTCGGTGCTTCTTCCACCTTCGGTTTTTCAACCTCTTTTTCAGCAACAGGCGCTGGCTTCTCAACCTTAGGTTCAGGAGCTGGAGCAGCAGGTGCTTGGGCCTTGTTTACCACGGGCACGTCAGATTTTTGGAATCTCGAAAGATCCAAATCTTCATCGTCCTCTTCTGGTTTTTCCTTCTCCTTCCGGGTATCGTCTAGTGTGATGCTTTCGCGTTCACTACGAGCCCTTCCGGCGCTTTTCGCCTTTTCTTTTTGCTTCTTCTCGTCGGCATATTCCTTCATCAAAAGGGAATACACGTCTTGCTCGATCTTGGTATTTGGGTTGCTTTCAACCGCGATACCTTTCTTCTCGAGAAACTCAACGATGGTAGAGATACCAACGTTAAACTCAGTAGCAACTTTTTTAAGACGTACAGCCTTGTTTTCTTCAGACATACAGTGTCTCCTCTAAGCTCTTATTTAGAGCTTGAAATTACAATTATTCAAATTCAGACCGCAGGATTCTAACAACCTCTTTAATGGTTTCTACCTCCAAGTCTGTTCTTTTAGCCAATTCTTCAGGATCGAGTTCAAGCACGCTGCGTGCAGTATCGCATCCGATCGATTTCAAAGCATCGATGATCCAAGCATCGATTTCATCGCTGAATTCATCGATTTCAACGTCATCAAGCTCAGCTTCTGATTCGCGGTATACATCAATTTCGTAACCCGTTAACCGACTTGCTAGTTTGATGTTATGTCCGCCTTTACCAATCGCCAGCGAAACCTGATCTGGTTTCAAGAAGACATCGGCCTTCTTGTTTTCAGCATCTAGGGTAATGCTTGAGATCTTAGCAGGGCTAAGAGCTCTTGCGATCAACAACTGGTCATTCGACGTGTAGTTGATTACATCGATGTTTTCGTTTTTCAACTCGCGCACAATGCTATGGATACGCGCCCCCTTCATACCTACACAAGCACCCACAGGATCAATACGATCATCGTAAGATTCAACAGCTACTTTTGCTCTTTCACCCGGTTCACGAACGATATTTTTGATGGTGATTAGTCCATCAAATACCTCAGGCACCTCTTGTTCAAACAAACGCTCCAAAAATTGCGGTGCTGTTCTAGAAAGAATGATACGCGGGGTATTGTTGCGCATATCTACTTCAGACACAACGGCGCGCACCGTATCGCCCTTTTTGAAAAAGTCGGAAGGGATTTGATTTGCTTTCGGCAAAACCAACTCATTCTCTTCATCGTCGATAACAAGGATCTCACGTTTCCAGATTTGGTAAACCTCACCGGCAACGATTTCTCCTACACGCTCTTTGTATTTTTGGTAGATGTGATCTTTTTCAAGATCCATAATGCGCGACACCAAGTTTTGGCGAATGGCCAAAACACTGCGTCGGCCGAAATCTTCGATTTTGATTTCTTCTGAAACCTCTTCACCGATTTCAAAGTCATCTTGGATTTTCAAAGCATCCGACAACGCGATCTCAAGATTCTCATCTTCTAATTCCTCGTCGTCAACGATGTCTCGGTTTCTCCAAATCTCAAGGTCACCTTTATCTGGGTTTATGATTATGTCAAAATTCTCATCCGTGCCATAGCGCTTGATGATCATCTGGCGGAAGATATCTTCCAGAATCATAAGCATGGTCTCACGGTCGATGTTCTTCAACTCCTTAAAATCCGCGAAAGACTCGTTCAGATTCGCAACGTTCATGTTTCCTTATTTAAATGAAATGACCACTTTGGTCTCTTTTATTTCCTCGTACTTAATATCTCGGCGTTTTTCTACCAGCACCTTCGACTTTCGTCCTTCCACCGCTTCCTTTACTGTCCAATACAAACTCACCCCTTCCTCATCTGCTTTTTCGAGCAGTGCTTTGATTTTTTCTCCGTCCAACAGATGCACCGCCACTTCACGTCCGACATTCTTAAAATACTGACGTTTTACTGCAAGTGGGTGATCAGCTCCTGGGGATGATACTTGAAGCGAATAATCTTCTACTTCACGATCAAATGAGCCCTCAATAAATCGACTCACCTTGACACAATCACGGATAGAGATGCCCTCGTCGTTGTCGACAAGCACGCGTATGTCGTTTTGTGTATTGACATCTACTTTCACCACAAACACTGGTGAGCCTTCAAGCTCGGTGGCGAGCATTCCCTCTATTTGACCCTTTGTGATCATTATCGAACATGTAATAAAAAGAGGGGTTCTCACCCCTCTCCATCGAAAAACCTCCGTTTCTTCTGCAAAGATAACAATTCCACTCATTCCCACCATCGTGAAACGGAAATTTATCATTCTGACCATTGAATATCACCCGGCTCTTGAAAAAGATTCACGGCGTGTGAATAAGAATCTTAGATGTCTAAAGACCTCGACGGATGCCCAACCAAGAAACCAAATCACTGCATTGATGAGGTACATTAAGCCAAGGCGTACAAGGTCTTCAATTCGATAAAATGTCACAATCGAGAAACTTTTCAATAATAGTTTCCTCGCCAAGCAGCGCCTCTGAAGTCACTGATGAGCTCTTAGAACACCGCATTAAGTGTGAATGTCGAAAACGACTATTCGCTAGGCGTGCTGATCACCGTATAGACATCCAATAAGTTGACGGGTATGAATCGTAAGGAAAGGATTTTTCATTTCACGATTATTTTCAAGTTTAAAAGTTTGTAAAGCGGTTGCGATAGGGAATGGCTATTTTGAAGGGTTGTTTCGAAGTTGGCTTCAAAAGGAGCTTGCTTCATGACCAAACCAATGATTAACGTCAAATGTTGATTATCCGCAATCGTGCCCCAAGGACCGAATCAGGTTTTCAACCGCGATTTTGAAGATTTGAGATTCATCTCTCAGGTTGTAGCGAAAGGCAAATTCATCGATATAGAGTTGCAAGTAATAAGGCATCACAAAATGATGCACACCCTTGAGCTTGCAT